>JAISQD010000027.1 GCA_031274415.1 Tannerellaceae bacterium | reverse complement strand
CACAAATTCACCATTGGGCAACTATTATTTTCAGAGAACTTTCATAAACAAGTCACACACAAAACAGTCAAAAACAGACGGGAGTAATTTTTAAAAGGACGGGAGTGATTTTTAAAAGGACGGGAGTAATTTTTAAATGGTCGGGAGTAATTTTTAAAAGGACGGGAGTGATTCTCACACAGGACGGGAGCAATTTTTTTTTGGACGGGAGTAATTTTTTTGATCCTGTGTGTAGGTTCAGCTACCCAGTTAGTGCGTCGGAACGGGTTAGTTAGTCCGTCATCCTCACGTTAATCTATTTTCGTGAAATAGGCAAATAACAAAAGAGGCTGCCCTTTTGGACAGCCCCCCTTTTTTATCTTGAAGCGTATGCTTACTTGATGACCTTCAAGGTTTCCGTCGTTTTTCCTGAGAATTTCAGGAGGTAAACGCCTTTAGACAGGTCGGCTGCAGGTAAGGTATATCTTCCGGACGCGTTTAATGTGTGTTCCGACACCTTTTGGCCGGCTAACGTATAGACCGCTACCGCAGTGGTACCGTTCGGATAAGACAACAAGAACGTGTCGCCTTGGCGAACCGCTTTTACTGCGCTTGTCCGAACAATGGTAGAGATTCCGGTATACGAAGCGTCGCCCTGTTTGATTTTCAACGTCAGGCTGCAACCATAAGAAACCAGCTTGATGTCGGCATTACGGCCGGTAACACCATCGGGTGACGCAACAATGGCACGGTTGGCAAGGCTGGCAAGGCTGGGCAGCGGCGCAACGGTAACAGGCAAAGTCACAACACCGGTACCATCCGAAACAGGTTCTCCCAATTCGATCCAATCGGGAAGCTCTTCTTCAAGCCACCAACCTTCAGGAGTCCACAACGTAGTGATTTTAAACTCTTTGGTACCTCCTTCATCCGGAGCTGCATATTTGTTGCCTGTTTCACTCTCGTCATTCGTTTCAGTGACTAAGAATGGGAAAGAGGCATCTAAATCAAACAGAGCGGATGTTGCTCCCAAAGACAGATAACCTTCTTCAAAGACACCATAACCATAATTGTCGCCGGTGGGATGGTCTTCGTATTGGAAGAATACATCGGCTGATTCGTAATTGGTAAATTCGGCGATAAAGGCGCTGTTAATTTCCAAATAGGTATCCTCTTCACGGCCGGTTTCAGGATCAACTTCCTTGAATTTAAACGGAACGGTATGATAGATATATCCATCGTCGACCTCTCCTACGATGAAATCGTCCGGATAGGCTTCCGAAGAGGCGAGTAAACGTCCCTTCCTCCCTTCATTATCCATAGCATAGATCTCTAATTTGACGGGTTCGCCTTCTTTGGCAACAACATTACCGGCATGAACATTCAATGTTTCAAATATGTATTTACCGGTCGGTTTTTCAAAGTAGTTGGCAGCTCCTTTAAATGTGTATTCAGGAAAACCCTCTGCGTTAAGGTCTGAATAATAGGTAAATCGATATTGTATATCATAATTACCCAAGCCGAATGATTTAGGTTCCTCTTCTTCAACATCCCAGGTATTGGTTCCTCCCAGCAGCATATAATTGTCTTCGCCTTCAACTCCCAACTGGAATTCAGCCGTACCTCCTGCATTGCTTGCGCTTAAAACAGGGGTATCGTACAACTCATAGGGCAACGTGATTATGGGATTGGTTTCATTGAATATTGTACCTCCGAAATCCCAGCTGACTGCGTCTGCATTTTTGACATTCGCTTTCCATTGGGTAGGCGTGTAAGCATTCCCAACGATTATATTCGCGTTCAGCAAATAATAGTCTTCGGAAAAGCCCGAAATCAAATAGCCTCCAGGACGCCGGTAAGAGACTTCCAGAGGAGGATAACCAATCGTTACCGCATCGACATAAGCGGATTCGCCATCGTCGTTGATGTAACGGATCGCCGTTTTAATCGTTTGTCCGGCATATTCGCTTAGGTCTATTGTAACCTTAACCCACGGAGCAGGTTCTTCTAATATAAAGTTCCAAAGTTCATCTTCGGTATACTGGGCGGCGTTGGCGCGGTTATCCCATTTTTTTGTCCATGTTGCCCCGTTGTCGGTCGAGATGAGCGCTTCGACCACAGTCCGTAATTCGCCAAATTCCATCGTTTCGTAATCAAGAAGACTCCAGAACGGATCATAATACATATCAAAGTCCCAAACATAATCCGGCCTGTCGATGGTTACACTTGGAGAGATTAACCATTCATCCTGATGGGTAGCCGGAGCCACCGGATTCTCTTCATCATCGGTCAGGTAAAACGTAGAAAACTGAATGAAGGCGGAATAAATACCTTCTGTCGGAGTCTGACCAAGACCTCCACCCTCTGTTGTTTGCCAGGTAAAATTATACACATCCCCAGCTGCATCGACCAAATTTGAAGGTGTATTTTCTTTGCTTTCGTCAACCCATCCTTCGGGAATCCAGTCCAGCGTTTCGCCGTCCCATCCTTCAAATCCTTCGAAGAAAGAGCCTTCTGCGGCAACTAATACGCCTGCTTTTGGGCGGGGTATGGCAATTTTGCTTTGTAGTTTCTTAGATGGGTTAAGCCATTGCTTTTTTACCATGCCATTGTCTAATTTGACAGTACGATAAACGGAACCATCCTTCATCTTTTTGGAAGAGATGACCTCTTTCACTTTCGAGTCTGCGAATGGGCTTCGTTTTTCCATCACTTTCTTTTCCACCCGGGTGGCGGTGGCCTGTTGCGCGTGATTCACATGCGCTTTTCGCGTTTTTGATACCTTTGTCGAAACCGGCTGCGCGCTTGCACAGATACCGGTGATCAACAATGCTAAAAGGAGTAAATGTCTTTTCATAACATCCTGTTTTTAAATTAAGTTTATAATTAAGTAGTGATCATTTCAAAATCAGTTTAAACCAGTTGTTCGGGTTGGAAACCCCGGTTAGTGTCAGTACGGTCGGCCGTATCGGGGAATCTGCCGTAATGGTATACGTATCTCCGCCCAGCGCGGCAATAAAGTCGCTGAAACCGCCGATATTCGCCAGATAGACTTCGCCGTTCCGGTCGGCAGCTCCTTTGTAGGTAAAGACAGGCCGGTCATTGACTAAAGCTATGTCAAAATCGTATGCGCCTTCGTATTTGCCGCTTTTGAACGACAGGGTTTTTTCTTTCCGTGCGCCTTTGTAGGTCAAAAAGAACGAATCAAAATCTTCTTTGTATTTGGTTTTACAATTCTCGACCACCTGTCCGTAGACCGTTGAAAACAGGCCGCCCAGATGGTCTTTGTCGATGACCCAGGAGTTGGTGCCCGTCCAGTTCAGGCTGTCGATGAAAAAGTCGGCAGCCGGTTGGCCGGTTATGCGAACGGTGTTATTCTCCGAAGCCACCAACGCCGTCTTCTCGGGATTCAGCACAAAGTGTTGCACGTCGATTTTCTCGCTTTCTTCGCCCGATTCGTAGGGTTTATACAACCTGATACCGTCGGATGTGACAATAAAAGGCAGTGTCTCCGGCTCCGACAGGTTGGCGTCCGCACCTTCGGGCAACATCGAAAATACATGGTTGATACCTTCTGAGGCGACATATCTTTTATCTCCTATATGGACAAAAAGGGTCGGCGCTTTCGGGTCGAAAAGGAACGTATCCATCCCGTGAACCGTATTGGCATAGGCTTCCCATCCCTCTTCGGCGGTTAATCTCCGCAGCAGGATATCCGTCGCCCGCTTCTTTCCTTTCAGTTTAATCACCTCGTCGGTGACCTCCAGGATAATAAATTCGTAATCGCCGCCCAACCCGATACCGGCCGGATTTTCGGGGTTCGAGAAGGAGTGGAACAGGTCGTTATAGGAGTTAAAGGTCAATACCGGCCCGTTGTCGCCGATCACATCGAACGTTCCCGAACTGTTGGTGAATCTCGGGAAAAGGGCATTCCGGGCGGCAACAGTCGCCATCCCGTTCCGGTCGAATTTGACCAATAACGGGTAGCCGCCGCTTTCGGGCGTCGGGAAATAGTCCATGACCCAGCCGGTCTCTGCGGCCAACAGTGTGGCTTTTGCCTGGTCGATGGCATGATTCAATCGCAAAGCGGCTGATTCCGGAAATAAATCGTCCTCTTTCCACTCACAGGAAGAGAGGGAAAAGAGCAAAACCATCAACAAACAATGTTTAGTATTTATTTTCATATCGTATCTGAATTTCAGTTATTACCAATAAGATTCGTTTAACACTTCCGCTATATGCAATTGGCGTTCCTGCACCTCTGCACGTAACGTCTTTAACTCAATCTGCCACGCCTCTTTCAACCATTTCTCGGCGATCCCCAGCTTGATGAGGATCAGGGCTTTCCCGTCCAACGGATCCTGTACCGTTTCCCCGCTCTGGTTGACGCCGGGTTTGGACGCCCTGTCCAATATCGCATTCCATTGGGCATCTGTTTTCACGATATAGTTGGCGATGATCTCTACGAAATCTTCCCTCGGCTGGCTGCCGGCATAGGGAGAAACAAACCCCAGCGAAGCCGCTTCCGAGTCGGTACGGTGTTGCCACCCATCCGGATCGTAATAGCCGGCGGAATAGTTTTCAAATTCCTTCGGGTACATCCTTTTCTGATGGAGGATATGCGCAAACTCGTGGTGTATGGTTTTGAAGTAGTATTCGTTCATAACATCTATGTTCAGGTTATTCACATTCAACATATTACAGTTGTAAAGCGTCACCTTGATTCCTCCTTCCGCCGTACCCAGCACCATGGTTCCGAGCGACGGATTGTAGGCGGGAGAGCCGATTAGGTGAATAATCCGGGGGCCGTGTTCCTTCAGGAACGTCTCGGAAACGACCTCTTTATAGACGTCGAACCACAGATATTTGACCAATATAGCCATGCTTTCCGACCGCTCCAAGCTGGTGGGTACCAGGTTGTAGTCCATATCCGACCCGACGTCTTGCATTTTGTAACGGAATTGCAGGTTGTACGGTACCAGGTAATTGGCATCCAACCAGCTGTCGAATGCGTAAGTGGCCGAGCCGGGATCCTGCGCCGGCTTGTCCACGAATATGGATTCGGTAAATGTATCGTCTTCGTTACACGCCGTCATCGAAAACGACAGGATTATCACCACCAACAGGGGATGTATCCATGCGCCTATTTTGTATGTAGTTTTCATATTGTCTTGATTTTAATTAGATTCAACCAATATCTTTTTAAGATCGCCGTTTGAAATGTCTTGCGGACGCGGATTGGGAGCCAAACCGGCGCCGGTGACGTCGGACGGGATCTGGATCGCGCGGCGGTCGTCGTCGTACGTCAGGTATTCCTTTTGAGCGCTTGGCCCGATAATATGTTCCAGCTCAATCCCATACCGTTTGATGTCGAACCAGCGGTCTCCTTCGTACATCCTTTCCAAGCGCCGGAAATGCAAGACACAATCCACGAACGGCTTCTGTTCGGGTGTCACCACAAACTGGGGACTCAATTCGGACGTATGGAAGGTAAACACGAAATTCGTCTTGTCGGGGGTATAAAAGCTTGTGATGTTTTGCCGTGTCAGCGTTGTCGTCGCGCGGTGGCTTTTGTTCCATATCTGCAGGTCGGCTACCGCCCCGTTGATGTCGTTCAAAAATATCTTGGCTTCGGCGCGGTCGAGCAATGTCGCATCGGTGGTAAATTCGGTGCGCACACAGTGGGCATACCCAATGCCGGCTATTTTGTCGGTAAATTCAAAATACTCATCCATTTTTTGCACGAATATCCCATACAGTTCCCCGTACGTCCATACCCAACCTTGCAGGAATGGAGGCCGTCCCGACCAGGTAGGCCCCCTGTCCGAGATATTTCCCCGCACAGCCTTTCCGTTGTGGGCATAGCGGTTGTTCATGAAACGGCGGTGGAACACCGAAAGGGTAGGGATCAGCAGCAGGTTGGCGGGGGAATCGACGCTGATATAGGCGTTGGATTCGGCATCCGGATTGCTGTAAATGGTGACCCAGTCCCTCAACAGGAGCGACGGGTCGCCGGCGCCCAACACCACGTCGGCATGTTCCACCACTTTGGCGTATTCTTTTTTGTATAAATAGAATTTAGCGGCAAAAGCGTGTGCAGCCCTTTGGTTGAAATGGTACTTGGGCACTTCGTAGGTATCGTCGTCGATCAGTCCGATCCCTGCTTCCAGGTCTTGGGCAATCAGATCGTAGACTTCGGCCACGCTGCTTCTTTCATACCCGATGCCGGCTTCCGTTTCCGGTTTCGTCGAATAGGGGATACCCAGGTCCGACCGGCTGGTTACGGGATCTTTATACGTTTTTGCGAAAATATTGACCAGCATAAAATGGGAATAGGCGCGTAGCACCAACGCTTCTCCCTTTTGCGAACTCATGGATTCTTCCCCCTTACCTTCGGCTTCCAGCGTCTCGATGGCCTGAATCGCATGGTTTGCGCCGGCAATGGATTGATAGTAGGATTCCCACAGGAAGTAGGGCGAATCCTCGTCATTGGAACTGACAATTTCTTTCCACGCAAATATTTCATCGTCCATCCGGTCGAAAGCCAGCGTGTTCAGTACAATCCCCATCTCGTTCGGCGCGCGGTTATCGACGCGATTGTCCGAACTCAATTCGGTAATCAACGAATAACTCCCTATCGGGTAAGATGTAACCAGCAACTCTTTGATTTTCTCCGGCGTATCCAGTAGCGTCCTGTTATCCGGCATTTCATCCAGAAAATCATCGCAGGAAAGCAAAACACTTCCGGCAAGTACGATCCATCCACAGTAAATAATCTTTTTCATAAGCCCATCCTAATTGTCAGTGTGAATTGTTTAGGGAGCGGGTTGGCCACTCCTCCACTATTAAAAAATTCCGGATCCTGTCCGTTCAGTTTCTTATCGGCATACAGCAAGAAGAGGTTCGTTGCCATCAGCTTTAATGAGATATCGCCGAACCGTATTGCGTTCGTCCACTTCTTGGGTAAGTCGTACGTGAGCGAGACATCTTTCAAGCGGATAAAATCGCCTTTTGCAATCCGCGCAGTCGAATAGTTATAGGCATTGTACGCCTGATCCAGACTGGCTATGTTCATCGCTTGGCGGCGGCTGGCAATCACCGGGATCGTCGTAACCTGTTCGTCGCCCGGGTTCACCCAACGGTTCTTAAACTCTTTCGGCATCGCATCCAGGTCCGAATATTCTTCCGAGAATACCGGATCGAGGCGAACGACATTCCCAAAGGCGTAGGTGATAAAGATATTCAGGCGGAAGCCCTTGTATGCTACTGTATTCGTCAGGGAGCCGGAGAGGGTAGGGTCGATTTGTCCTTCGTACTTCAAGAAGTCCAGCTCTGTATTTTCCTGAAAGTTGATATCCGCGATGGTTTCTTCTCCTTTTTCGTTGATAAACGTAGGCAACCCTTCATTGTTCAACCCGTTGAAAGGGATGGAGAACAGGGCGCCTACGGGGTAGCCTGCCCGCCGGGAAAAGAGATTCCCCCTGACCAAGTCGATGACGCGCGGATGGGAATCCAGCGTGGTGATTTCGTTGACCGACTTGTTGAATATAAAGTCGGTAGACCATTGGAAGTCTTTCGTGACAATGTTTTTAGCAAATATAGCCAACTCGACGCCGCTTGATTTCATCGTGGCTGAATTGGCATACTTCCGGATATTTCCCCCGTCGCTTTCCGTCAGTGACGTGCCGCCGCCAACGCCGATGGTATATATTTCGCCGATCAGGTCGAACTGGTTGCGCCGGTATACATCGCCGGCGAGCGTCAGGCGGTCGTTGAGGAATCCCAGATCAACGCCGACGTTAAATTCATACTTCTTCTCGTATGTCAACAGGCTGTTTTCCGGATCATCCAGCACAATACCCGGTTCCAACACCGAAGCGAAAGGCCGCCAGGGCGTGTTGGGCATAAAGACGGGCAGGGAGTTCGTCACCCACGCCGGGCCTCTGTCCGCTGCCAGCGAATAGGAGAGCCGGATGGTTCCGTGTGAAAGCACGTCGTTTTTGAACCAGCTCTCTTCGTGGGCGTTCCATGCGCTCGACACGTTCCACGTCGGCAACCAGCGGGCGCTGCGGGATTTACCCAGCTTGTTCGTTCCTTCGTAGCGGGTGGTGCCGCTCAGGGTGTACTTTCCTTGATACGAATAGGTGCCCATGGCGAAGAAAGCGGCGTTGAGGTACATGGTAGACGTCCGGGAATAATAATCCGAACCCTCTTCCTTTCCCTGCTTGAAGGCCATATAGTCGTAGAATGGGCTTCCCCCTTTGTCGTACTGGTATCCCCAACCGCGGAACCAGGTCTTTCCGCGTTCGGTCGAATTGGTCTCCATCCCTCCGAACAGGCTAATGACGTGCACTTCGCGGAAGTTGGTCGCATAATTGCTCGACAGGCGGAAGTCGATGCTTTTCAGGTTGTTGGAACTCAGTTCGTATATCCCTCCTTTCGGGAGAATGGTTTCGGGTAAAGCGCTCAGGTCGTCCGGGTCGCGGTAGAGATAGCGGTTGCTCTCGCGGATGGTTTCATTCACGCCGCCCTCGCCCTCTTCCACTCCTGCGCGGTAGGTCATGGCCTGGTTGGAACGGTCTTTGATGTGGTGTTCCTGCTGCGACGACATGTAGCGGATCGCCCCCAGAGCGGTCACGTCCCATCCTTTCAGGATTTTCCACGTCAGGTCGCCCTGAAGTTTGACATCTTTCACGTCCAGGTCGATGTAGTTGTTTTCCAGTTCGTGATTGATATTGAACGCCGCGAAATTCTTCCGGTAATAGGTGTCCGGGTCTAATGTGCGGGAGGTGTTCAGGGCATAGCTGTAGGGATTGATATCGAAGCTCCGGTTTACTTTCCCGGAGACGACGTCCACATCCCGGCTCGATGTTCCCGGCGCCTTTTGCTTCCGGTTGGATCCGGATCCCAGCATATTCAGTGTCAGGCTGGGCGAGATGTTGTAGGAGGCCTTCACGTTCAGCGTGTAGCGTTCTACGGCGCTGGCTTTCGACCATCCGGGATCGTTCAGTGCGGAAAGCGAGGTGTAGAACGTCGACTTGTCCGTACCGGTATTGAAACTGAGCGAGTGCGTTTGTTGCAGGCTTTGATCGAACAGGATGTCGAACCAGTCTGTGTTGATAAATTCCGACTTACGGAGAAACGCGTTCATTTCGGCGTCCCGTTGGCGGAGGGCGTATTCGTCGCCGCCCAGGTATTGGTTGACCAGTTCGTACATTTTACCGTAGACTCCCGAATTGGAAGCGCCGTCGATCTTCGTAAATTCGAGCCACCCTTTTTCTTCCATCTCTTTGTAGATCCCCATCTGCTCTTGGGAATTGGTGATATTGAACTCACGGTAAGTCGGTTTCAGGCGGACGGTAAACTCACCGGTATAGGCGAGGCGGCTTTGTCCGGCCTTCCCTTTTTTTGTGGTGACGACCACCACGCCCGACATGGCGCGGGCGCCGTAAATAGAGGTAGCCGAACCGTCTTTCAGGATTTGTATGCTTTCGATATCATCGGCATTCAGGCCGGCCACTGCCGACGAAATCAGCGTTTCGGCATTACCGGAAGAGAGGTCGTCCGACGATATTTCGATATTGTCTTCCATCACGATACCGTCGACAACCCAGAGAGGCCGCGAGTTGCCATAGATCGAGGTGGCTCCGCGCACCCTGATTTTGGGGGCGGCGCCGAATGTACCCGACACGTTTTGCACGGTCACTCCGGCAGCGCGGCCTTCCAGCGAGCGGCTGATGTCGGCCATACCGTCGATCTTGGCCTGGCTGGCGTCGATTTTACTTGTCGCACCGGTAAACAGCCGTTTGTCGATGCGTTGCATACCCGTTACAACGACCTCTTCCAACTGCTGGGCATCGGACTGCATCACGATCGTCAGTAGCGGTTTAATGGCCACCTCCTGCGATTTCATTCCGATATAGGAAAAAACCAAGAATTTACTGCTTTCGGGAACTTGCAACTGGAAATGGCCGTCGATATCGGTAACCGTACCCAGAGCCGGGTTCCCCTTTACCGTTATCGTCACACCAATAACCGGCTCTTTGTCTTCGGCTGAAGTGACGGTTCCTTGTACCAATTGCTGGGAAAACCCTATCGTCGAAACGGACAAAAACAGTATACATAAACATGTGCGATAGAACATCATCATCGTCTAAATTAAGGGTGATCAAAATAAATTTCTAACTATCTAAAGACAAAGGTATACTTTATTTATCAAAAAACCGGTTGAAATTTGGAATAAAATATAAGATATCCCTTTTTTGTATGGATTATACCTTGTATCTTTTTGATTATCAACATACATGGCGCTGTGCTGGAAGGTGTACAATCGTCTGAAATTTACCAGATTTTGTGGACTATTGCAGAAAATCACTATAAAACAGCGAATTGTATTTTATTCTACATTATTCATCTTATGCGAATCCAGAACGTATTCGCTCGCTTCATTTTTCGTTATGTCATTTCTTGTTATCGTATAATGTTTTAGCACTTTCAGGATATTCTTGCTATTTGTTAGTGAATGAATATCCGTGAAGTGATTTTCTTCGATAATCTTCTTTGCTTCTTCTTTTTCTATTGCTGTCAGACGGTTAAAATCTTCCCGCCATATTCTGGTATAGCCTTTTTCTTCAAAGAATAGACGATAAAGTATGTATAGTTCAGGCATATAAAGCAATTCCTCAAATTCTTCTTCTGTATTTCCAAAAGCCTTGTAAAAGAAACTTTTACCTTTTCCTATTTTACCTTTTGTCGCATTGAGGATTGTTTGTATTGCCCGAAGAAATTTACGATTCCAATGTTCGCCCAAAAAATTTCGATTAAATCTATCTTGTCCTGTTATCGGGTGAAACTTCATAGGAAAAGAATAGATATTAATATTTTTATTTGTATATTCCTCACACAATTCCACATTGATTTTAAGGCGAATATATAAATCAATCGGTTTATCATTAAAATTGTAAAGCAAGTAATTTGAAAAATATTTAATGCCTGCCTCAATACTCATCCTAATTGCTTTTTCATATTTTTCCCGTTCTTTAATATCGTCAAAAGCAATACGTAATGGGCGTATAGGAATTTCGCTCAATAATTTAACCTTTTCTTCCGTAAATAATCTTGCATCTACGCCTTGATTAAAATCCACATAACGAAAGCGAGGGTATCTTTTTATATATTTATTATATAATTCTGAAACGTATGGGGCTATTTTCAATAATTTTACTTTCGTAATATTGTCGAACTCCAAAACATTGTTGTCTTTTAAATAATTATAGAAAGATTGTTGCATTTCTCCCTTTAATAGACTTAATAACTTTTTGATTAGATTGTGAATACGTTTAATGTACGCTTTATCATTTGTACCTTCCAACAAACTCTTAATAGCAATATCAAATTGATTAGGCTCTATGTATGTAGCCCCCTTTGTAAATCCGGCTTTTTTAATTTCTTCGATAATTACAGGAAATTGCTTTGATGCCAATACGTTATTGTCCAAGAGCAAAAGATTCCGTTTCTCACCGTATTTCTTTTTCGTTTCCTCTATTCTACCCATAATCGAAACATAACCACAGTATTTCGGCTCTATCGTTGGAACAGCGCAGAAACTGCATTTGCGAATACAACCTCTGGTCATATATCCATAATAGGCATCATTTTCAGGGTATTTATATTCAATCTCATCCAAAATGGAATAATCCAACGGCAACGTATCAATAATAATCTTGTTATCATCCAAAATGCTGGGTTTATCCAATAAACCTTTGTGAGGAACAATACCAGTTGCTTCTATAACATCTTCATATAAAACGGTTGCTGTAACGCCTCCAACTTTCAATTCTCGAATATCTTTAACAAGTTTTTTTGCGAAATTGATTGTATCAATAGTTACTTTCCAGTAAAAAGTAAATAAAGTAGCAACATACACCCTATCATATATGGGATGTTCCTCATATTTCTTTTTCCGATAAAAATCCTTGTAATCTTTTAAGCATTTCAATACTAATCCTCTATTATTGGATTCCGGTAGCTTATCTAAAAAATCCTCGTGTCCTGTCTTAATGTATTGAAAAATTGATTGTTTATTTTCATTCCAGAATATTGTGCCGTCATTGTTTTTTAGTGTATCGATACAAACGTTGGTAATATTCTCTACAACCAAATCTCTCAAATCGCCTTTGAAGAAAGTAACATTATCACCTAAGATTCGATGGTATGTTGCTATCTTCATTAAGCCGATTGGCGGATATTTATTCTTATAATTAGGCTCAATTAGGAGTATATTTCTCATTTCTTCAATTCTTCCTCTATCTTCTGTATCAATTCTTCGGCAGTTTCTCTGATAAAATTTTGCCGAATAACACTATAAACTTTCTTTAAAAGTGTTGTTTCCTGCAGAGATAAGATTTTTTTTTGAATGATATGTGTTTGTGGGTGTTTTATTTCAACCGGTTTGATATTATCATTTGGGGCGTTTTCTATCTTATCTAATATGTCAAAATCAAATCCAGCATCTTTAAGACTTTTTTCTAACACATCATGCAAGACTGCATCTTTGCTTTGATATTTATCCAATAATCGTGGTAATGTTTTTTGGGCATCATGTACTTTTCTTTCTAATTTTTTTATTTCGATAGATAATTTTTCTTTAGTTTCTGTGTCAAGGGTATTATCTTTAATTTTCTCTCTTTTATCTACTAAATCTTGCTTTGCTTTAATTGCTGCATTCTTTTTAGAAAAATCATAATAGATAGTATATATCTGTTTGCAAAAGAAATCTTGTAATAGTCTGACAAGTTGAAAACATTCCTCATTTTCAATAAAAAAATCTCTACGTGCATTAGGGGTTAATTCTTTATTAATTGCATGAACTTCGCCCACTAAATAGCGATTCCCTAACTTTTCTCTATGATAAACATCAAGCCTGTTTTCTAATCCTATCTGGATATTGGATTTTCGCAAACGAATACCTCTTTCTTTATTTTCATCCGGTATTTGGTGCATATCTTGTGATATGCCATACCAACCCCAATACAATAATGAATCTTTATAAAAGGCTTCAAAAAATCGAATATCTATAATTTTGCAAAATTCCTTATTGTTATCATATATGGTATTTTTATATCCCTTGAATAATTGTTCGCCATTAAGTAATAGTTTATATTCATCCAATATTACATTGTTTTGCTGTGCTTCTTCATATATCTTATATCTATGAGTAAAGTGTGACGCGAAAGGGATAGGTGCTACCATTGACAAATAATCTCGAACTTTTTCCACATCTAACAATTCTTCATTCTCAACACCCTCCATTGTAACTTTAAAATAATGTTCTTCCTCATTTTCATTTTGAAAGGAATAATCCGTGATTATACTTATCAATTCTGCTGCATCAATCTTCACACTATCATCATTGATAATCTTTTTCAAAAGTTTGGCATCCCAAATCATTATGCTTTTGGCTTCTTCTCCATAAAAAGAAGTTTCAAAAGTCAATTTATCACAATATCCTAATCCACCTAATCTGCCTATGCCCCTAAATCCTTTATCCTCGTACTTGTTTTTTGTTGATTGTGCTATATTTCCCAATAGGGGAAGCACCTCTTGCGATTTTATGCCAGTTGCATTATCTTCAATAATAACCGTTTTCGCATTTTTATCAATCTGAATATAAATACAGGCTTCATTATCGGATTGATATAGTTTTTCTCTTTTGGCAAGATCAATTTGGTCGGCAGCGTTCTGTACATACTCTCGATAGACGAAACGTGCATCGTCGTACATCCCAATAGTAAGATTTTCTATCACGTTCTTACCGATAACTGGTGTGAATTTTCTTGTGTTATTACTCATTTATGAAATTCCTCCCTGATTTTATGTGGAACATTCTTGATGTCTTCGTCATAGCCATGAAATTTATTATCAAGATGATTTTTAAAACACACAAAGGTTTGATTTACATCATCAAAGTTATACAAATCATCACCATATTGAATTGCTGAATCTAAAAGGTTTTGCGGGAAAAATGTATCTTCTCCATCAAAACAAGTTAAAGGATAAACCCAAGCTCCATTTTCTATTCGCTTACCCTTTAGTTTATCATGTTTTGGATTATGTTCGAAAATATTTCTGAACTTATTCAAGTAGAAATCGTATATTGTATATTTTCCTTTTTTGTGAACAATAGTATCATGTTCTTTTGTTGAATGGTTGGTCGTTTTAAGATTATCGTTGTTTTGCCAACGAGTGCTGAATGTACAGAAAATATAGTTATTTGCAGAATTGTGTATTTCTGCGAGTAAATAACTTATTTCGACTTTTAACGCATCACTAAAGTAGTTATAGTAAATATTTGGAATACTATTGATTGTAGAATCATCATCTTTATCGTATGAAACAAAATCACTAAATCTATTAGATAAAAAATGCTGTGCACGTCTTTTGAAATCAGATAAATCAGGGCGATTGGTAATGTTATATGGAAACAACCCCATAACATTTTTCAATAATTCCGTCCGTGCGATGAATTTTAGATTATTACAACTCTCAAATGCTTGGATAAACATTACGACTTCGCTTGCAAGTTTATAATGTAATGCCGCGTCATCTTGGAAATGATTTTCATTCCATACGACAGAGGAAAAGTCCAAAACCACTTTAGCTTCCATAATCAATTCTTTGTTAATGATTTATTGGCTTGAGCCATAATGATAGCGTCATAATCATCCGACTGTTCCACGAAATCATCAGGAAAATATGAGAAAGTACCCATATCGCTTAAATCCAATTTGCGGAAAAGATGTTCTGCTTCTCGTTGTTCTACGAAAACCATATTTACATTTTTGTATAAATCGCTGTTGCTTTCTGCAATTCGTCTTCTCATTCGCGTAATAAAATGGTCACTGTGTGTTTCTATTAGGAATTGCTTTCCTGTCAGGGACATTGAATAAATGAAGTCAAACAGAAGGCTTTGTACCTTTGGATGTAAATGTATTTCCGGTTGTTCAAGAATTAATAAACCGTTTTTATCCATTCTTAATCCCTCAACGATAATCGGTAAAACTTGGCTTATTCCAAATCCAACTTGTCGAATGGTTGATTCTACTCCGTAGTGATTTATAACTTTGACAACATATCTATCATTATCCTTTTCTGCTCGAATATCCTTGGATAGATTAAAAATGTCGCATATCCAATATTTAACAGCCTTACTCAATGCCATCGTTTGTTTGTGTCCAATGCTACCATCATTTAAGATTTGATAAAAATCAACAGCCTTCCCAGATTCTTCTTCAAGAAATTGAGCAGCATATTCGCCCTTATTTCCTATGTACTTGTTTCTCACAGCTTGATACCAATCACTTGGCTCGGCCCTCAAAGGACCAATATACGATATATTTTCAAAAAAATTTGATATAATGGTTTGAATCTCTTTTGTTTTTGTTTCAATAGTAATTCTTTTGTTCGGATTTTTATCTAATTCAGGATAATCAGGATTATCTATGTCCGTGGAAAAAGTTGATGGCATAAAAGATGTCAGGTTGAGGTTCCCTTCCTTTCCAATTAATTCCATAAACTCTTTCCCAAACAATGCGGTGTCTGTTTCCAACTTAAACAATTCGTTATTACTAGAAAAACTAATGAAATGTTCCTTTCTTGGTTGTTGAGGCGTTTTATATGAGAAACGAATCTTTGAAAGACAACATTCCTCATTTTTTATTAAATAATCTATTTTGGCAAATATTTTTTCAATTCCATAGACCGGTTGAAAATAGCCGTCAATGTCATTGCCGTCAAACGATAATTCAAAACTAATTAGATTATTGACATTCTTTTGATATATAACATTTTTACAACAACCTAACTTTATCCAGTTCCCATCGAATACTAAATGTGAATTTGCGGATTGCACTTCTATGGTCTGTTTAAGCAATAGAAGAAATTGAATAAACGAGGTTTTTCCGCTGCTGTTTACACCGGAAATAACATTGATAGAATTAAAAGTAAAGTCTTTTAATTCCTTGATTGTTTTAAAATTATCGATTGAGAGTTTCATATTTTAACCGTTTTTAAATTGTTTATATATGGGTTTGGGAAACTTGATATTCAACAGAGAGCGGAATACCGGATTCTGTAAAATATATTCCCCTTGTTTCAAGCGAGTAAGCATTGATTTATATACAGGCGGAACAAATTGAAAATCGCCCTTTGAGATTTCAATTACATTTGTGCGTCCGTATGCTAACGTTGCACAGTTTCCTTTTACCCGCTTGTGTAAATCGCTGATGAATTGTTCTGCTCCGAATAGAATGATACCTAACGAACGTCCCCTTTCGGTTATATCAAGTAACTGTTTCAGAATAGGGGAATTTTTCGGTATCTCACTTGAAGCATATTTATTCAATTCGTCAATAAAGATGATAACTTTTGAGGGTATTTCTCTTTCTGGTCGGTCGGTAGTTCCTAATTTCAAATCATAAATAGCCCTCATTACATCCCCAAAAACAAAACCTTGAGTTTCTTCATCCAGTTTAGCAACATCCACTACGAAAATTTCGTTCTTTTTTATGTTTTGAATCTGCTCTTTTAAGCGGACTTCGTGCTGTTCACAACAACGATTTGCAAATAGGGATTTGTTTTTCTCGTACGATTTATTGAATAAGCGGTAAAATTTACGCCAGCTCAATACAGTTATTTCCTTCCCGCTGCTATCTTTATTACCTGATTGTGTTTGTTCATACAAGGTCTTTTTCAAATCTTCCCACGATGTAATATTATTAAACTTGCCTTGCCCTGTTGCAATATAGTTTACGATGGACTCCATTGTTTCGTTTGGGTCATCCACATTTGCAAATAACAAATCAATGCTATCTCTGTCTTCTTCAAATACATATTTGTATTGAAAAGCACATTTTCGCTTGATTTGATTCTTTACATCTTCGGTTGCTGCATAAGTCGTAGGCGCGATATCCTTTGAATAAGGATAAAAGTATTTTACATTGTCAAAAGGTTTCTTTTCAAGTCTTAATTTTTCGTATATGGGGAATATTTCTTCAATATCTTCCTTATTTGTATTTATCTCGTCAATAGCCAATAAATCACGTCCTTTTACATTCAGCATAACGAAAGCCACCGATTCATCTTCTTTCGATTTTGCGATTGTATCTTGAATAGACTTCATCAGAAACATAGCATAAGAGGTTTTTGAAGCCAACCCTGAAATACCCGAAATGTTCAAATGCGCTCCTTCGGGACCAATCAGAAAATGCGAATTGAAATGTACCGGTATTGTTTTCTTGTTATCCCCTTCATACATTTCAATAAATCCGGCAGGTAATGGATTTTTTATATCTGACAAACCCAATGCTTCTTTAATTTGGGCTTCATCTGCCAACAAAACAGGCGAGCCGTCAAGTACAGGTGTGTAAATGTTTTTTGTATTTCCGACAACGCGGCATTTTACATAGTTCATTCCTATGCGTTCCGTAAGAGACTCATGTTCTACATTACCAAAGTCACTTGAAATAAATCCGGCCAAATAGCTTGGTGCGTCTGTTATATGTGAGATTTCCTCCACAACGCCATAAGTTTCTGTTTCTTCAATATGTTTGACAACAACTACATCGAAAGGCTTTAACTGACATCTTTTATCTGTCCAAAAATAAAAGTCGTCAATCGTTGTTGGATTTTTTTCTGTTGCTACTACTTTTCCTATTAATTCCATATCTTAAAATAAATTTAGAAAATGCAAATCACTTATATACTGACTCTTAATGTATTTTTCCGTAAGATAAACCGGATACAAATGATTTGCCCAACGATTGTCATTGCCATAACACACCGGATTACGCTCATTGATAATATTGGCGGTAATCGTATCTATTTCATCGGTTTCCAAGCCGTGTTCGCTTTCAGAGCCGGTCATCAACATTTTTTCCACTTTCAATATGCCGGAAAACGGTGTTTCCGTATATTTGGCGTCACGAATCCGAACATACCATACAGCAAACTTCACATTGCCAAACTGTTCTCCGGGTTCATACATTACTGCGGGGGTACGATGATACAATTTCAAATTGGCAATGGCGTGAGCGTTGCTCTTGTCGTTTTTATCCTTTAATAATTCGGGGTTAAATTGTTTTGAAATGCCTATAACCCAGCGATAGTTGTTTCTGATTTTTGAAATTTCTTTAAAATCACCGGTCTTCATCGGCTTGTATTGCAATGAGCCGTCTTTTATCAAATAGGAGCTGAAACTCAACAAATTTTTTGCTGTGAGTTGTGCAACGATTTTTTTCTCACACTCAACCATCTCGTCCTGAATCTTTGCTATACCTTTATTCTCAAACGTTTCGCCCTCTTGTAATCGTTTGGAATCGTATGGTAATATCTTTGAGATTTTCAAATGGTATTTTGTCAAAGCAGAAGTTTGATTGATTTGGTCTGCAAGTGAATTAAAAAACAATTCAGGTTTATACCCATCTGCATGAGCATAATCCGGCAAAGACAATGCCAAGTTGTGTTCAAGGGCTATTTTGCAAAATTTAGATGGGCTGATGCGCTGGCAGCAAGCAACGCCAATTTGTCCGGCGATGATGGGAAATACTTTTTTTTGGTATTCAATATCATCAATCTTATATGTTCTGCGAGAGCCGTCAAGAAAAAAAGCAAACAAAGGAATGTCTTTTTCTATTTGTTTGGCTCGTTTTGATAAATCTCTTACATTTGTGGAGTGGTCGGTTTCGCCATATTCCTTCAAATTTATCTTGTCGCCTACTTTATCTTCGTATGCAATAGAAGGTACTGCCACTCCGTCGTGACAGAACTTAAACGAGGTATAGCATTTACCGTTCGTCTCTTTTTCGATGAATGATAATATTTTATCTATTGCCACACAAGTATTTATTCATCTTTAAAACATTCTGTGGAATGAATTATAAAAATCACTTTACAAAGGTATATTTTTTACGGAATTTCTATATAGAAACAGGAAAGTTTTTTGTTTGAATGGGATAAAACAAGGCGTAGTGAAGACTTTAATACGCTGTCGCTGTGTTTTTTGGGAGAGTATGGGAGAAAGTCCAAAAAAAGTCCTTATCTTTGTCTTATTCGACAGTTGTCGAACAGCTGTTTGACAGCTGTCGGACAGCTGTTCGACCCTTGTCAAACAGCTGTTCGACAACTGTCGAATAATAAACGGACAGAGATGTCGGCAAGAAAAATATTAGATGTCTTTAAACATATCTCTATAATACGATAAAAAGTTATGACTGCACATTACAATTTATTCAGGAATCCAAGCCCGGAGAAGGCGGGAGAGAAGAAAAACGACCGGATTCATGCGCGTTTGGTCAATCAGAATGTCGTACGGATAGACCGTATATCGAAAGAAATTTCGGAGTTTTCCTCTTTTTCGGCGGCCGATATAAAAGGGTTGCTGGCCAGTTTCCAACATCTGTTGATCTTGCATCTGGAAAATGGCGAGATCGTTGAGTTGGAAGGGCTGGGTACGTTCAACGTTTCACTGAAAAGCGTTCCGGCGACGACGGAGAAGGCCGTTACGCCCTCCAAAGTACAGTTCGGCAAGGTGGTATTCCGTTGTTCCAAAGGGTTGAGAAAGAAGTTGCAAGACATGAAGTTCGAGCGCGCCGACGAAGGCAGCCGCCTGAAAGGTTATCCCGAAGAAAAGCGGAAAAGCAACATCCTCGCCTATCTCGAGACCCATTTCACCATCTCAAGCGCCGGCTGCTGCTGGCTGAACGGCTGCACCAAATACATGGCGCTCAAAGACCTCAAGGCGTTGCAGAAAGAGGGTAAGATCACCCGTCTCGGCACCCGCAGCAATGCCCAGTACGCCGCAGCAGAGGAAGATCTTTAACCCCTCCGGGCGGGTCAGTAGCTGACGGTCTTTACGCACCTGTAGTTGGCGGGAGTCATCGTATTCCTGTATACCGGCGAACTGTTGATTTTGACTGTATTGGCGTCCGACATGGTGGTATAAAATGTATACTCCCTGTTGTTCTGGTTGGCGGTATTGGAGAGGTAGCGCGAGGTGTTTTTATATATGCTGCTGTTTTTGCCGCCATCGCCGAGAAAGAGGGGGTGCAGCTTGTAATACATCTCCGCAATATTCGGCAAACGCCAGCCTTCGCCGTAACCGCTGGCCGCCAATGCCCGGGTACATTTCATCGTTGCTTCCATCCAGCTGTTACCGGTAGACGCGCTGACGGCATTCCCTTGATTGACATTCCAGACGCAGAGCGCCGCACGGGGTATCTGCCGGAAATGACCCAAGGTAGCGCCAACCGTACTGCCGACCGTCATGACATCGGCGCCCCCATATGCCGCGTCCACCACAATTTTGGCCACATTCATCGGGCAACAGGAGCAATCCTGCACGGTGATGGGCAGCGTGATGTACTTATCCACCGAACCGGCGCGAAAAATCGCATACAGCTTGGCGGTCGATGTATAGTTCGTTTTGTTCCTGACGATGCTGTTGATGTCGTCGGCAAAAACTACCGTAAGCGTATAGGCGCCGGCGGTCAACGAGCCGGCGGTATTGCCCGAAACCGAAACCGATTGAATGATGTTGTCGGCATCATCCATCCAGCCAACCCTCAGGTTAGAGAGGCCTGAACGATTCTGCACAGACAGGGTATACAGTCGCCTCCGGCTGTTTGCATCGGGGAAGGCAGGTTTGCGGGACGACAACATGCCGCAGGCCGTGCCGCGGTAAATCTGGGCGATATCAAAGCAGCTAACGCCCTGTATAAAGACATTCCCCGATTCGTCCCGCAGGGATGGGAGGGCAAAGACAGTGACGGGACAGGAGCTTTCCCTGCTGACGCCGCATTCGTTCTTTGCCCGTACCCGGACAGTATACGTGCCGGCATTACTGCCTGCAATCGAGATGACATTCGAACCGGAATGGCCGATCAGCCCCGCCGGTAACGTCCATTCATACGTCGCCCCGGGCGCGGGATTGTCTACATACACCACAAACGGCTCAAACATCTTGACCTGGTCGCCGGCCAAACCGTTTGTTTTCAGGATAGGGGCAGGAGGGGCCGACGAACAGGGCGCGTATAAAACGGTATGGGGATGCCACCGCCCGTCTGTCCATATATACAGGCCTTTCCCTGTCAATCCGTTCTGGGGGGCGCTATTGATGTTGTATATTGTCATGCCGTTGATTGGCGTACCGTCCACCGGCGCCCAATCCGTAGCCGAGACGAGCGCGACCTTGGGCATCAACAGGCCGCCGCTTTTGCCGTCGGATTTCAGTTCCATGATCGCGCCGTCGTGAAAGGTGTCGTTTCCCGTAGCGCCGAGAATCACTTGCGCACGGATGCTTACTGCTCCCGATGCCATAAGTGTCAGTATACATAGTAGTTGCTTGATCATATGCGGAAGATTAATTTGTTATGGTGACGGTCGTCTGCTTCACTTCAGTTCCATAGGCATTGACCGCTGTTACCTTGATGGTAAGGGAGCCGGCCCTTATGGCGGCCAGGCTGATCACGTGAGTCGTGGAGGAACCGACCGCACTGGCTGTCCCCGATGTTTCCCAGATATACGAAACGCCCTCTGCTGCGGCTACCGAAGCTTGAAAGACCCTGTTCCTGGAGAGCGTACCGGCGACCGAAATCGCCCCGACATTGGGCGGCGCGGCATAAGACGGGGTATGCCATCCGCCGTCTATCCAGACATAAAGGCCTTTCCCTTTCAGTCCGCCCGCGAGGGAACTGCTTTTGTTATAGACCATCATTCCTTCGACCGGACTGCCGCCCAACGCCCAGTCGGTCGACGAGGTAAGAGACACCGCAGGCATCAGCAGCCCCCGCGTATTGTTGGATACCAATTCCAGTACCGCTCCTGCGTGAGGCGCTCTTTCAAGACCTATAGTGATTTGTGCTTGTAGATTCAGTGCATGCAGGAGGGATACGCATACACAATTAATAATCAATATTATCTTTGAGTCCATAACCATAGTATAAAATAAAAAACGTAAAATAACCTACTCAAAGATATACAAAAAAGACATGCGACAACTCACATGCCTCCGTTTTCTCTCCAAACCAAAGGTTTTTTAACCAATGACGAATGACGAATGACGAATGACGTAATCAATAATTGATCATTCGTCATTTGTCATTCGTCATTCGTAATGAATTTAAACGGGTAGCGTAAAGCTGGTCAGGATAACGACCAGCAACGCCATGATGGCATACAGCTCGGGGAAGACGGCCATAACCAGGGTAGGCATAAAGACGTTGCTGCCCCCCGCCATCGCCGCAATACCGTTCGCGCACACCTGCGCCTGGCGGATCGAAGAGTAAAGACAGGAGAATCCCATCAAGATACCGACGCCCAGAATAGCGCATGCCGAGATCATGGGGATGCCCTCTACCAGAAACTTCTGCATCATATAACAGCCGATAAACCCATACAATCCCTGCGAAGAGGGTAACGCGCTCAGCGTAATATACAATCCAAACGGATCCGGATTTTTCTTCATTGCCCCGACGACCGCATTTCCGCTGATCGTGGTGCCATACGTACTACCAATAAAGGATAAACCGCCCATAAAGGCAATACCAATGTAAGCTAATAAAATTTCCATACTACATTCATTTAAATTATTTCTACTTCTCTATTTTTCTCTTCTTTATATTTTCCTGAAAGGCAGGTACTCTTTCCCTCCCCCTTCATATTCCGAATTTTTAAAATACTCCACAAAAATCAGGCGCAACGGATGTACCAGCGAACTGATCGTACACAGGGCGAAGTTGATGCTGTGCCCGACCAGCAGGATCAGCAGCATGGCCACCAGGCGGGGAACGATACTCAGCCCGCTGGTCATTTCCATCGCCAGCGAATTAAACACCCCCCCGAGAATAGACCCCGTCAATCCGATGGCAAACAGGCGGATATACGACAGCGTATCACCCAGCAACCCCGACGCCATATTATATGTATACCACAAACCGGAACCGAAATTAAGGAAAATACTCTTCCCCGGCGCATTATAAAACAGCGCCGGCAGCAGTCCGGCTACAGCCACTCCGTAGCAGGTATACACAACGGGTTGAGGCAGGTGGACATCCATTACCGGCAGGCCGTATACAACGATCAGCGCCGTGATGGTAAATACCCAGCCGAAAGGGGCAAGGCTATGCTTCAGCCCTTTCTGCCTCTTTGTTTTGTAGGCGGCCACAGCCTTTCCGAAGATAATATGGATAAGGCCGATAACGATAGCAAGCGTCATCAGGTTGTTGCTGTCGAGGAAATAATCCTTGACCGACTTAAACGCCTCAACATCTATGAGGGATATCCCGAAGAACGAACCGGTCAGCGCCCCCACCGTAAGCGTCATCCCCCCCAGCCACTGGAAGAGGGAGAGGTAAGGCCGGTAATCGGCGTTCACTTTCCTTTTCAGCAACGTACAGGCCAGCAGCATAAGCAGCCCGTATCCGCCGTCGCCGAAGCAAAGCCCGAAGAACAGCATGAAAAACGGGGCGAGCAGCGGCGTCGGGTCTAATTCCGTATAATGGGGAAGCGAGTACATGCGGGTGAGGGGTTCGTAGAGGCGGGAGAAGCGTCCGTTTTTTAGTTTTACCGGTACCTGGTCGCCCTCTTCTATCGCCTGACGGCAAAAGAAGTAGCCCTGCCTGTCCAACGCCTCTTCCAGCGCGGCGGTATGCTCTTCCGTCGTCCATCCCTCGAGGAACATCAGTTTGTCGTCCGCCTGGCGGTCGGTCTGCACAATGACGTTCGCCAGGTTAAAGTCATTTTGCAGCTGCCTGTCCACCTCCGCCAGGGTATTGTAATCCGCGGCGGCGAGCTGTTGCAGCTGCCTGTCCAGCTGAGCTATATTCTCCAGCAAGCAGTCACGCTGCGTAAGCAACCGGCTTAATCCCCTGTCGGGCATCCGGGGACGGTCGGCGTCGATGTCGATCACCGTTCCCTCTTTGGTGATGGTGATAAAGTAGGTGGCCGACTGGAAATGATTGATCGGTATCGCATGATACTCCTCCTCCCAGCGGGGGTCGTACTTCGATGAGCTACACGCAAAGAAAGTCACCGTATAGCCGGCTTGTTTCAGGCGGTTGAGGCGTTCGTAGCTAAAGTCGCCCCATATCTCCATATAGGCGATCTCTTTTGACAGCGACTGGTGTTCGGCCTGCAACTGAAGCTGCTTTTCCTGCAGCTCCTCGACGGACTTGACCAGCCGCATACCCTCTTCGCGGTCGATCCTGCGCTCCGGAGGGAGCGGCTGGGGGGATTGCCCGCTCCCCTCGTTTATCCTATTCAGGCTATGCATCGCCGAGCGGATACGCTTGCGGTCGGCGGCGATCTCCTGCAACCCGGCATCGGTCGCCGCCGGCTTCGTCTCCTTGACATGCACCACCCCCAGTTCGCGCAGCGTTGAAAGGAACGCGTCGTACTCCTTGTGGTACACCATAAAGGCATACTTCTGCATCTTTACGATCATGATTCCGCCTCCTCTTTTATTTTCCGTTTCTCCTGATTAGCCCTCATGATCTTCTGCGACGATTTGGAGAGGCTCTCTTCATCCTCCATAAAGCGTTTCACTTTACGGATCGCATCCTTATACCCCGGAATCTGCACCTTCTCGAAAAGGTTCACTTTCTGCGTCGTCTTTTTCCGCGCATGCTCCAGCAGCTCCAGCTTCATCTCCGAAAACTCCACCTCTATCCCGTCGCACGCCAGCCCTTTCAGCAGCTCGACGCCGTCCGTCGTCCATGCAGGGCTATTAAACAGGCTGTAACGCTCCGTCTCAAAGAAGATTTCCTCCAGGACGGGAATCACCACGCCTGCGATTTTCCTTGTAGAAAGGGAGACATCCTTTACCCTGACCAGGCCGGGGTTAAATTCATTCCACAGCGCTACCATATTCTCATAGCGCCGCATCCCGTTCTCGAGCTGAAGTTCCAACCTGTTCACCTCATCTTTGGTGCGCTTCACCTCCAGCCGCAATGCGCTTTCCTTGCTCTTAATCGTAGGCAGGGAACGCTCGCGCATCTTCAGTTGCTTCTCCAATTGCTGAAGGGATGTTTTGTTATATTGAAACTTGATGGCCATATTACGCTTCCCGTTTCGTCCAGTATTTGTCTACCAATTCCTGTTTGATATTGACCTCCGCCCGGGTAAAGTACCGGCTGAGCAGTTCCCAGGCGGCATCCAGCATTTCGGTCGTATCCAGGTTCACGTCGATAGCCAGCAGTTTCTCCGAATATTCGCGGGCAAACGACAGGGTACGGTTGTCGTAATCGGTCAGGTCGAAACCGTTTTCCAATTTGGTTTTTGCGTTCGCCGCATCGGCATAGAGGCGTACGGCGGCGTTCATCACCTGCGGATGGTCTTCGCGCGTCTTCTTTCCCGTCACCAACTGTTTCAGGCGGGACAGGCTGCGGAAGGGATCGACGATGACTTTCCCCACGTCGCTGTCGCGGCGCAGGTACAGCTGACCCTCGGTGATATATCCCGTATTGTCGGGGACGGCATGTGTGATGTCGCCTCCCGAGAGCGTCGTTACCGCAATAATCGTGATCGAACCGCCGTCGGGGAACTGCACGGCCTTTTCGTATATCTTAGCCAGGTCGGAATAGATAGACCCCGGCATGGAATCCTTGGATGGTATCTGATCCATACGGTTGGAGACGATAGCCAGCGCATCGGCATAGTTGGTCATGTCGGTCAGCAAAACCAATACCTTTTCGTTCTTCTCCACCGCAAAATACTCCGCCGCCGTTAAGGCCATATCGGGGATCAGCAGGCGTTCGACAGAAGGGTTCTCCGTCGTATTGATAAAGCTGACGATACGGTCCAGGGCGCCGGCATTGCTGAACGTATTTTTGAAGAAGAGGTAATCGTCGTTGGTCATCCCCATGCCGCCAAGGATAATCTTGTCCGACTGGGCGCGCAGGGCGACCATGGCCATGACCTGGTTGTAGGGCTGGTCGGGGTCGGCGAAGAATGGGATCTTCTGCCCCGTCACCAGCGTATTGTTCAGGTCGATACCGGCAATACCGGTAGCGATCAGCTC
Source organism: Tannerellaceae bacterium (assembly GCA_031274415.1). Lineage (GTDB taxonomy): Bacteria > Bacteroidota > Bacteroidia > Bacteroidales > Tannerellaceae > DFXE01. The sequence goes on along the minus strand of JAISQD010000027.1, from coordinate 8,661 downwards.
GGAGGGCTGTTCGCGGCGGACGGGATTGACCGACGGCCCGCCGATCTCCACCTCTTTCCCTTCGGGGACAGGGCCTCCGTCGATCGGGTCGCCGTAGGCATTGAAGAAACGCCCGGCCAGCTGTTCCCCCACCTTTACCGTCGGCGCTTTCCCCATAAAAACCACCTCTGCATCCGTCGGGATACCCTCCGTACCGGAAAATACCTGCAAAGTGACCTCGTCGCCGATAATTTTTACCACCTGAGCCAGCTTGCCGTTCACCGAAGCCAGCTCGTCATACCCGATTCCCGACGCTTTGAGCGAGCAGGTCGCCTTCGTAATCTGGGTGATCTTTGTATATATCTTTTGAAATGCTCTTGTCGCCATACCTTATTTATTTTCTCTTCGCTCCGTCAGCAGGTTTTCCGCCTGAACGTCGAATGTATTAAACTGTTCGCTCTTATATTCGGAATAGTTCATCTGTTTGAAGATGTTGATCATCTGTTTGAAATAGTCCATCACCTCGGTAAATGTATCGAACGTAAACTCCGTATGGCAAATACCGATCACCTTATCCAGCATAAACTCCTGACGCTCCAGGGAGGTCACCGCATCGACGGCGTCGAAAGCGTCCTGTTGCAGGATGACGAAGTCGATCAGTTCCGATTTCCAGAACGTGACATGGTAGTCTACCGGTACGCCGTCGTCGCCAAGGATATTGATCTGTTCGGATATCTCCTTGCCGCGCAGCATACGGGTCTTTATTTCGTTGACCTTTTCAATCCATGTGGGGGAGATATGTTGGGCTACGTAGTCCTGAAACTCGGGGTATTCCAGGTACTTGGAATAGCTGTCAATCGGGTTGACGGCCGGGTAGCGTTTCTTGTCGGCACGCTCCTGCTCCAGCGCATAGAAACAGCGGGCTACCTTTTTCGTGTTCTCCGTCACCGGCTCTTTCAGGTTACCTCCGGCAGGAGATACCGTACCGATAAACGTCACCGACCCCGTCGCGCCGTTCTTCAGCTCCACATACCCTGCCCGGGCGTAGAAGTTGGCAATAATGGCCGAAAGATCCATCGGGAAAGCGTCCGGCCCCGGAAGCTCTTCCAAACGGTTCGACATCTCACGCAAGGCCTGCGCCCAACGGGAGGTCGAGTCCGCCATCAGAAGCACTTTCAATCCCATGCTGCGGTAGTATTCCGCAATGGTCATCGCCGTATATACGGAGGCTTCACGGGCGGCGACGGGCATATTCGAGGTATTGGCGATAATGATCGTCCGCTCCATCAGTTTGCGTCCGGTATGCGGATCGACCAGGTGGGGAAATTCGGCAAAGATCTCCACCACCTCATTGGCGCGTTCGCCACAGGCGGCAATGATCACGATATCGGCCTCCGCCTGCTTCGAGATGGCATGTTGCAAAACGGTCTTCCCCGTACCGAACGGGCCGGGGATAAAGCCGGTGCCGCCCTCCACGATCGGATTGACCGTATCGATCGTACGCACGCCCGTTTCCAGCAATTTGTAGGGGCGGGGCTTCTCCCTGTAGCAGGTAATCGCTTTCTTGACAGGCCATTTCTGCGTCATCGCCACCTCCCGCTCTTCACCGTTCGCGGCGACGAGGGTCGCTATCCGGTCGTGAATGGTATACTCACCCTCCGGGGCGATGCTTTTTATGGTGTAAACGCCCTCAAAGGTAAAGGGCGCCATGATTTTATGCGGTTGGAAATTCTCATCCACCTCTCCCAGCCAGTCCCCGGCGCCCACTTTGTCGCCGGCTTTGGCCAACGGCTTAAACGGCCACTTTCGTTCATGATCCAATGCAAACGTATACTCGCCGCGTTTGAGGAATACGCCCTCCATCTTATCCAGGTCGTTCTGCAGGCCGTCGTAGTTACGGGAGAGCATACCCGGCCCCAATGTCACTTCCAGCATGTGCCCCATAAACTCGGCCTCATCGCCCACCCGCATACCGCGCGTACTTTCAAACACCTGCAGGTAGGCGTTCTGCCCGATTACCTTGATTACTTCCGACATCAGCCTTACCCCTCCGACGGAAATATAACAAATCTCATTCTGGGAAACAGGCCCGTCCACTTCAACAGTGACCAAGTTGGAGACAATTCCTTTTACGATTCCTTTCGTAGCCATAACTATTTATTATTGTTTCTTTTAAATTCTTCCAGCACACTACCGCTACCCCTCTTCATAGCGCCAACCAATTCACGGAAAATCCGCTCGCCGCCCCTCTTGTCGAGGGATGCCCAACGTTCGATCATTTCCAGCCTCAGTACATACGTAAAGACATTTTCGATATCGAACGTCTTAAAAAAGGTATGCTCTTCGAGCCATTCCCATTTCAGCTGATCCGTTTTCCGTTCACGCACCAGCAAATCGGACTCCTCCGAAATACGTTGCACCGCAGCCTGATAGGGCATCAGGTCGCCCAGCCCGAAGTCGCGGGCGTTGGAGGTGCGCAACGCCCGGGCCGTCTCGTTGTCACCGACGATATAATCCGCCCTCTCCAGGCCGTACTTACGGCAGGTGATCGCCGTAAAGAGGTTGTTGATATCCAGGTTCAATTCAAACCAGGCGGCGATAAAGCCGTTTCCACATCCCATCGCGTAGGCATAATAGAGCGCCGACAGGCGGTCTTCCCAGGGGATGCCCTCTTTCCCGTCATGCTCTTCCGACGTCAGGCGGGCAGAAAGGAATGTGTTGAAATAGGCGGGGATATGTTTGTTTACGGGCGGCTTTTCCTGCTCTTTCAAGGCATTGAACAGGTCGTTAAATTCATCATACGTAATACTGCCCCTCGCATCGGGGCCGGCATCGGGAACGCGGAGCCGTTCGAGGAGGTTCCTGTTGTCAAACTTCAGGAAAAACAGGTCGACAAGCTTTCTGTCCGCCTCCGTCAACATACCGTTCAACTCCTGCCTGAACTCAGAGAGGGTGAAAGGCAATTTGCTATCGTCTAACGAGATATTGGGAAGTCCCGCTATCAAGTAGTAATACTTACCCATGTCAGAACAACATTTCGATTAAGTAGGGACGTAGAAATTCTTTAAAGAAAGAGATAAACTCCTCCTCCCCGAAAGTCACCTTGTACGAACCGTCGGAGGGCATAATCGCAAAAGCGGCCTTTTTCCCGTTTACCTCTTCAATCTTCACACCCTTATCCAACAGATCTTTTGCATTTTCCATAAAATAGTTGATGGCCTTACCGGGATCAGGCACCTGGATGGTAACCGGCTCTTTCTTCACCCACTCCTTCGCCACTTCCAGGATGATGAGCTGCATAACGGAGCGGTCGGGAATGGCGGCTTTCACGTTGGAAGAGGCGACCTCCCCGGCAATCAGGTTAGCCACTTCGCTCTTCAATGCTTCGACCACCTGGGCGGCGTGCAGCTTCAGCTCGGCCTCGGTATTCTTCTTTATATCAGCCGACTGCTTTTCTGCGGCGGTAATGATCCGTTTGGCTTCCGCCTCCGCTTCGCCGATCAACGCCTGCTTTTGGGCATTGGCCTCCGCGATGATCCGGGCGGCCTCTTCATTCCCCTTTTCCACGCCCTCGCGGTAAATCTTATCAGTGAGTTCCTGTATTTTCGTATCCATCTCTGTTATTTGTATTTAATCGTTGTTCTCTGTTTTTTTGCGCCACAAAGTTAGGCTTTTCTCCGGATTAACATTCCCACCCGCTTAAATTTCTCATTAAATTTCTATGTTAACGTAAGTTCGATATAAGAAAAATGTTAGAGAGGAACCAGGCGGACGGTTTCTACCTTTTGCAGCCTCTCTTTCAGCCGCCCGGCCTCCCCTTTCCGTATGCGGAGCGTCATCCGGCAATCCATGTCGAAACGCTGTGAAACGACCACCGGACTGTCTTCCTTTATGATACGCATAATGCTGTTCAGGTAAGGATACTCAAACGTCAGGCCAATCTCTTCATCCACCGTGCGTTCGACGATTTCGGCAGACGCGATGGCCTCCGCCGCCGCCGTGCGGTAGGCGGTGATCAGGCCGCTCGTACCAAGCTCAATCCCGCCAAAGTAGCGGACGACCAACACCAGGATATCGGTCAGCCCATTCGAATTGATCTGCCCCAGGATAGGTTTACCCGCCGTCGACGACGGTTCGCCATCGTCGTTGGCGCGAAAGGCCGTCCTCTCGCTTCCCAGCATATAAGCCCAACAGACGTGGCGGGCGTCGTAATACCGTTTGCGGTATTTTTCCAGCTCGCCCCTGACCTCTTCCGCCGTCTGTACGGGGATGGCGTAGGAGAGGAACCGGCTTCGTTTCTCGGCATAATAGCCGGAGGCCGTTTGGCGGATGGTCATGAAGCTGTCGCCTGCCATGGTTTAGTCGGGGATATGCGTTTGCTGCTCTTCACGGAACGCCCGGAAATCTTTCATGATCTCCTCTATCTCCTCAATGAAATAGGGATCCTTTACCTCGTTCCTTATCGCTTCATAGTACGCTTCTATGGCCGGAAGCGCACAAATATCCTGCCCCCGCAAGACAAAGTAGGGCTCTTCCTTTTCCACACACTGTTTGATCATGACAATCGGATTCTTCATCAGCTATTTTTTTAATTCGTTTTTCAGGAAAGGAGCCGTATAGCTCTTCGTTCTCGACCTGACCATCTGTTCGGGCGTACCGGTAAAAAGCACCTTTCCGCCCTTTTTGCCTCCCTCAGGCCCCATATCGATCAGGTAGTCGGCACATTTGATCACATCCATATTATGCTCGATCACAATAACGGTATTCCCCTTGTCCACCAACTTATTCAACACGCCGAGCAGTACGCGTATGTCTTCAAAGTGGAGTCCGGTAGTCGGTTCGTCCAGCACATAAAGCGTATTGCCGGTATCGCGTTTGGAGAGTTCGGCAGCCAGTTTGATGCGTTGGCTTTCACCTCCCGACAGGGTGGTGGAGGGTTGGCCGAGCTTGATATACCCCAGCCCGACATCCTGCAATACCTTGATCTTTGAGAGGATAGAGGGGATGTTCTCGAAAAATTCGACGGCCATATTGATGGTCATATCCAACACATCGGCAATCGACTTGCCGCGGAAACGTACCTCCAACGTTTCCCGGTTATACCGCTTCCCGTGACAGGTTTCGCAAGGTACCAGCACATCGGGCAGGAAGTTCATCTCTATCGTTTTATACCCGTTTCCCTTGCAGGTCTCACAGCGGCCGTCCGTCACATTGAACGAGAAGCGCCCCGGCTTATAGCCCCGTATACGGGATTCCGGCAGCTCGACGAAGAGGCTGCGTATGTCGGAGAAGACCCCCGTATAGGTCGCCGGATTGCTTCGCGGCGAACGACCGATGGGCGACTGGTCGACCGTAACGATCTTGTCTACATGGTCGATCCCCTCAATGGATTTATAGGAAAGCGGGTCTTCCAGCGAACGGTAAAAGTGTTGGCTCAGAACGGGCTGGAGGGTACGGTTTATCAACGTGGATTTACCGCTGCCCGACACGCCGGTGACACAAATGAAAAGCCCCAGCGGGAAAGAGACGTCGACCTGTTGCAGGTTGTTGCCCGACGCTCCCTTAATCCGTATGCATTTGCCGTTGCCCGTGCGCCTTACGGGGGGTATGGCGATTTCCATCTTTCCGTTCAGGTAGGCCGACGTCAGCGTATCCGCCCGCAACATGTCGGCAGGCGTCCCTGAAAAGACGATCTCACCGCCCAGGCGTCCGGCTTTCGGCCCCATATCGACCACATAGTCGGCATTCAGCATCATCTCCCTGTCGTGCTCGACCACGATGACGGAGTTCCCCGTGTCGCGCAACTGTTTCAACGAATTGATCAGCCGTATATTATCCCGTTGGTGCAGCCCGATACTGGGCTCGTCCAATATATAAAGGACATTGACCAACTGGCTTCCTATCTGCGTAGCCAGGCGTATACGCTGGCTCTCGCCTCCCGAAAGCGTCGCGGATGCACGGTCGAGCGAAAGGTACTCCAACCCGACATCCAGCAGGAACTTCAGGCGCAGGCGTATCTCTTTCACGATTTCCGCGGCGATTTGCCGTTGCCTGTCCGTCAGTTTCTCTTCGATACCCTCCAGCCATTCATACAGTTCGGAGGTATCCATCGCCGATACTTCGGCAATATTCAACCCGGCAATCTTGTAATGCAGGGCTTCCCCGTTCAGCCGCTGGCCATGACATTCCGGACAGGCCGCCATCCGGATAAACTGCCCCGCCCATTTCTGCGCCGAAGCCGAAGCGTCGCTTTCCTGCTGCATCATAATATACTTGGCGACGCCCTCGTAGGAGATAAAATAGTTGGAATTGCCCAGCGATATATTCTTGATCTGCAGCCGTTCGTCCGTGCCGTTCATGATTTCGTCGACCGCCTCTTCCGGTATCCCCCGGATAGGCGTCTTAATCGTCACGCCGTATTTCTCACATATCGCTTCGATCTGCCAGAAAATCAGCGAATTTTTATATTTTCCCAAAGCGACGATACCGCCATTGTAGATGCTCAGCGAGGGGTCGGGGACAATCTTGTCGATATCCAGCAAATTGACCTGCCCCAGCCCCTTACACTTCGGGCAGGCGCCATGCGGAGAGTTGAACGAGAAGTTGTGGGGCGCCGGTTCGCTATACGAAAGCCCCGTCAGCGGATCCATCAGCCGGCGGCTGAAATGGCGCGCTTCGTTGGTCTCCACATCCAAGGCGACGATCAGGCCGTCCCCCTGCTTCATGGCTACTTTCAGGCTCTCTTTCAACCGACGCTCATCGGCAGGGGTAACGACCAACCGGTCTATCACGACCTCAATGCTGTGCATCTTATACCTGTCGAGCTTCATCCCGTGGAAGATCTCGCGCAACTCGCCATCCACGCGGACATGCAGGTAGCCCTTTTTCCGTATGTGCTCAAACAGCTCCTTATAATGCCCCTTACGGTTCCTGACCAGAGGGGCCAGCAGATAGGTCTTCTTCCCCTCATACTTTTCGATGATGAGTTTCAGGATCTGCTCTTCCGAATATTTCACCATCTTTTCCCCATTCAGGTAGGAATAGGCATCGCCGGCGCGGGCGTATAACAGGCGGAAGAAGTCATAGATTTCGGTCGTCGTCCCGACGGTCGAACGCGGGTTGCGGTTGGTCGTTTTCTGCTCGATGGAAATAACCGGACTCAGCCCCGTAATCCTGTCCACATCAGGACGCTCCATATTGCCGAGGAAGTTACGGGCATAGGCCGAAAAGGTCTCCACATACCGGCGCTGCCCCTCCGCAAATATCGTATCGAACGCCAGGGAAGACTTCCCGCTCCCACTCATACCGGTGATCACCGTCAGCCTGTTGCGCGGCATATCGACATCGATATTTTTCAGGTTATGTACGCGCGCACCCCATACGCTGATACGCCCGTTTTCCAATGCATTCTTGTCTTTTGCCATCTATTTTCTGATCCTGTACAACCTTTTCACTTGAAAAGAGGATACAAAAGTACGATAACTTCTATTTTATTTTACCCATGAATAAAAAAATTTGCGACGATATACCTATCTTTGAAGCCTGACACACTAAAATTACCTAACCATGCAAAGACGAAAATTCATGCAAACAGCCGGTATACTGGCATCCGTTCCCCTACTGAACAAGGCGGCGGCTTCCGCCTCCCCCCATGCGCCGGCGGCAAAAGCGAAAGAGATCTACGAATGGCGTATCTACACGCTGGAAAGTGAAAACCATACGCTGGACGACTTTTACAAAGAGATCCTGATCCCGGCCTACAACCGGAAAGGCGTACAGGTGGGCGCATTCGCCCCCTACAAAAAAGAAGAGGCCGTCAAGCGCTATTACCTCTTTATCTACCCCGACCTGGCGACCTTTCAGAACGTAAAAAGGGAGCTCTGGAACGACGACGCCTTTATGCAGGCCGCACGCCCGTTTTACGACGAAACGGCTGAAACGCCGGCCTACTCCCTCTTCGACACCTACCTCGCAGAAGCGTTCGACAAAATCCCGCACTGGCGCAAACCGGACAAAAGCCGCACCCTCTTCGAGTTCCGCCACTACAAAAGCCCGAACGAAGAGGCCAACCGCAGAAAGGTAAAGATGTTCAACGTCGACGAGATAGACATCTTCGACAAAACGGGCATCAACTCCGTCTGCTATGGCGACCTCCTGGCCGGCCCCCGCATGCCCTCGCTCATCTACCTCACCTGGTATAAAGACGAACCCACCCGCAACGAAGCCTGGAAAAAGTTCGTCGACCACCCCGACTGGAACCGCATAAAAGCCCTCCCAGAATACGCCCACACCGCCACAGACAACAAAAGCCACCTCCTGTCCCCCCGCCCCTACTCACAAATATAACGAATAGTGAATAGTGAATTACGAATAGTGAATAGTGTATAACGAATAGTGGATAACGAATAGTGGATACTTTCCTTTTAAAATGAATACTCCGACAAAGGTACACCCTCCCCCCCGCCCCCCCTGACCGTAAACAGTCTCCGGCGTCCCTTTTTAATCAATTACGAATCGAAGATCGGCCTTAGCCAATTACGAACAAAAAAAAGAACGTCATGTCGACCGAGCGAAGCGAGTGGAGACACCCCCGATCGCAAGGTCTGTGTGTCGCACCCCAGGCTTTGATAAGCGCGGTGGCCAATACGGTGAAAAATATTTTTTGTAGCGAGTTCACAAAAG
>JAISQD010000207.1 GCA_031274415.1 Tannerellaceae bacterium | reverse complement strand
GAAAATTGTTTTGGGAGTATCGGCGCTCCTTGCGTTGATTTCATGCGGAAAGAAAGCCGCCGAAGCCGGCAGTGATGCCGGAGGGGGAGATTACCCTACGGTTGTTGTGAGCAAACAGGCGGTGTTGCTGGAATCCACTTACCCGGCGACGATCAAAGGAAAGGAAGATATTGAAATCCGTCCGCGCGTAGACGGGTTTATCGACGCGATCTATATCGACGAAGGGTCGGTGGTGAAAAAAGGACAATCCCTGTTCAAGATTAATTCGCCCCACTCCGAACAGGCCCTGAACACGGCCAAAGCCGCCCTGAACAGCGCAAAGGCGCAGGTCAACACGGCAAAGCTCAATGTTGACAGGATACAACCGCTGGCAGAGAAAGGGATTGTCAGCAAAGTGCAGCTGGAAACCTACCGGAATGCCTACGTATCGGCTGTCGCTTCTGAAAAACAGGCTGAGGCGACGTTAAAGAATGCGCAGGCTACGCTGGGCTGGACGAATGTCACCAGTCCGGTCGACGGCGTGGTCGGTTCGATCCCTTTCCGTCAGGGAAGCTTAGTGAACAGCCAGAATGTGCTGACCATGGTCGCCAATATCAGCCGCGTGTATGCCTATTTCTCCATGAACGAAAAAGCGTTGATCGAATTTCTGGCCACACTGGAAGGAGAAACCCAGGCCGAGAAGATCAAACATATGCCGGAAGTCGTGCTGACATTGGCCGACGGAACGGTCTATCCCGAAAAAGGAAAGGTGGAAACGATTGCCGGTCTGGTCGATATCGTCACCGGTTCGGTCAACTTCCGCGCCGAATTTCCGAACGAACAGGGGCTGTTGAGAAGCGGGACAAGCGGCACTATTTCTATCCCCAGAACCGTACAGGATGCTTTCCTGATCCCCCAAAAGGCGACATTTTCGCAGCAGGACAAAGTATTGGTATATAAAGTACAGGCCGATTCCGTCGTACAAACGATTATACACGTCCTCGCGACACCTGACGGGAAAAGTTATGCCGTCACGCATGGCCTTAGCGAAGGAGACAGGATCGTCACGGACGGTGTGGCTACCTTGACGAACGGAAAGAAGATTAAGGTTAATTAAACAACGAAAGACTATGCTGAAAACATTTATAGAAAGACCGGTATTATCCACCGTCATCTCGATATTGATCGTCGTGCTGGGGATTATCGGCCTATTCATGCTCCCTGTGGAGCAATATCCCAATATCGCGCCTCCGACCGTACAGGTCTCTACCACGTATTCGGGAGCGAATGCCGACGTGGTGATGAATAGTGTGGTGATCCCCTTGGAAGAGCAGATCAATGGGGTGGAAGGGATGACCTATATGACCTCTTCCGCTTCCAACAGCGGGATGGCCAATATCACCATCTATTTCGAGCAGGGGATTAATCCCGATATCGCTTCGGTTAATGTGCAGAACCTGGTGGCGCGCGCTACGCCGTTGCTCCCCCAGGAGGTCACCCGTGTCGGGGTGACGGTACGGAAGCAGCAGAGCAGCTCGATTATGATGATCTCCGTTTCGTCCGACAACCCGGCTTACGACCGTACATTCATCCAGAACTATGCCAACATCAATATCCTCCCGCAGATCAAGCGGGTGAAAGGCGTCGGCGACGCCAATGTATACGGAGCGCAGGACTACTCGATGCGTATCTGGCTGAAACCCGATGTGATGGCCTCCTACAAAATCAGCCCGTCGGAAGTAATCGCCTCCCTGACGGAACAGAATATCGAAGCGGCGCCCGGCGAACTGGGACAAAACAGCGACCAGTCGTTTCAATATACCCTGAAATACACCGGACGCCTGAAGACGGCGGAAGAGTTTGGCAACGTGATCATCCGTTCGCGCGACGGGCAGTTGCTGAGGGTAAAAGACCTCGCCGATGTAGAGCTTGGCTCGCTGAACTATTCGGTATTGTCCCAACTAAACGGAAAAGAATCCGTAGCGATCGGGATCAACCAAACGGCCGGCTCCAACGCGCAGGAGGTGATCAACAATATCAAGGCGGAGCTGGAGAAAGCGAAGGAGATTTTCCCTCCGGGGTTGAAGATCGACTATGTGATGGACGCCAACGAGTTTCTCAGCGCGTCGGTCAACAAGGTGGTCAGTACATTGCTCGAGGCTTTCCTGCTGGTGTTTCTCGTGGTGTTTATCTTTTTGCAGGACTTCCGTTCGACCCTTATTCCGGCCATTGCCGTTCCGGTAGCGATCGTGGGTACGTTCTTCTTTCTGCAGCTGTTCGGCTTTTCGGTGAACCTGCTGACGCTGTTCGCCTTAGTGCTGGCGATCGGGATCGTGGTGGATGACGCGATTGTCGTTGTCGAAGCGGTACATGCACGGCTCGATGCCGGGATGAAAGATCCTAAGGAGGCTACGCTGGCGGCGATGAAAGAGATTGCGCCGGCTATCGTATCCATTACGCTGGTGATGTCGGCCGTATTTATTCCGGTCAGTTTTATCGGGGGAACGTCCGGCATATTTTACAAGCAGTTTGGTTTGACACTGGCGATTTCGATTATCATTTCGGCAGTCAATGCCTTGACATTAAGTCCGGCTCTTTGCGCCCTGTTCCTCAAATCACACGAAGCGGGTAAGGAGAAGAGCTTTTTCCAACGGTTTTACTTTACGTTCAATACCGCCTTTAAGGCTACGACGGAGAAATACCAGTCGTCCCTCCACTTTCTGGGGAAAAAGGGGCACCGCTGGATCACGGTCGCAATTATTGTTGTCGCGACCCTTATTCTGTTCGGCCTGATGCGTTTTATCCCCTCCGGATTTGTCCCGCAGGAGGATAGCGGCGGTGTATTGGGTATGATTACGCTGGCTCCGGGGGCTTCCCTGGAACGGACGGATTCGTTAGTCAAACAAGTGGTCAAAATAGCATCCAACATACCGCATGTGCATTTTGTACAAAACATTACCGGCGTGAACTTTATGAGCGGTCTCGGCAGTTCGTATGCCACGGTGATGCTGAAGATGGATCCATGGAAAGAGCGCGATATCACCACCAATGAAGTCGCCGCCATCCTGAAAGAGAAGACAAGTTCGATCAAGGATGCGACGTTTATTTTTATGGGAACGCCTACGCTGCAAGGATTTGGCCTCAGTAACGGGGTCGAGCTGCAAATGCAGGACCGTACCGGCGGCGACGTCAATGCGTTCTATGACGTGACGAACCGCTTCCTCGACAATATGCGCGGGCGCGACGAGGTGATGATGGCCATGACGACATTCAACCCGAACTTCCCCCAGAAAATACTGGAAGCGAATATCCCCAAGATAAAAGATGCCGGATTGACCCTTTCACAGGTCATGACCACCCTGCAAGCCTACATCGGCAGTATGTATATTTCCAACTTCAATATCTACGGCAAGCAATACCGCGTCATGGTACAGGCTTCGCCCGAATACCGTTCGAAACTGGAAGATCTCAACGGGTACTACATACAGACGGCGTCGGGTAATATGGCGCCGATCACCGAGTTTATCTCGATCGAGGATGTGACAGGCCCCCAGATGTTGAACCGTTTCAATATGTATTCGTCCATGAGTGTGACGATTATCCCGAACTTTCTCAAGGGGTACAGCACGGGGGATGTGTTGAACGCGGTAGGGGAAGAGGCGGACAAGGCGCTTCCCGCCGGGTACGGGTATGATTACTCCGGCATGACGCGCGAAGAGGTGAAAAGCGGTAGCCAGACTTACCTGATTTTTGCCCTCTGCCTGATCTTCGTTTACCTGTTGCTATGCGCCCTGTATGAAAGTTATATCCTGCCGCTGGCGGTTATTTTTTCACTGCCCGTCGGCCTGTCGGGGGTCTTTATCTTTATCTTCGCCGGTTTGATGACAGGGACAGGTATCGTAAACAATATCTATGTGCAGATATCGCTCATTATGTTGATCGGGCTGTTGGCAAAGAATGCGATCCTTATTGTAGAATATGCGATCCAGCGGCGGCAGCAGGGGATGAGTATCATCGAGGCTGCCGTAAATGGCGCCGTAGCCCGTCTTCGTCCTATCCTGATGACCTCATTCGCTTTCATCTTCGGCCTCTTGCCGTTGGCGTTGGCTTCGGGCGCGGGTGCAATCGGTAACAAGTCGATCGGTATAAGCGCCATCGGCGGTATGCTGATCGGTACGTTGTTGGGCGTACTTGTTATCCCGTCGCTGTATATCATTTTCCAGAATATTCAGGATAAGTTCAGCCGTTCCGGGCTTATCAATACCAACGATGAAGTAATAAAAAGTAAAAATCAATGATCGTTATGGACAATAAACATATAAAAGGTGTTATTCTTGTAAGCCTAACGCTTCTTATGGGATTCACATCCTGTCAGGTAGTCAACAAGTACAAGTCGCCCGATGTGGATGCTGCGGATCTGTTTCGCGGAGAAAACCCGGATGATACGACGACTATCGCGGCTATTCCCTGGAGGGCGTATTTTACCGATACCTACTTGCAGGCATTGATAGAAGAGGGGTTGGAACAGAACTTCGACCTGCGTATCGCCTATACACGCATCCAGCAGGCGGAAGCAAATCTTTCGATCGCAAAATCGGCCTACTTCCCGACCGCCGCACTGGTCGGGCAGGCGCAACACACGATGCGAAGCGTGACATCAGACGGGAAAAAAGACCTCTTCGGCGTGAACAGCGGTCAGTTCGGCCTGGGTATTGCCGTACAGTGGGAGGCAGATATCTGGGGAAAGATCAACCGCCAGCATCGGGCAAGATATGCCCAATACCTGAGTTCCCACGCCTATCGTAACCTGATACAGACCTCTTTGATCGCCAATATCGCCTCCTCCTATTATTCGTTGATGGCGCTTGACGAGCAACTGAAGATTACGCTGCAAACCATCGAATTGCTGAAAGAAAGTACCTCCGCCATGCAGGATATGATGGAAGCCGGTATGTTGAACGGGGCGGCCGTAAAACAGAGCGAAGGGCTTCTGTACAGTACGATGATCAGTGTTCCCGGACTGGAAAACCAGATCCGCAGGCTCGAAAATGCGTTGAGTATGATGCTTGGCCGCAAGCCGGGACCTATCCTCCGGCAAACCATCGGCTCACAGTCTGCTCCGGAAATCCTTGAAAAGGGCGTTCCGGCACAAATGCTGGCGAAACGGCCTGACGTGATACAGGCCGAACTGGCTTTCCGTTCTGCTTTTGAGATGAAGAACGCCGCACAGGCCGCCCTCTACCCTTCCCTGACATTAGGCTCAGGTTCGATGATCGGCTACGGGGCTGCCGCACTGTCCGGTTTCTTCAAGCCGGAAAACCTTCTGGCGACGGTTATCGGCGGCCTTACCCAGCCGTTGTTTGCAGGAAACCAGCTTCGTGCACAGGTAAAGATCGTGAAGGCGCAACAGGAAGAGGCGTTGCTGAATTTTCAAAAAACCGTCCTCACAGCCGGACAGGAGGTATCGGATATCCTGTATGCTTTTGAATCATCCCGGAAGAAGAACGACTCCCGCGCACAGCAGGTGGAATCGCTCACGACAGCCGTCTACTATACACAGGAACTCCTGAAAGCCAACGAAGCAACCTATACGGAAGTCCTAAACGCCGAACAAGGCCTGCTACAAGCACAACTGGGACAAGTCACCGACAAATTGGAACAAATACAAGCAGCAGTCAACCTCTACCGTGCCTTAGGCGGCGGCACGGAATATTGAATAAGGGGAAAATACAGGCTATTGCTTACTGTCCGTCCTGTTCGATGATGACGGCTTCGTCGGGTAATTCTTCAAATTCACGATGGCTGACAGGCTGGTCTTCGCCGGACTGTTTCTTTTTCAGACCGGATACAATCTGTTGAAAATCTTTGTCGGTTCTGAGCTTTTTAACGGCCATTTTCGCTGCCTGCTGTTGCGATTCCTTTTTCGTATAACCGATCCCTACGCCGATCTGGTAACCGGACAAGTCTACGGCGGTTTGAAATACAGGATTGCCGTCTTTATCCGTAAACGACTCGATGAGATCAAAGGATATCTCCAATTTGTTTTTCTGGCTCCACTCGATCAATGCGGATTTGAAGTTCACCTCTTTACGGGCGATACTGTCGATGTTGGTATGCTTTTTGATAATCACCTCCTCAACAAAACGGGCACATACGTTATATCCCTGGTCAAGGTACACCGCGCCGATCAAGGCCTCTAAGGCATTACCGTATAAATGGTTGTTGTGCGAATTTAGTTTGGCGGAATAAATGATCATATGCTGTAGGCCGAGCTTTACGGCGATCCTGTCTAAGTTCTCGCGCTGCACAATCTTGGAACGGGTATTGGTCAGGAAGCCCTCCCTTTTGTTTTGAAAGTGGCGGTAGAGGATATCGGCCGTTATGGCGTCCAATACGGCATCACCCAGAAACTCCAACCGCTCATTGTTCAGCCATTTCCCGTCGCCGGCTTCAATCGAAGAGGATTTATGGAGAAAAGCTTGCTCATACAGCCTCACGTCATTGGGGTAAAAGCCAAGCAATTTATATAAAGACAAATAAAGCCCTTTATTTTTGTTTCTAAAGAGCCTTATTTTCCTGTATAAATGAGTAAACACGCTAAAATATCTTGTTTTTATTGCACAAACCGTTTCACAATGACACTCGCATTATGCCCTCCGAAACCGAACGTATTGGATAATGCCACGTTTATTTCTCTCTTCTGTGCTTTGTTGAACGTGAAATTCAATCCGTAATCAATTTCCGGATCGTCATCCCCTTCTGCATGATTGATCGTAGGAGGCACGACGCCCTCTTTTACCGCCATCACACAAGCGATCGCTTCCAGCGCTCCGGCAGCACCTAAGAGGTGTCCGGTCATCGACTTGGTCGAACTGATATTCAACCGGTAGGCGTGTTCGCCGAAGACATCCTTAATGGCTTTCACTTCCGATATATCGCCTACCGGGGTAGATGTCCCGTGTACATTGATATAGTCCACCTCTTCAGGTCTCATCCCGGCATCTTCCAGTGCGTTCTTCATCACCATTTTCGCGCCTAATCCTTCGGGGTGGGAGGCCGTCAGGTGGTATGCATCGGCCGACATGCCCGTACCGACTACTTCGCAATACATCTTCGCTCCCCTTGCCAGCGCATGTTCCAGCTCTTCCAGCACAAGACAGGCCGCGCCTTCCCCCATCACAAATCCGTCGCGGCTGGCGCTGAACGGACGGGAGGCCGTCTGTGGAGAGTCGTTACGGGTAGAGAGCGCATTCATCGCATTAAAACCGCCTACGCCGGCAATGGAGATAGCCGCCTCGGCGCCACCCGTTACAATCGCATTGGCCTTTCCCAGACGGATATAGTTAAATGCGTCTGAAATAGCATTGGTAGAGGATGCGCAAGCGGATACCGTAGCAAAGTTAGGCCCCCGGAAACCATACAGCATAGAGATCTGCCCGGCAGCAATGTCCGATATCATCTTGGGAATAAAGAACGGGTTAAAACGCGGGCCACGCTCTTTGTCATAGTCCGCGACTTCATCTTCAAAGGTTTTGATTCCTCCTATACCTGCCGAAAAAATGACGCCTATCCTGTCGAGATCCTCTTTCTCGGTGTCGAGGGCCGAATCGGCAACCGCCTCCTTCGCTGCGGCTAATGCCAGCAACGTATAGCGGTCGCACTTGCGTACCTCTTTCCTGTCCATAATCTGCAACGGATCGAAGTCTTTTACTTCACAGGCAAAACGTGTTTTAAACTTTTCCGCATCAAACTGAGTAATAGGCCCTGCTCCGCTTTTTCCGTTGATAATACCCTCCCAAGTAGCCGGGAGGGTATTACCAATAGGAGTAATAGCTCCAAGACCTGTTACTACAACTCTTTTTAATTCCATACGTTGAAATAAAACAAATTACTTCGCATTAGTTTCAATGTAAGCGATCGCATCGCCTACTGTTGTAATCTTTTCTGCTTGATCGTCGGGAATGGATATATCGAATTCTTTTTCGAATTCCATAATCAACTCTACCGTATCAAGAGAGTCTGCTCCTAAATCATTAGTAAAGCTCGCTTCGTTAGTCACTTCTGTTTCTTCAACACTCAATTTGTCTACGATAATAGCTTTTACTCTAGATGCAACTTCAGACATAACTTTTTCAATTTAGATTAATAATTATGA
>JAISQD010000183.1 GCA_031274415.1 Tannerellaceae bacterium | reverse complement strand
AAAAAAACTCTGGGAGGAGTCTCCTTTTATTTGTAGACAACTTCTTTAAAGGCATACCGCCGTATTTCACCGCTTTTGAGTTGTAGCAGCAGGTGTCCGGCCGGTTCGATATCACGGATACGCGCCATGAAGCGGCCATCGGCGTCGGCGTATGGGTGGTACCCGTCTTTGCGATAAAGCGCTTGCTGGTAAGCCTCCCTGATCTCCACCTCTTTTTCCTGTAGCAGTTGCAGGTAATAGGCATAAAAACGGGAAAGGAATGTCTCAAGAATCTCTTCTTTGTCATACGCTTTACCGGTAACCTGAATCAGCGAGACGGCGTTAGGTGCGTTGGATGTAAAAGCCGTCTGGTTTACGTTTATGCCGATGCCGATGATCGAACAGAAGATCGTTGCTCCCATCAGGTCGTTTTCGACCAGCATGCCGCAGATTTTCTTATCTTTCCAATAGATATCATTCGGCCATTTGACCGTTATCCCGTCTGTCAGACGGTCTAATGTCTCCTTTACGCTTAATGCCGCTATCTGGGAAATAAGAAATTGCCGGTTGGCAGGAATACAGTCCGGATATAAAACGACGCTGAACAGCAGGTTCTTACCTGGTCCGGATTCCCACCCGTTTCCCTGTTGTCCCCGTCCTGAGGTTTGAAAGCCGGCCAAAACGACGCTTCCTTCGGGTAACTTTTCTTTGCGGATACAACTTCTCAGATAAGAATTGGTAGAGCCTGTTTCGCTCAGGCGAATGATCCGTAAGGCCTTTTCTTCTTTATTCATTCATTAAATATGCATATCAATTGACATTCCCGCAACAAAAATAAATATTATTTATGAGTAAATAGAAGATGTTTCTTGTGAGTTTTGTTTATTTATTGAAGAAAATGCACTAATTTTGCCGCGTAATTGCAATGAAGGAAATAAAGGAGCCCTACTTATGGTGTTTTTAAGTGGACGTCACATGAATAATAAAACAAAATGCAGGAAAATAGGCCTTTTTCTCTGTAAGTGAACAAGTGATGGCGAATATGATAACATTTTAATGTTTTTTGGAAACGACCTTTTTTGTATAATGGTATATTTTTGTATGAAAATTGCAAATGTAATAATGAAACCCGTTTTAGCAGTATATATGAAACAGTACAATTTATTTCTACTGTCCGGTTTGATGTTTTTTCTTTCCCCTTTGCTCCATGCACAGGAGAAAGTTAATTTGTTGACTAAAGGGCAGATGTATATCGGACAAAATGCGACGTTGTATATTAGCGGAGATTTCCAAGCCGAGAGTAACACACAAATAGCTCATATTGGAAAGACAATTCTTGAAGGTGATTTTATCAATAATGCGACTTCCGGACAGATTTTTAACGAAAGAAGCGGCACCTTTGAATTTAAAGGGAAAAAGCCGCAGGTAATAAAAGGATTGGTGAGCCAATCGACTTATTATACGGAATTTCCTAACACGGTTATTATCAATAATCAGGCAACGACTCCGGATAGCGTCAAGGTCACGATCGACCCTCTTGTCGGGATAAGCGTTAAAAACTTGACGCTTACAAGAGGACGGCTGATTTTAGATTCCAAAATTTCTTCTACAGCCGGCGTCAGAGAGACACACATTGCCCACCTGTATGCGGAAGATGACAAGGGTATCAGCTATAACAGAGTTCCTGCCAACAAGCAGGATAAAGGGATCATCCAGGTCAATCTGGCGTTGGGTGATAATTATAAAGATGGCCATTTGGTCGGATTTACTCCTCCTTTTAATAAGATATATGCCGACTATTTCTTTTTCAATTTCCTTTCCATACCTAAAAAAACCGGCCTGTTCAATGGAAAAGATCTCTGGGTGCTTAACCCGAAGACCGCCTTGCCGGCAGGGACAGGTTATGTGCTTGGCCAAGGGCTTGTTCCTCATGGTGATCCCTATTATACGGATCCGGCAAATAGAAGACCAGGATATGAAAACGCCGATTATAGAGATGTGGTGAAAGAAAAGTTCTCTTTTGCCCGTGACTTCGGCCCCTCTTTCTTGGAATATGTAAACAACGATCATGCCATTACCGATGAGTTCACGGGAGAGGAGTTGAATATCAAGGATGTAACGGTAGACAATATTGGAGACGGGTTTAATCACATCGGCAATCCGTTCACCGTTCCTTTGGATGTATCTGCTTTTGTTACCGGAACAGATCTTGGCAAGTGGGGTTTTGAAAGAAGCGAAGTAGCCCCCGCTTTTTATGTCCTTGCCAACGGAACAGGAAAACGTGAAGCGAATAAAAGAGATTTCTCATTCACTACCAGTTATCTGGTAGGACAGGGTACAGGAGGAACTCTTCCTGATCCCCCTTATGGCAGGTCTTCTTTGATCGCTCCAATGCAAATGTTTGTAATCAAGAGAATTTCAGGGTCAAAAACATCCATGACTATTCCCCAGTCGAAACGTACACGGGCAAATACCCCCTTTTTACGGAGTGGTGAAACGAACACGGTGGTCGACGAGTTGTTGATCGAAACGAAAGACATGCAAACAGGAGGGTTCGACCGTTTATGTGTCGTCTTCAGGAACGGCGCCACCCTTAAGGCAAACGATCTTTACGATGCCGAAAAGCTGTTTAACCGTACCGGCGGGGTGAATCAGATATATACCCGGTCGGAAGACAATATGAAACTGACAACCAATGTGATCTCTCCGTCCACACAACGCCTGGCGATGTATTTCGAGCCATCCATCGAACGACAGGAAGTTCAGTTGAGGGTAGAGCGGATTAATTCCCTTGTATCTGTTAACAGCGTTATCCTGGAAGATAAGAAAACCGGAGCGAAAACAGATTTGTTACGTACTCCTTCCTATACGTTCGTCTCTTCCCCGTACGACAAGACGGATCGTTTTATCCTGCATTTTGCTTCCAGCCCGGTAGGTATAGACAACATTCAAACGTCATCGCCGGCTGTTAATGCCTATTATGACGCCGGATCAATTTATATACAGGGTTTGCAAGACGAAGACAATGGACGCATCGTTTCCATATATGATGTACAGGGCCAGTTGATCCATCGTCAGGAAATCGCAGGAACGACTCCGTGCCGGATCAGCAAATCGTTGAACAAAGGGATTTACATCCTGAAAATCGCCGGCAAGGAGCATATCATAAAGCTTCCGGTCATGTCTAAGTGATGAGAAATAAAAAACCCAAGGGGGAGTGATTCTCCGCCCTTGGGATACTGATTAACGGAGAGATACCTCGCTGTTATTTCTTCTCAAAGAAAGCATCAAAAGCATGTGCTGAAGTCTGGAAATCAATCCGTTTTGTAAACTCACAGGATTCCCTTGCACCGTGTTCGCGATCCATCGCGCTGTCTTCCCATTCGATGGATAGCGGTCCCTGGTAGCCGATAGCATTCAGCGCACGGATAATCTCTTCGAAACGGATACGCCCGCGCCCTACGCTCCTGAAGTTCCAGTAACGGCGGGGATCGCCGAACGTGACATGTCCGCCAAATACGCCTACCTGCTTGGGCGTTTCGCTCCAGTACACATCTTTCATATGTACGTGGAAGATCCGTTCAGGGAATTGATAAATAAAATCCACATAATCCACACCCTGATACCCTAAGTGGCTCGGGTCGTAGTTGAAACCGAATGAAGGATGCCAGTCAAGCGCATCCAATGCACGACGGGCAGTAACCGTATCAAAGGCTATTTCCGTCGGGTGAACTTCCAAAGCGTAACGAATCCCCAGCTTCCGGTATTCGTCCAGGATAGGGATAAACCGGCGAGCGAAGTCTTCAAAACCTTTATTGATCAGGGCTTCCGATATGGGAGGAAACGAATAAAGGTACTGCCAGATGGAGCTGCCAGTGAAGCCGACAACGGTGTCAATACCCAGCATTTTTGCCGCATGTGCCGTACGGATCAACTCTTCCGAAGCGCGTTGGCGGACACCTTCAGGTTCGCCGTCTCCCCAGATATAATCGGGAAGAATGGATTGATGCCTGAAGTCAATGTTGTCGCATACCGCCTGACCAATCAAATGGGTTGAAATCGTACGGAGTTCCAAGCCGTGCTTGTTTAACAGGTCTTTTATGCCCTGGTAATAAGCGGCATCTGTATGACGGACATCCAAATGATCGGGAAGCCCTAATTCTATACCATCGTATCCGAAAGCGTTGGCTTTTTCACATACGGTTTCCAGTGATAAATCTCCCCACTGTAAGGAGTACAAGGTTACAAGTCGTGCCATTTGTTATAAGTTTATTATTAGAAAATAGTTCATGAACAGGACAAAACTAAAAAATATCTACAACTCAACGGAAGCTTTCACCTTAATATTTTCTAAATCCCAAAAAAAAGAATACCTTTACGCCCTATTTATTAACCGAAAGGTCTTTATTTACGATAATACATTAATATATATGATTGCTATGAAGAAAATAGTCCTATTTGTTTTTGCGTGTGTGTTGTTTAGTTGTGACAGAGGCATTGTCCCTGCAGTAGGTATGTCTGAATCCGGGTTCTTGATACAGTTTTGTATGGAGACCGTAACGGAAATAGTCCCTTTCCCCAATACACGAAGTATGCCCGGAGACATACCCGGAGAGCCTGAAGACCATTCTTTACCTTATCAGTATCTGGAGTATGCCGTATATGATCTGGAGGTCGATACGTTGATGCGGCATCAAACGGCGACATCACATGATGAAGGGAATGAAGATTTTGGGAAGTATTTCTACGACACATTCAAACCGGGAATGTATAAAGTATGTTTCTTAGCCCATTCCGTACCGGAGCGCTCTTTTTCGGAAAACATAATTGTTTTTGGGCAAATCGCGGATTCTTTTTATGCTTCTAAAGAGATCGAAGTGAGTGCGAATAGCGCCGATCAACCGGTCGAAATCTCCATGAAGCGTATTGTAAGCCGTGTGGAGTTTTTGGCCACAGACACCGTTCCCGAAAACGTTTTTTCATTAAGCGTCCAGGTATCCGGAAGGTATACCTCCTTTGATCTTTTTGAGGGAAAAGCAAAGAGCGATCCGACACCCTACCTGTTTACGGATACGATTTCCGATATGGAAAGGGGGAAAGAAATCTTTAATACCCATGCTTTCTATACGTTGGTTCCCTCTCCTGAAAACAAGATAGACGAGATCACGCTCACTTCGTTGGACGAACAGGAAAGCGAGATCTATAAACGGGTCGTAGAAAACGCGCCTCTTTATGAAAACCGGGTTACGCGTTATACAGGCAGGCTGTATACCCCCTCATCTTTCGACGGAGGCTTTGAAATCAATATTGAAGACAACGGCGCGTGGGGAGAGCCTGAAGAAATTGGCTTGCCTGACACGGATTGATTCGTTCAACGATCCGAACCTGCCTGTTCTCAACGTGAACTATTTCACAAGAGAACGGCAGATTTTTCATCCAAAAATTTGGAGATAATCAAATTCATATTAACTTTGCACCGTCTTAAGAGCGATTAAAGACATTCCCATTTAAAAAGGGCGTTTAGCTCAGCTGGTTCAGAGCATCTGCCTTACAAGCAGAGGGTCGGCGGTTCGAATCCGTCAACGCCCACCAAAGAATCAAGGACTTACAGTAAAAAGTAAGTCCTGGAGTTCTGAAATTCATAATTCATAATTCATAATTTTTACCATTCTTATTGCTTCATATTCGCAGACATTGGCGCATTTTCCGTATCCGGAACATCTGCTATTGTCTTTTATCCGGGCGTACCGGCCTTCTTTGAAATAAACAAATTCGATAACTCCGTGTCTGCATTTTTCGATACAATTTCCACAGCCGGTGCAATCGGCGATTTGTATTGTTGCTTTTCCTCTTTCTTTCCTTTTGCCAAACATACGTTTTTAAATAAATTGTAAATAAACTATGATTCAAAATAAAAAGGCCTTCTGTTTTTTAAGACGAAAGAAAGGAAAAAATATTTTAAGGCGCCGCTAATTTTATGAACCTTTTAGTTTTGTGCATGACTTCCGGATTGCTTCGGAGTACGTTATAATGACATACTCGTCCTTGCGAGTCCCTATATTCTAAAGAATAAACAAGTGGAAATGACGGGGGAAACCGCTCGCTTAAAAAGCCTCTTAAAATGAGAGATTTACGATACATCCGTCATTGGTACATGTAAAAAAAATGGTTGAAAATGATTTACGTGGAGGTAAGAGTGATAATGATACGAAAAAAGTGTTACATTTGGGGCGTGTTGGGATGATCCGTTTTTTTAAGGGAGAACGATAATATCAAATCTAATAATATTATAACAATAAATTGGTTATGGAAAATAGAAAGCTTAGAATGGGTATGGTTGGAGGCGGAAGCGATGCATTTATCGGTGCTATCCACCGGTGTGCCGCCTTTATGGACAACCAGATTGAATTGGTTTGTGGGTGTTTTAGCGTGAATCCTGAAATATCCATCAGTTCCGGCCTCTCTTACTTTTTGCCGGAAAACAGGGTGTATAAAACGTACCAGGAGATGTTTGAACGTGAAACAGCGCTTCCTGAAGGTGAACGGATGGATTTTGTTACGATCGTAACGCCCAACAAATGGCATTTCGAGCCGGCTATGATGGCGCTTGAGAGGGGATTTCATGTGGTCGTGGATAAACCGATCACCTTCTCGCTCGATGAAGCCAAGCAGCTTCAGCAGAAAGTGGAGGAGACGGGGCTGATCCTTGTCCTGACCCACGTCTATACGGGCTATCCGGCCGTAAAGGATGCCAAAGAGCGGATTGCCAAAGGCGAACTCGGGAACCTGCGCCGCGTATATGTGGAATATTCGCAAGGCTGGTTGTCGGAACGGATTGAGTTGCAGGGCGGTAATAATGCAGGATGGCGTACCGACCCGAAGCGTTCGGGTAAAGCCGGTGCGGTGGGCGACATCGGCACACATGCATGGCACTTGAGCGAATACATGACCGGATTGAAAGTGAAGGAGATATGCGCCGAATTGAAAGCCTTTGCTCCCGGTCGCCCGATCGACGACGACGGCGCAGCTTTCCTCCGGTACGAAAAGGGCGTTACCGGCGTGTTGACCTGTTCGCAGGTCGCGGCAGGTGAAGAAAACAACATCCGTATCCGCGTCTATGGCGAAAAAGGAGGGCTGGAATGGCGTCAGGAAGAGCCGAATACCTTATATACCATGTGGATTGACAAGCCAAAGGAAAAAATACGGGTAGGGAATAACGGATATATGGGCGCCGCCGCCCATTGGAATACACGTACCCCGGCCGGCCACCCGGAAGGGTATATCGAAGCGTTCGCCAATATTTACAGGAACTTTGCCGCTACGTTGCGGGCGGTGAAAGACGGGAAGAAACCAACCGGCCGGGCATTGGATTTCCCTACCGTATATGACGGGGTAAGGGGCATGCAATTTATCGAAACAATGGTCGAATCCGGATATAACAATAAGCAGAAATGGTTAAAATGGATTGAATAACAAGAGAGTGTAATAAAAAGTGTGCTTAGATAATATTATTCGTTAAATAGCACAATTATCCTTTCTTTATATTGGGGGATTGTGCTATTTTTATGGCGGATTTTCTATCCAGTTCATACTAATCATGCTAAACGATAAAAATAGACCATAAAAAACAGATGATTAATAGACAGTTGAATCGCTCTTCGTTGAAGAGGAGAAGCTTTTTCAGAAAGAGATATTTCTTTCTTAGTTTAGGTTTGTTGCTGGGTGCGGGTTGTGTTGTTGCCCTGTACCTGACTTCCGCTTATTTCTCGACCGACGAATCGTGTATGATGTGCCATGTCCACCCGCATGTAGAAAACAGTTGGAAATTATCCAAGCATGTGAACAACCGTAGCGGAACGAAAACGCATTGCGTGGCGTGCCATCTTCCGCCGCAGACGGATACATGGAAACATTATACGGCAAAGGCCAAACTGGGACTAAAGGATGTGTGGGGTTACCTGACAAAGGATAGCGTGGATTTTGATTGGGACAGGAAGTCGGAGCTGGAATATGCGGTGACGTATATCCCGAACCAGTCCTGCAAGGAGTGTCATCAGAACCT
>JAISQD010000173.1 GCA_031274415.1 Tannerellaceae bacterium | reverse complement strand
CTGAACCGCATCCGCGAAAAACTCAAACAAATGTTGAACAATTAAAAACGAATCACAATGGAAACAGACGCATTAAAAGCAAGCTGGGGCATCCTGAACGAACGCCTCGCACAAAGTGAAATACTAAACAAACGGATTATCAAGGAAATGATTGCAAGCCGCACCCGCTCGGCTCACGAGAATCTGCTCCGGAGCGAAGTGGTAAGCAATATAGCCCTTTTTCTGACTATTCTCATCGTTCCCCTGCTGAAAGCCAAAGGATTTCTCATAGATAACCAGCCGTTGTTTATCCTCGTGGAAAGTGTACTGGTCGTCGCTTTAGTCCTGAATGTGTATCTGGGTTCTTCTATCTTCCGGTTTAATATAGAAACCATGAAGCTAAACAAGCTAACCGAATGTATTTTAACCTACAAACTCTGGTACCAGAGAGCGTATTGGATCGCCGGGGGACTGGTCGCATTATTTCTTGTCCCCATCCTGTTCCTGGGCATTTTCTCCCTGTCTTCCTTCATCGTCAGGGTTGCCATCGGCTTGGCGATAGGTTGTTTCGGCGCCTACTTCCTCCACATCCACAGCAAGAAAAACATCACCGCCATAGAAAAAGGACTGGAAGAACTGAAAGAGTTGGAAAAAGAGCTTATTCCCTGACGTTTTTTTTGAACGGGAGCTTTCCCAACATTGGACAGGAGCTATTTTTTGGCTCTATAACGTTTTGTGTGGGTACAGGAAAGTCCCCGCAGGGCGACGGGAGTAACCGGTTCGTCGATGACGATTGCCGAGGTGAGCAGGGTAACGACGAGAACAAAATAGAGGTAGTTCGATGTCCGAATTGTCAGACAAGTTTTTGAAAATCCTTATTATTCGAATTTGTTCGTTCAACGGTTATCATAATCAAACTATATTTTCATTTTTACTGTATTTTATTCCCGTAATACATCGGGCAAACGCTTCTGCATTTATTTCAAAATCCGGTTCAATGAAATCCGCAACAAATTTCCTGATACCGTCTTCATCAATACGCGAAATTACCTTCCGGGTCTAATACCGCGCTTTCGTAGTATCCGTCGCCGGAAGTTCTTGTTTCACTTGCGACGGTATAACCGTCTGCCCGCAGGTGAAGTTGCTTTATGTCTTTTCTCAATAATGAAGCGGCGACATCTATAATGCGTTGGTTGGCGCTACCGGTAAACCTCAGCGATTCGTCGCGGAGGTCTTCCATATACTCGCCGTCAACCAGCACATCAATAAAGGGGAGGATCTGCGAAAGTCGTGGCGAAGCAATGACCTCTTCATACCGGAAGCCGGTATAACACCAGATAGTTTTACGGGTTTCAGAGCGGATTTGCATAGCCAGCTCGGTAAAGGCTTCCACTTGCATCAAAGGGTCGCCTCCACTGAAGGTAACATTAGCAAATTCAGCCTCTTTTATTTTCTCCAAGACACAGGAAACGGAGTAACGCCGGCCATTATCCATATCCCACGACTGCGGATTGTGGCACCCCCGGCAGCGGTGCGGGCAACCGGCCGCATAGATCGCCGTGCGGAACCCCGGCCCGTCCACTGTCGTATCTTCTACTATGTCCAGTATCGAAAGGCTATTCATGGATCACACGGTCGTTGAGTTCGGCCAGCTTGGCGCTGTTCCACCGGTCGGTAGTGCCGACCAGGTAACCGGTAATGCGTTGCAGCCGGTCGATATGATTGCTTCCGCAACGGGGGCACTCATTCAACTGGGAAGCAGCGTTTTCGTAGCCGCAATCCATGCAACGGTTGCGGTTGTGATTCACCGAAGCATACCCCATATTGTATTTATCCATCAAATCCACCACCGTCATGATCGCTTCGGGATTATGGGTGGCATCGCCGTCTATCTCCACATAGAAGATATGCCCGCCGCGGGCCAACTCATGATACGGGGCTTCGATTCTCGCTTTATGGTGGGCGCTGCATTTGTAATAGACCGGGACGTGGTTTGAATTGGTATAATAGTCGCGGTCGGTGATGCCGGGTATAATGCCGAACGTTTTCCGGTCGTGACGGGTGAAACGTCCGGCAAGCCCTTCGGCAGGAGTGGCTAATACGCTATAATTATGCGCATAGCGTTCACAGAAACCGGTCACCCGGTCGCGCATACGGGTCACGATATCAAGTCCCAGCTGTTGCGCTTCGGCATCTTCGCCGTGATGTTTGCCCGTCAAGGCGACGAGCGTTTCGGCAAGACCGATAAAACCGATCCCGAGCGTACCCTGATTGATGACGCTCTCAATCGTATCATCCGGTTTCAGCGCGTCACAACCATCCCATAAAACCGACATCAGCAAAGGGAATTGCTTGGCCTGCGCCGTCTTCTGAAATTCAAAACGCCGGTGCAACTGCAGGGCGGCCAATTCGAGCGCGTCATCCAACTTCCTGTAAAAGGAGGCGATCCGTTCCTGCCGGTTTTCGATCGACATACATTCAATCGCCATGCGTACCGGATTGAGGGTGGTAAAAGAGAGGTTTCCTCTCCCGATAGAGGTTTTCTTCCCGAAACGGTTTTCAAACACCCGCGTGCGGCAACCCATTGTCGCCACCTCATATTGAAACCGTTGCGGGTCGCCGGCGTCCCACGATTCGTGCCGGTTGTAGGTGGCGTCCAAGTTCAGGAAATTGGGGAAAAACCGGTGGGCGCTCACTTTGCAGGCCAGTTGATACAGGTCGTAATTCCGGTCTCCGGGCAAATAACTGACGCCCCGTTTCTTTTTCCATATCTGAATGGGGAAAATGGCCGTCACCCCGTTGCCAACGCCTTCGTCTGTGCTGATCAACAGCTCCCTCATCACGCACCGCCCTTCTGCCGAAGTATCCGTCCCGTAATTAATGGAACTGAAAACCACCTGATTGCCTCCGCGCGAATGGATGGTATTCATATTGTGGATGAATGCCTCCATGGATTGATGTACGCGGCTTACGGTTCGGTTGACGGCTTGTTGTATGATGCGCTCTTCGCCCTCCAGCCCTGCCAGGTCGCGTGTCAGGAAATCCTCTACCGGCGTATGGTAGAGCGGTTCGTAGTCCTCGCCGGTAAATTGCGCCAGGATCTTCAGCTCTTCAATAAAACTCCGGCGGACGAACGGCGCCAGGTAGAAATCGAATGCCGGGATGGATTGCCCTCCATGCATTTCGTTTTGTGCCGTTTCGAGCGAGATACAACCGAGCATGCTGGCCGTCTCGATCCGTTTGGCCGGGCGTGATTCGCCATGTCCGGCATTGAATCCATGCCGGAGGATTTTATCCAACGGATGCTGTACGCAGGTGAGGCTTTTGGTGGGGTAATAATCCTTGTCGTGGATGTGCAGGTAGTTCCGGCGGACGGCCTCTTTCACTTCGGGCAACAACAGGTAATCGTCGACAAAAGGTTTCGTTGTTTCGCTGGCGAATTTCATCATCATGCCTGCCGGCGTATCGGCATTCATATTGGCATTTTCGCGGGTGACGTCGTTCGATTTTGTTTCGATGATTTCGAGGAAAATATCGCGTGTTTTGGCTTTGCGGGCGATGCTTCGCTGGTCGCGGTAAGCGATGTATTTTTTGGCCACCTCCTTGCGCGGGCTGTTCATCAACTCCATTTCCACCATGTCCTGTATTTCTTCTACGGTCATCTGTTCCTTGCCGTAAAAACTGATACGGTCGGCGATCTGCCGGATAAGGGACGAATCTTCACCCATTTCGGTATGCAACATGGCTTTACGGATAGCCGTCCTGATTTTCTCTTCGTTGAAACCGACTACCCGTCCGTCTCGTTTGACTACTGTTTGAATCATAAGGTATATATAGTTTATCGGGTATACATTCCACCGCTTTTCATCCGAAAAAAGTCGGCATCGAATACACGACAAAGGTATTCTTTTTTTTGAATTTCAAAACTGCCGCCCATCGTTTATTGAAAAAAAACACCCCGTTCCCAAAATACAATTTGTCAGCAAAAACCTGCTATTTCTGACATTCTGTAAAGAAAACGCCCGTTTCAGAAAATGTGTTTTTTGCACATTTTCTCCAATTTTGACCGGAAGAGCAGGAGTTTTGGCCGAAATGACAATGATCTTGAGAGAATAGTTGGAAATCTCTTGGATGTTACCCCGACAACATCTAAGAGATTTTTAAAATCATCCAGATGTTGTCCGGGTAACATCCAGATGTTTTTCCGGAAAGTCGCGGATATTTTGTAAAGAAGTCTTAACAAATTGTTTTCAAACACTAATATGAAAAAGAATGACATAATAATGATAGCAAAATCACTCCAAAATCCCATCCAATTCCAAACTGACAAAAAGATATGTAATCACGAGTATACAATCCAAAAAGTCATAAATTCATCCGATAATACATAGCAATTGTCCACATTTCGCCACTTTTACTGACAAAGTGTATTTCCTTAACCCCCTGTTTTCGGCGATAGAATCAATCAGCTCGTCCGGCGGTACGATCCAGACGGTTTTCAGAGGGGTAAAAATATCATTTTGTCATTTCACCACTATCCGCAAAAACGGACGCCGGAACAAGAGAGTTGAGAGTTGAGAATTGAGAGTTGAGAATTGAGAGGCTCTTGTACCCACACAAAACGGGCTCTATAACGTTTTGTGTGGGTACAAGGCTGTAAGTAACGAGCGAGCTTTGTTTAGGAGCGTTAGCTCCCCTATCGTAGGGGACTTTTTAGTCAGCCCCTGCTGCATATTTACAGTACCTGAGTAGTTACTGACAGTACTCTAAGTGTTAAAAAAATAGAAAAATCCACATAATCCTTTCACAGCTCATTTCAATATTCTACTTTTGACGTACGATATTCATAAAATGTATCAATAAAAAATAAAGCTCTCAGAAAAATGGGAATTATAATCAATAATACTGGCTTCGGTTTAAATATTATTAACAAAGAATCGTTGATAATGTCCGGATTTGTTTTGGAGAGAGAGAGCCACTGGCATAACAAGTTACGCTATGTAGCATATAATTCAAAAAACAATAATAAGCTATCTTCTTTAAAAAAGATAGCTTTAGGCATTTTAAACAACTTCAACAGATTCCTTCGGCAGGGAGTATTACCACTCCTTGTCGAAGGCTTTTTTTGTTGTGGAAAGTTGAATGAAACTTGCATAAGGACGCAGCAAAACTTGCATAAGGACGCAAATAATCTTCCATAAGGATGGAAAAATAGAAGCTTGGAATAAAATTATAACTGTAAAATTATGAAATCAGAGCTATTAAGAATAAGATAAAAGAAAAAAAAAAGACTATATGAAAAAGGGGATAAGTTTTTTATTTGCATGGGTTTTGTCGGTCTCTGTCTTTTCGGTTTGGGCGCAAGAGGTGACTTTATCCGAAGCCGAAAGCAAAACGAATAAGAGTGATAATTGGTTCATCTCTTTGGGAGTATCTGCCAATTTAATGATGGCCGAACAAGATAATGCATACGCTTTTGGTAAGCGTATCACTTACGGCGAATCGTTGAGTCTTGGAAAATGGTTTAATTATGATTTTGGTGTGCGTCTCCAAGCGGATAGAGGCGTCTTGAGAGGCTCTAGATCAAGTTTAGATTACAAACAGGCTTTTAGTGTTGAAAATGATTTCTTGCAAGAATTTAATTACGGGCAGGTAACGATTGATTTAATGCTTAATGTAACAAATCTTATTCGCGGGTCTTATCAAAAGAATCATTTTTTCGATCTGGTTCCTTATGCAGGAGTTGGTGTGATTACAGCATTTAACAATAAATATACTGAAGATTTTTATCGAGCGGTTATGAAATTAGGGGTTCGAACGAATTTCAACCTGAATCCCAATTGGTCGATTTACTTGGAGCCTCAGATAAGTGTTGCGAATCTGAATTTCGATAGCTATAAAAGAATCTCCATTGACAATGTTCTTGCTAAT
>JAISQD010000111.1 GCA_031274415.1 Tannerellaceae bacterium | reverse complement strand
AATACGTTGGAATAATCCGGTATCTTGTCGATATTTCTATGGTAATATAAATCTGTCATTGCAATATGCTGTTTATCAATGTTCGTAATGAAAAGTCAGGGCAAAAAACCCTTGAAAACAATGAAAAGTCAAGGCAAAAGCTAATTTTTTAGCAAACGACACTATGGGAGGCTTCATACCGGCGCTAATCGCCAAAAAAATTATCGACCAGAATTTCGTGGTAGAAATTGAAAATCTTCGATTTGGACATGAAGATAAATTTAAAAAAACGGGCGTTTTTTTTATCCAAAATCGTTATTTGATATAAAAAAATCACAAATTTGTTGTGATTGAGAAATTAATCATATCTTTGCCTTGTCGTATTATGTCTATATTACTATGTACAATAATTGCAAATGAATTTATTAACAGTACGACTTTTATATTGTGTATCAGGTTAAAATGAAGCAAATGAAAAATATCCTCTCTATACGTGTATAAAATACTCCCATCAATAATGGTAATTAAAAACTCATACATAAACATTATGAAAAAGTTAGCTAATACAAGACTATTAGGGTTGCTGGCGGCCTTTTTACTCTGTCTTTCACAAGCAGAAGCAAGAGATATCTATGTATCGCCGGCAGGCGCAGGTAATGGCGCATCTGAGAATAATCCGATTCGTTATGCCGGGCTTTGGTATATATTGAATACGTATAGCGGCGACAATACGTTGAACGTTTATTTTGCAGGAGGTGTTTATGACGTGACGGCGCCCTTCGCCATATTTAACACCTCCATATTTGATGCTAAAAACGTCACCTTTTCGGGGACGGGCACAGATGATAACCCGACTATCTTCAACGGTGGCGGAAGCGCAAACAACCAGATACTGGATTTGACGCGAGGACGCAGCTCTACCACAGCGTTTTCTTTTACGATCCACAACATCATTATCGAAGATTTCAGTGCTGTAAACAGCAATTCTTTATTCAGTATTAGTGGAAATGCCACTGCTGCTACCAATGCAGCTTATAATACGATAACCATAGACAAGGTCACGATTATGTCATGTAATAATACCGGTGCACCTCTCATACTTCTCGAGGTTAACAATAGCGTGGCCGAGTACGCCAAGTTATATATATCCAATAGCAGTATCATATACAATAACAGAGGAACGTCCAGGCTTATTTATCTTCATCGCGGTACCGCTTACGTCTATAACAACACGATCTCCTGGAATACCTGTCAGGCCACAGGTGGTTTATATATAGTGACATTTGATACCAATACGACTTACAGAGTGTTTAACAATACTTTCTATAATACGGGAGATATATATCTTTACTTTGGAAATGCAGGAACTAACAGGGTCATGATCATAAACAATATCGTCACCGGTGCATCTTCCATAAGGGGTGATATCAGCAACTCAAATTGTATCAGGAATATTTTTGGCACGACTTTTTATTTGCAAAACAATTCAAGCGGCACAGTATGTCAGACCTTTGCCCAGGATTTCAGTCCGGTATTGAAAAACAGCAACACTCCGGGTACGCAGGTGCACCAACTCACAAACGTCTCTAATCTCTCCCACAGCATAGCGAAACAGGGCCGCACGAGCGCTGTAACAAATGCCATATCAGGCGCCGGAATCAATTTTACCGGCGACCAGTTGGGGTTCTCACGTCCAGCGAACGGTGAGATTGCACTGGGAGCAGTTGAGCCGCACATCGTAGCCAGGGACACGACAATAACCGTCACATACAGTAACAGGCTCGGCACATTACCCCAACCTGTTACGGTTGATTTAAGCTCGTTGTTAGTCGAAGTCCCGGCAGCCGCAGGCGCGGTATCATACTCTTTGCCCGGAGGTGTCATGATACCCCTCGGGACGCTGTCCCTGTCCGGGGCGCAACTCGTCTTTACGCCTGCCACCGGTGTTTCCGGCGGCAGGAATACGTTTCCCTACCGGGTTGAAGGTGGAGCATACGCCGCAACCGGATATGTGACGATTCTCCTCCAATCCTCTTCCGACGACCCGCCCGGATATACGGATCCCAGTGATTTCAATACCTGCTTCGCTTATATGGGAGCCGTGAACTTCAGCTCGGACTACCGGTTCATCGTTGATGGTGGCAGCAGGCGTTTGGTGGGATTTTCCATTCCGTATGTGGCCGACCTGAATCATGACGGTTACCCTGAAGTGATTGGTATCGGGAAAACGGATAACGACGTCTCGTTGCATGGTTATTTCAGGTATGTCTATATTTATAACGGACGGACGGGAGCCGAAATCGTCAGATTGCCTTTTATCAATTCATCCGGGAACGAAATTTACTTCAATACATCGGGAGGATACCATGTGACGCCTTCTGTGGCGGCGCTGGTCGATTCGGACAGGGACGGGATTGTGGAAATCATTGTCGCATTTCCAAGAGATGGTAGCGGTACAAATAATGAAGAGTACGTATCAAGAGTTGTCTCGTATAAAATTGTTCCGGTGGGTAATAGTTATACCTTACTATATAACTGGCGGGCTGGTGAGAAATACACGCGTAATGTAGCTGCAGGGTCAAATGCAAGTGATGAATTTCAACGGGCGAATCCCCAGATTTGCGACCTGGATGGAGATGGAACTCCGGAAGTGTTGGTCTATAACAAAGTATATAATGCGGTAAACGGCGCTTTGTTGTTAGAATTAGAGACTATGGGTACAGGCACAACGGAGTATACGTGGCCTACAACTGCTTATATGGGATGTAGTGTAAATGCGCCGGGAGGAGAATATCATCGCGACAGGTATCAGGCTTTTCCTTACATCTATGATATGGACGGAGATGGAACATACGATATTGTTGCCGGCGGGAAAATATATAAAATAAAGAAAACCGGAAACATATTCGGTTATGATATCATTTCAATGCCAGGTGTTGGCGACGGTTATACAGGCGTAGCCGATATCACGGGAGATGGTACAGCTGATATAGTCGTAGTCAGCCGGGCAGGGACGTCATCCACTAGTAATATTGAGGTCAAAGTATGGAACCCTAAATTTAATAGTCATGGCGTTGCTAATCCGACATTAATTGCTTCCCGGAATATTGCAGTTACCAGCGCCCTTGCTGGTACAGGGAGTAATTCATACGTCTACATTGGAGATATTGATGGCCGGGAACAAGAAATCAATGGTAAAAAATATCGTTTACCCGAGATTGCCATCCTGACAGGTACCATATCTACTACGGTTGCTGATTTTCCACGCCATCCGAATATCTCTACTATTCCTGAGGGAGACGCAATCGGTCAGGGAGGTATTCCCACGTCGATGACATCCGGAAGGGGAGCTTTATTTGCTCTCACATATGATGTGGCAGGAGGAGATTTGAAAGGTTCTTTTATCCTGGAACATGAAGATACGTCAATCAATACAGGGTTCACCCTGTTTGATTTTGACAACGACGGGGTGATGGAAATTTGTTACCGCGACATGCAGACTTTACGGATTATTAAACCTGTCATCCCGTATGTTAAAGCTGTGTACACCGACTCAGGCAGTAGTACTTCCAATTATAATAAACCGGACGTTATTCTTTTCAAAAAATCGTGTCAGTCTTATACCGGTTTCGAGTATCCGGTTATTGCGGATATCGACAATGATGCGTCCGCAGAAATGGTGGTAGTCGGACATCAAGCCGGCGCTTCAGCGCATGGGTATATCTACGCTTTAGGCAATGGTAGCGGCGACAAATTCGCTCCGGCGCTACCTGTATGGAATCAGTTCATGTATGACCCGTTTAAGATCAATCCTGACCTGACCACACCGGTCGGTCCGGCAGTGAACCGGCTGGATACGGCTTATACCTTCAGACGCAAGATTAAGGACGAAAACAACCATGTGATAAAAACGATTGATGAGTACAGGCCATTTAATGGGACATTAACGCAAGCGCCTAATTTTATGGGGATTGGAACGATTCCGGGCGCTTATCCCGAATTGGAGCCGATTGTGTTCCTGACGGAGGCCTATATTGCAGACAATGATGATCCTGATCTTGCAAAAAGGCCTAAAATCGAGAAAACGGGAACCAACCCTACCTATATCTATATCACCATAGGGAATCGGGCAACAGCAAAGACGGATATTTCCGCCAATACCCCTATCCTCATTTATACAAAGAACAAGGTTTCGAAAGAGAACGCTGTACCACAAAAGTATATACTGGCGAGCCTGCAGTACGAAATCTCGCCGAATACATTTGCTCTTTTCGGCTCAAATACGATATCAGCCGGCATGGAATTCCGGTTTAGAATCGCATTGCCTACGGGATTCGATGATCCCAACGACATTTATATTGTTCGTCTGGCGGACGATAGCGATACCTCTTCCACGCCGCCTGTATGGCGTTGGGGAGAGAATGATAATCCGGCATTGGCCAATGCCAATCAGGGGATAGGGGTAGCCCGCCGTCAGTTCAGGGATTGCGATTGGAATGATCAATGGGTGAGAGTCAGCAGATACCAGACGATCGATGACGCGCAAACGGTACAGGAGTTCCATTCCGTAGTGATTGATATCTGGGATAACGATATTCTGCCGGCGGCATTCTTCGCCAATCTGCAAATCCCGACGGACAGCGTTGCCATCCTGATACCGCCAAAAGCCGGTTACCTGACCTGTAGCGGAAGAGGAAGGGACAGCAGAATAGAATACCATCACGATGGAAGGATACCGTTACCAAATGCCGTCGATTCGTTCCGGTACGAGGTTAAGTTCTGGGATGTGACCACTAATCCTCATACGCGCAGAACGGGTGCATCCACCGTCTATATTTACATACTCGAAAGCGGGACGGGTGGATTTTCCGCCTGCTATGGCTCTCAAGTGACGATCACGCTGGCGAATAAACCGCAGAACCTCGTGTCGTTCAATTGGTTTGACGAAACAGGGCACGATCATATCGGATCAGGCCTTTCGCGGACGCTGAATGGCGTAATAACGGGCGATTCTATCTACCAAATACAACCGAGAATAAATCCCGATCCATATAATGTAGAGTTCCCTAAGGGGTTGTTAACTATCTCAATAGCAACAAATAATACCGGGAATATCACGATGCGGTGGACGGGGGCGCTCAATCAGGATTGGAAGAATATCTATAACTGGGTAGAAGTGAAAAACGGTTTTGAAATGCCCGCGAGGATGGCGCCCACAGGTTGTGTGGATGTGATTATTCCTTCCGGCGTGAAGAACTATCCCGAATTGGCATCGGCAGTGACATGTCATGACATCAAGTTGGAAGACCGCGCCATGATTGCAGGAATCAACCACCTGACATACCGTAATGCGAAAGTCGAATTGAAACTGAATCCGGTAGATAAAGACCGTTTTGTGATGTGGTCAGCCCCCTTGCAAAGCGTCTATTCCGGCGACTACCATTATACCGACGGTACCCAACCCGTATGGGGCGACGTCTTTATGAACCTGTTCCAGCATGCGAACCCCGATTGGGTCAGTCCCACATCGCCGGCCGTACCGAATATGTTTACCGCCACTTTCGGTAGCTTGGAGACGGCATTGCCTCTGGGAAAGGCATTTAACCTGAGAGTAACCGCCACCCGGATGAATAAGGATTCGGTATTTACTTTCCCGCAAACGGCGACCCACTATACGTATGCCGACCAACCGGGTCACACGACCCCTACCCTACCCAGATTAAATGGAAGCAGATTCATCACCGAGAGTGCGTCGTGGACCGGAAACGGAGACACGTTCGATCTGCCTGTTTATGGAGGTGACGTGGGAAATACACTGGTTCAGGTTGTGAATCCCTTTATGGCTTACCTGGATATTTCATCTTTCCTTTCATATCCGGCAAACAGTTCGGTAATAGGAAGTACCTATAAGATATGGAACGGCTTGGTGAACGAAGGTATCATTGATATCTATATCGGCAACCCAACCGGTAAAGAAGGGCAAAAATTGATTGTGAACGGGAATATCCCGACAGGCAGCCATTTAACCCTGATACCGCCTTTGCAGTCCTTTTTTGTAGAGAAGTCTTCCAGCACTCTTGTCACGACACTGACCATGTCTTCCGCCTGGACAACCACCAAAGGAAATACCCCTTACAGTCTGTTGCGTAGCGACGCACAGCCGGAAGAGAGCAACCTGCTGCGTATCAAGGCTACGCAGGGAGGCTGTACCGGTACCGCGCTCCTGTGCTTTGACGAAAACGCCTCTCCGGCCTATAGGGGCACTGAGGATTCGCACAAGCTGTTTTACAGTGAAATCCCGTTGTCGGTCTATTCGTTTACCCCGTCAAAAGAGCCGTTGGCTATCAACATGAACGGGAATTATACGAACAATACGGGTCTGGGATTGATGACGACAAAAGAGGGCGAAGTGAGGCTGGACTTCTCCGGTATGGCGACTTTCGGGCATAACGTCTACCTCATAGACTACGACCGGAACGGAAAGGTGGTCGAAACCGATCTGCAAAAAACCCCGTACTATACCTTTATGGCAGTGAAAAAATCGACGGATGATGCCGTGATCGAGCTGAACGACCGTTTTGCCCTCCGCATGGAGCGCAACCCGACGGATAACGCCGTAGCAACCGGAGAGTCGCCCGGTTGGAATGTATCGGAAAAGAACGGCATCATCCATGTCCGTTCGACACAGGCGATGAGTAGCCTGCAGGTGTATAACGTAAGCGGTGCGCTGGTATACCAGACCAACAAACAATCAACCTCTTACGAAGTCCGGGCCGACAGGCAGCAAGTCTACATCGTAAAAGCAAAAATAGGCGAAGCATATCACGTACAAAAAATAGTCGTTCCATAACGGTTATGCCGCCACGATGGAAGTACCGTATATCACTTCCATGTCGCTGATACCCAATATGACATTCTGCGGGTTGTTGGGATCGGTATTCAAAAGAATGTTGGCTTTCAGCGTTATGGGATATTCTTTGTTGACGTTAAAGCCGATCAGGAGTTGACTGACATTGACCTTGTTCGCCACTTGCAATGAATCCCCGCTACTGGCCCGTATGCCGGCGGTCAATGTCAAGATCTGCTCTCCGTCCGTCAATCCCAGCAGACGGGCGCTTGCCTGCCAGGTTTTATCGGGAAAAGCCGTCAGACGGAAGGCGGCTCCGGCGGTTCCGCTGACGTATTCGTTATCCATGTTCAATTCGGAAGCCACGCCGTTAAGCGTGGCGTTAAGGGAGACAAGCCGCTCTGCCGCATCCCCTTTAGGCGTCAGTTCGATGGTAAATAGCCGCAGTTGTTGTCTCATCCGGGCGGTCAGGCTGATGCTGTCGTCCGCCACCAGCAGATAGCCGGAATAGGAGAAAAACCATCCGGGATTAGGTTTTACCCAGCCGTCTACCGTGTCCACACGCACTGTTTTGTCATTGACCGTAATACCATCCGCCTTGTTGTGTATACAGACAAAATACATACTGTGAGGGAATTTGTAAGAGAGAAGTACCGGCTCGTTAGCCGTCAGAAGAGTGGAATCTACAAATTTGTCTGTATGAAGAGTATAACTCTGAGGAATTTCTATCCCTTCGCTACGCGGCGTCCAGTTCGTAGATACCCGTACCGACCCGTAACCTATCCGGCAATCATCAAGATTATCGTTAATACAGGCAGATATCCCGTAAAGAAATAAAAAGCCTAAAAGGTAAACCGGAAAATGACCCGCCTTTGATTTCTTTGATACATTACATTTTTCTACTGTCTTCATCGTGCATATCCCTTCATTTTATTCATGACGCCTTTCTTATAGAACAAACAAACCCAACAAATTGTTTAACAAAACGCCATTTTTTACCCCCCTGTTCAAAATACAAAATGACACGAAAACAGCGCTTTTTCTGTCATTTGTCAAGAAAATGGCCATTTCCGAGAAAGCGTATTTTTCGCATTTTTCTCCATTTTTGACCGGAAGAACAGGCATTTTGGCCGAAATGACAACAATATCGAGAGAATAGTTGGAAAACATCTAAGAGTTTCCCCGGAAACATCTAAGAGTTTTTTAAAAACATCCAAGAGTTTCCCGGACAACATCCAGATGT
>JAISQD010000094.1 GCA_031274415.1 Tannerellaceae bacterium | reverse complement strand
ATCCGAATGGATTCATCGTCCAACTTGCAGTTAAACGGATTATCTTTACCGACTATCTTTTTTGATGGAGTATTTTCTTCTTTTTCTTTGGGTTCTGCTATTCTATTTGGCTGTACTTGTAACCGTTCCTGTTCTTCATTTTGCAGGAGTTCCAAATATTTACTGTAAACAACCAGTTTGATGATAATAGAAAAATAAGGTAGCGATTCGTCATATACAACCGGATTTTCAAAATACTGTTTATCGTCAAAATCAGAATAAGGAAAAGTAATGTATTTCCTACGTACTTTCGGAAAAAGATTTTCTATGAATGTAGTCTCCCAAATAAAATTGGACGTTTTCCAGTCGAAAGCAAAAGATTGGAGAGCCGGGATTTGTTGATTCATGGTTACAAGTTCCTCCGTAATCCTGAAAATTTCTTTTCGAATATAGTCCGGGCGTTGCGCAGTATTCAGATAAGCCTTTTTCAAGGACAATGCTTCCCTAAGTGCGTCGTAGTCATGTTGGACACACCGGTCAATGAGTTTTTGAAGCGATTCAAACTGTTTTTCAATCATCTCAGTATTTTTTTGTACTGCAAAGATAGTGAAAGGTTGGTTCCTAAGAAAATAAGAGTAAAAAACGGAAGAAATCGACAGGAGTATCATTAATAATATTTAAAAATTGCCATCTAAAATAAGAAAGTACGCTTTGTTCTTTCTTTCGTCAATCAGTACACTTTTAGTACGCTCTATTAAAGCGAAAACCCCTTAAAATCAGTCGATTTTAAGGGGTTTTGCGTACCCAGAGCCGGGATCGAACCGGCATGGAAATGAATCCACTGGTGTTTGAGACCAGCGCGTCTACCAATTCCGCCATCTGGGCATTTGTTTTTGTGCGATGCAAAGGTAGATGTTTTTTTTAATCGTGCAAATATTGG
Organism: Tannerellaceae bacterium; assembly: GCA_031274415.1. Lineage (GTDB taxonomy): Bacteria > Bacteroidota > Bacteroidia > Bacteroidales > Tannerellaceae > DFXE01. The sequence goes on along the minus strand of JAISQD010000094.1, from coordinate 20,206 downwards.
TGGCGCTTTTTTAAATATTGATACCTTCCAAGACTAAATACCGGATTATTTCGTTAACTTTGTGTGCGTATGAAATTTTAAACTATTTGACTCATGAAAGATAATTATTGTGTTATCATGGGTGGTGGAATCGGTAGTCGGTTCTGGCCATTTAGTAGAGAAACTTATCCTAAGCAATTCCTTGACTTCTTTGGCACCGGTCGGTCTTTATTACAGTTAACATTCGATCGTTTCGCGAAAATCATCCCGGTTGAAAATATCTATATTGTCACCAATGAACTATATGCGTCATTAGTGAAAGAACAGTTACCTGAACTCCGGGAAAAGCAGATCCTGTTGGAGCCTGCCCGCCGGAACACAGCTCCTTGTATCGCCTATGCGTCATACCATATTAAAGCGTGTAATCCGAATGCGAATATTGTTGTGGCGCCTTCAGACCATTTGATTCTGAAAGAAGATATTTTTCAGCAAAATGTGCTAAAAGGATTGGAGTTTATAAAAAAGAACAAGGCATTGGTTACTTTAGGGATTAAGCCCAGTCGTCCGGAGACCGGTTATGGATATATTCAAAGCAGTGATACGGTTTTAGGGGAGTTCTCAAAAGTAAAAACCTTTACGGAAAAGCCAGACCTGAAACTGGCGCAAGTATTTTACAGCAGTGGTGAATTTTTCTGGAATTCCGGTTTATTCCTTTGGAATGTCGGTACGATAATAGACGCATTCAATAAATTCCTGCCCGATATCAGTACCCGGTTTAATTTAGGCAAGGATGCATTCAATACGCCGGAAGAGTATGCCTTTATTCAGGAACATTTCTCTTATTGTCCTAATATCTCGATTGATTACGGTATCATGGAAAAAGCGGATAATGTATATATGATGTGTGCTGATTTTGGTTGGGCAGACTTGGGTACGTGGGGATCTCTGTATGATATCGCACAGAAAGATGGACAAAATAATGCGATGCTGAAAAGTAATGCGATGCTGTATGAGAGTAGCGGGAATATTATAGCGACCGACAACCCGGATCGCTTAGTTGTCGTGCAGGGGCTGAATGACTATATCGTAGCTGAATCCGGAAATGCATTACTTATCTGCAAGAAGGATGACGAACAACGCATCAAACAATTTGTGGCTGATGCACAGCTTGAATTCGGGAAAACATATAGTTGACTGATCACGTGTGGTCTTCGCCTTAATCAGGGCGAAGGCCGCAAGGTTGTTATCCCTTCAGCCACCGTTCTCCCAAACGATATACAGGATACCAGGCCGAGAGGAAACCGATCGTCAGCACGGTTGCCAGGACAGCCACAATATCGCTGAAAACAACACGAACCGGATAGGTATCAATAATAAAGGAGCCATCCGGCATACCCATTTTAATTAACCCGAACGTCGTTTGCAACCAGCAGAGGATCAAACCGATTGCAATCCCAATCAACGCCCCGAATCCGGAAATCATCCAGCCTTCAAAAAGAAAGATACGGCGAATCAGCGGATCGTCCGCTCCAAGATTACGTAACACACGCACATCCTCCTGTTTTTCGATCATCAGCATAGACAAAGAGCCTACGACATTAAACAACGCCAGCATCAGGACAAAGGCCAGGATAAGGTAGGTCATCCATTTCTCTACCTGCATCATTTTAAAAGAGGCTTCCTGTTGTTCATACCGGTCTTGTACCTTATAGTTGTCGCCCAGCAAAGAGCTGATCCGTTTCTTTACCTGATCCGTCTTTGATCCGTCTTTTAACTTTATTTCCAGGGCGGAAACTTCATCTTCGTAGCTAAACAGGCTTCGTGCCAACGATATGGGAACAATCATGTATCCATCGTCATATAGCTGTTGATTCATCCTGAATATGGCGGCGATATAGACATATTCGATGTTGGCTGACGTCGCCGGATTGGACAGGTTGATATACTGCTCATCGCGTTTGGGTGCGTATAATTCTAAAGGAGAAGAGTAGATGGCGTTAATCCCCAGCGTATAGGCCAGACCAATTCCCAGCGTCGCATAATCAACCACATCTTCGTGAAGGATAAAATTCCCGTCGACCAATATACTGTCGATGGATGCCTGTTGCCGGTAATTATCATCAACACCTTTTATCACACCGATCACTTGCCGTCCATTATATTGAATCACGGCATTGTCCTGTAACACTTCACTGACACAAGCGATTTGAGGCAACTCTTTCAACTTCCGGATCTCTGCAGATGCAGGATCAAAGACTTTCCCTGTCTGAGGCGTTATTTTCAGTTCGGGATCCAGACTGCTGAACAAGGTAGATACCAGGTCATTGAATCCGTTAAAGACAGACAAGACCGCAACCAATGCTATCGTCGCTATGACCACGCCACAGACCGAGACCATCGAAATAATATTGATGGCATGATGCGATTTTTTAGAGAAAAGATACCGCCGGGCTATGTAAAATGAAAAGTTCAAGGGGGTGTTTACTTTTTCAACAGGTGATCAATATGCTCGATATAATCCAGCGAATCGTCGATATAAAACTGCAGATCCGGTATTTTACGCAGTTGGAGATGGACACGTTGTCCAAGCTCATACCGTATTGATTTTGTATTTGCGCGGATGGCTTCGAGCATCTCTTGGCCTTTCTCAGACGGGAAGATGCTCAGATATGCTTTTGCGATACTTAGATCGGGGCTTACACGTACTACGCTTACGGAAACCAGCGTCCCGTGCATACTTTGCGTTTGCCGCTGAAAGATATCGCCCAACTCTTTTTGTATAAGACGTCCTATTTTATTCAGTCGTGTATTTTCCATCTTTTTTCAGGGTTTATTTTTTCCAAATCATTGTAAGTCCATCCCGTAAAGGTAGTATTACTTTTTCTATTCGTGTATCCTGTTTTATTTTTTCATTAAAATCAAGTATGCCCATCGTCTGTTTGTCCGGACAACGGGGCGCGTCAAGCACCTTCCCGTCCCACAACGTATTATCGACCAGAATCAATCCGCCGGCACGCACTTTCGGAAATATCAAATCATAACAGGCCGAATAAAGCCGTTTGTCCGCATCAATAAAGACCATATCAAACGATTCGTCCAACGTCGGAATGATCTCCAGTGCATCTCCGAAATGGATTTTTATTTTATCTTTATCCGGCGAACGCGAGAGGTATTTCATAATAAAATCTTCCATTTCATCATTGATCTCAATCGTATGAATCAACGCGTCATCCTCTATTCCTTCAGCCATGCAAAGTGTTGCATACCCGGTATATGTCCCGATTTCCAATATCCGCTTGGGACGCAACATCCGGCAAAACATTTTGAGTATACGCCCCTGCAAATGCCCCGATTGCATGCGCGGGCGTAAAAGGGTGACGTTCGCATCCCTGCACAATGCGGTGAGCAGGTCGCCTTCTTCGTCTATATGGGAGAGGATGTAACGGTCTACTGTGTCAGTTGTCATACCCTATTCTTTGAAAGTTGGAAGCGAGTATGCGTCTCCGCCGTCCAAAACCTTACCGACATTGTTTATTTCGAGAAAAGTGGTACCTCCGCCTTCGCCGAAGCTACCGCTCAGATAAGCAACCATATTATTGCGCGTAATATATCCGCCTTGAATCAATTCGTTCAACGCATCATAAAAATACCCCCGCCGGCTGTCATTCCACGGCTGATGAACCGCCCAAACGCCATAAGAGAGCGAAAGCCTGCGCATCACATCTTCGTTGTAACAAATAGCATATACCGGCGATGTTCCGCGAAAAGCGGCCAGATAGCGGGCAGTCCGTCCGGTATGGCTATCGGTAATAATCGCTTTCACATGCAATTTGGAAGATGACTTCACAGCCTGTTTGGCAAGAAACGAGGTCACATCCATATCATTCCCTCCGATAGGAACACGGATATCATTGGCTGCTAATTTTGTTTTCTCCGCCTCACAGGCGATTTTTGTCATCGTCTGAACCGCTTCCACCGGATATTTCCCGTAAGCGGTTTCCCCGCTCAGCATTAAGGCGTCGGTACGGTAATAAATCGCGTTGGCGATATCCGTTACTTCCGCGCGTGTAGGGCGGGGATTGGTAATCATCGAATGCAGCATTTGCGTTGCCACAATCACCGGTTTCTTCACCTCTACGCATTTACGGATCAATACGCGCTGGATGCCCGGTATCTTTTCTGCGGCCACTTCAATACCTAAATCACCACGGGCAATCATAATGCCGTATGCCGCTTCCAGTATCTCGTCAATATTATCTACCCCTTCTTGATTCTCAATCTTGGCAATAATTTTAATCGGGCTGTTATACGCATCAAGGATATGTTGGATATCCAGCACATCCTGTTTACAACGGACAAACGAATGTGCTATAAAATCAAGGTGATTCTCTATACAGTAGAGGATATTGCTGCGATCTTTTTCCGTCAATGAGGGCAGATTGATGCGTACGCCCGGAATATTGACGCTTTTCCTGCTGCCTAACGTTGCATCGTTCAATGCCTCGCACACTAAGTGCCCGGCATGCTTCTCCACCACCTTTAAATCCAGGTCGCCATCATCAATCAGCATATTATCGCCTATCTTGATATCGGTAACAAAATTGCGGTAAGAGACATAAATACAATCGCGACCGGTCTCTTGTTCAGGGTCTCCGCAGACTTTCACCCGGTCTCCCGCCTTAAAGGGGACAGGCTCCCTGGCGACGGTTGTCCGTATCTCCGGGCCTTTTGTGTCCATTAAAATCGCTATACGGTTCGACACGGCGCGAACATTATTCACGACCCTGTTAAATCCATCTTCATTCATATGCGCTGAATTCAAACGCACAACATTCATTCCCGATTTATATAATTCGCGGAGAAAATCCACTTCACAACGCTGGTTGGAAATAGTCGCCACAATTTTTGTATGCTTCAACATATATTTATAAAAATGATTCGATAGCCAAGCGGTATGAGTCCAATCCAAAACCAATAATAACGCCTTTACAAACAGATGAAATCATGGAAAGATGGCGGAAAGACTCTCGTGCATGCACATTCGAAATATGAACCTCTACGACCGGCGTCTTTACCGATTTTATCGCATCATGCAGCGCAATAGAGGTATGCGTATAGGCGCCTGCATTGAGAATAATCCCATCGTGATCAAACCCCACTTCATGGATTTTATCAATCAATCCGCCTTCATGATTACTCTGAAAATAAGAAATAGCGCACTGGGGATATTGTGCACGTAATGTATCCAGATAACTTTCGAATGAAACGCTACCATAGACTGTCGGTTCGCGCTTACCCAACAGATTTAAATTGGGACCATTGATGATCTGAATCTTCTTCATTTTTATTGTAAGTTTATTACCTTTGTTCCATATCCGGAAGGTATTACGTGCGGCAAAGGTAATGATTTTTTTTCATACCTCCCGCTTAATTGAACAAACAATGCTACAAAGAAAAGAGATTATTCGCAAATATCACATCTATCTTCGCCTGGAGAAATCCCTTTCTCCCCACTCCGTAGAGGCCTACATGGCCGATGTAGACAAACTGTTCCGTTTTCTGGAGAGTGAAAAGCTGCATTATTCCTCCATCACCTATGAAGATTTACAACAGTTTGTCGCCCAATTACATGATATCGGTATACATCCGCGATCGCAGGCGCGTATTATTTCGGGAATCAAGTCGTTTTACCGTTTCCTGCTGTTGGAAAACCTGCTGACAACAGATCCTACCGAATTGTTAGAGTCGCCTAAAATAGGCGTCAAACTGCCCGAAGTGCTGGGCGTCAACGAGATCAATACGATTCTGGACACCATCGACCTTTCCCTGCCGGAAGGCCAGCGTAACCGCGCCATCCTGGAAACACTCTACAGTTGCGGCCTTCGCGTCTCCGAAGTGATCACCCTGCGTTATTTCGACGTCTACTTCGAAGAAGGATTCATCAAGGTGGAGGGAAAAGGCGGCAAGCAGCGATTAGTGCCCATATCGGAAACAGCCCTCCGCGAAATCAGGAACTACCTGTACGACAGGAATCTGATAAAGGTAAAGAAAGGGTTTGAAGACATCCTTTTCCTCAGCCGACGCGGAACGGCGCTTTCGCGTATCATGATCTTCCACATTGTTAAAATACAAACGGCCATGGCAGGAATAACGAAAAACGTAAGCCCCCATACTTTCCGCCACTCTTTTGCTACCCATCTGCTGGAGGGCGGAGCGAATTTACGGGCTATCCAGGAAATGCTGGGGCATGAAAAGATCACCACAACAGAGATATACACACACCTCGACCGGGAATTTCTGCGCCGGGAAATACTCACCCACCATCCAAGAAACAAACAATGAATCGAATGAACCTTTTTATTCCGGTATGTCTGGCTTGCCTGGCCATGACGTTGCATGCATCAGCAGATGATTTACAGTCCGGTTTTACCACTCCGCCGGCTTCGGCAAAAGCGCGGACATGGTGGCATTGGCTGAATGGACATGTTTCGAAAGAAGGAATAACAGCCGATCTGGAAGCCATGAAACGCGTAGGAATCCACGAAGCCCAGATATTTAATGTGGATATGGGGTATCCTGAAGGAAGCGCCGCTTTTCTGAGCCGCGAGTGGCTGGAGCTTTTCCATTTTGCAGCGTCGGAAGCCAAACGGCTTGGCCTTGAAATCGGGTTTCATAACGGAGCAGGCTGGTCTTCGAGCGGAGGGCCATGGGTCATGCCGGAATATGCCATGCAAACGGTGGTATACAGCGAATTTCCATGTACAGGAGGGAAAAGGCATACACTTCAATTACCTCACCCCCCCACCCGATTGGATCACTACAGGGATATTGCCGTATGGGCATTCCCGAAACCGCAAGGCGCGGCACGGATCGACGATTTGGAGCTGAAAAGCCTCTCCGGTCATTCTTTCCGGAATCACCTGTATCCGGACACCAAACCGGTTGATCCGGCATCCTTGCTTCACAAGGTTGATATGATCAACCTGACGTCGAAGCTATCGGCAGACGGTACGCTGGAATGGGATGCGCCTGCCGGAGAGTGGATCATCTTACGGCTGGGACATACGCCAACCGGTGCGGAAAACGGTCCGGCCGTGGCGGGTGGCCGTGGGTTGGAATGTGATAAAATGAGCCGTGCGGCAGTCGATGCATACTGGAATGGAGGCATCCAACCCATCTTGGATAAACTGGATACGCTGGTCGGATCGTCTCTTACCAACTGCCTGATCGACAGCTATGAGGTAGGATGTACTAATTGGACGGACGGGTTCCGTGAAGCGTTTATGCAGCGCCGGGGGTATGATTGCCTGCCTTTCCTGCCGGCGCTTGCCGGATATTATATGGAGAGTGGTGAAATAACGGAACGTTTTCTCTGGGATTTCAGGCGGACGATCGGCGATTTAATAGCCGAAAACTATTATGGCCGCTTTCGCGAGCTTTGCCATGCATACGGCATGCGATTTTCCGTAGAACCTTACGGAGGGCCTTTTGACTGTCTGCAAGCCGGATCGGCCGGTGATATTGTCATGGGTGAATTTTGGCTTGGAGACAACCTGTTCTTCGATTCGCCCAAATTTGTGGCTTCCATAGCGCATTTGAACGGCAATCCGATTGTAGGGGCAGAGGCTTTTACCGGTCAGGGAGGATGGCTGAACCATCCGGCAACCCTCAAAGCGGTAGGCGACAAGGCCTGGACGGAGGGGGTGAATCGCCTGATCTTTCATACCTATGTCCATCAACCCCGGCATGAGGCTCCCGGCATGACATTTGGCCCGTATGGCATTGAAATGAGCCGTCTGAACACATGGTGGGAACAGGGAACAGCCTATATGGATTATCTGGCGCGGTCTCAGTTCCTGCTTCAACAGGGCAGAAACGTCGCTGATATATTGGTCTTTACGGGAGAATCATCACCTAACGATGCCCTTCTCCGACCTGACATCAAAGCGCTTGGCTATGATTATGACCTGATCGGAGCAGATAAAATGGCCTCTTTAACCGTTCGGGACGGACAGATTTACACCTCTGCCGGAGGGATTTATCGCATGCTTATACTTCCGGAAACCACATGGATGACGCCGGAAATACTCAAAAAGATCGAAAAACTGGCGGAAGCCGGAGCCACCATTACCGGTTCGAAGCCTGCGACATCGCCAAGCCTTCAGGGATATCCCACCTGTGACGATCAGGTGACCCAATTGGCTAACGAACTGTGGGACAGTAAACGGATCAGGGATTGTTCTTTCCGGGAAGTGCTGAATGAAGGATGGTTACTGCCCGACTTCTCGGCAGGAGTATCAGGTGCTGATCTTCAATTTATTCATAGGCTGGCCGGCGATGCGGATATTTATTTTGTGGCGAACTCACTGAAAGAGAGCCGCCAGGAAACGTGTTGCTTCCGGGTAACCGGAAAACAACCGGAATTTTGGGATCCTGAAACGGGAAAAGTCAGGGAGGCTGTTGTCTGGCAAGAGCATGAAAACGGCACGATAAGCCTTCCGGTTTCCTTTGATCCCGAAGGGGCGGTTTTTGTTGTGTTTCGGAAGCCTGTCTCTTCTCCCAATGCTATTGTCCGGGTAAAAACGGAACTATGCCCGCAGGAGATCAAACCGCTCCCCGGCCTGAAGATTCTCAAGGCCGAGTATGGCACTTTTTTCCCTGATGGACTGGCGGATGTAACGGCGGCGGTAACGGGTTGTATCCAGGATGGCAAACTGCGCGTATCGGTTGGCAGTCATCTTTCTTCGTATGATCCGGCGCCCGGGTCTATAAAAGAACTGCGTGTCGAATATGAAACCGGCGGTCGACGCCATCAGGTGCGTGCCCTTGAGCATGAACAACTGGCCATTGAAACAGTCAATGACACGGAATGGAAGGTGGTAAAGGCGGTCTATGGGAAGTTTGACCGGGGATTGGATCGTATGCCCTCACACTTTCCCGTTTATAACGTGACCGAACAAATTGCAGGGATGGTTGCATCAAATACATTTGTCATTCCGGTGGATGACCGTTTGATTGACCATGTATCCGATTCCTCCGGCCGGAGTCAAAAGAAAGAGCTGCGCTTGGTTTATACTGCCGAAGGAGAAACACGTCAGTTGACTGTTGCCCAGGGACATAAACTAAGTCTGGCATTCAGTACGCCTGATCCGAAACTGCTGGTTGAACAGGGGAAGCCGGCCTGGATTACGCCATACGCAGGAACGCTCACATACACGACTTTATCCGGGGTAAAGAAAAGGGTACGCGTAAAATCAGTGCCGGCTCCGATTGAGTTGACAGGCCCGTGGGAGGTCAGTTTTCCGCCAAATATGGGCGCACCGTCCACGGCTGTCTTTGATCAGTTAATCTCCTGGCCGGCTTCTCCGTGTGAAGGGATACGGTATTTTTCGGGTACGGCAACCTATCGGAAACAGGTTACCCTGACTAAGGATATGATCCGGGCAGGACATTCTTTGGAATTGGATTTGGGTAGTGTCCGTGTTATAGCAGAAGTGATTGTAAATGGGAAAAATTTGGGGATTATATGGAAAGCCCCGTTCCGTATTGACCTGGGCAATGCTGTAAAAGAAGGAACAAATGAACTGGAAATACGAATCACCAATCTGTGGCCCAACCGGTTGATTGGAGATGAACGCCTTGGAGAAGGCGCTTCTCCTTCCAAACGTATGACATGCACCACATGGAAACACTGGAATGAAAACTCACCTCTACAATCGTCGGGTTTGTTAGGCCCCGTTATTATACGGTCTTACGTACATATTTTTGATTGAACACCATGCCTATTTGCCCTGCCTATTTGCCCTTTTTTGCCTCCCTGTTCAAAATACAAAAAGACACGAAAACAGCCGTTTTTCTGACATTTGTCAAGAAAATGGCCTTTTTTGAAAATGTGTTTTTTGCTCATTTTTTCCAATTTTGACCGGGAAAATGAGCGTTTTGGCCAAAATGACAATGATTTTGGGAGAATAATTGGAAATCATCTGCATGATTTCCCGGAAACATCTAAGAGATTTTTAAAATCATCTGCATGATTTCCGGAAATCATGCAGATGATTTTCCAACATGTCGCGGTTTTTTTGTGAACAAGCCTTAACGAAATGTTTGTAAACACTAAAATGAAAAGAAATGGCCGATTAATGATAGTTAAATTTCTTTAAAGACCGATCCAACTCCAAACTGACAAAAAGATAGCTTAGCCCCTATAAAAACCATAAAAGCATAGATATAGCCTGTAATATACATTAATTATACACCATTTCGCCACTTTTACTGACAATATGTATTTCCTTAACCCCCCGTTTTCGTCGATAGAATCAATCAGCTCGGATCGCGGTCCGATCCAGCCGAGTTTCAGAGGGGTAAAAATATCATTTTGTCATTTCACCACTATCCGCAAAAACGGACGGCAAAAGTAGCAAAATGTCAGAATCAGAACCAGGATTTTCAACATGATATCATCGAAATATCCAATCTTATCATGACGACGAATCGCATCAATGCAATCCCGTTAGGGATTGCATTGGTGTTATTGACCGGGTACCTGAGAAGTGAAAATAATTGCCATGTTCCTGTTAAAAAATAGCAGTAATTATATTGCTTAATTCATTTTGAAATAGCAAGATAGTAACTGATAACAGGGTGAGAAAAAAGTGATAAATGCACGGAAGTATATAATGTGAATAAATAAAAAAACAATGATCAAATGAGAACTTACAGGACAGATAAACAAACTAACCGGAGGTGTTCCCGTTACGCGCTGTGCGCGGGTATCGCCCTCTTTCTATTTAGCGCCCTTTTTTCGTGTGCGAATGACGAAAGTGACTCCGTAAGCCTCACCGAAATGGTTGGTAACGAGGTTGTTCTTTCGTTGCGCCTTCCGGGCGCGAAGGAAGTTATAACGCGCTTAACATCATTGGAAGAAGACATGATGAAAGAGGTGGATGTATTGGTGTTTAATCATAATGACGAATATCTTTACTCAACATCAGGATACGATTTGAACGAGGAAGAGAACTCTTTCACTGTCCGTTTGCGTCACACAGAAGAAGACGCATCGGTTGATTTGTGGGTCATAGCCAATGCCCATTCGGTGGTGAATGATAATAAAATAGCGATGGTAGGCCAATCGAAAGAGGATATCCGTCTCTTGCTGCTGGCCGGGGAAAGCAGTACAGTAACTCCGATCCCGATGTGGGGAACAAAAGAAGATGTAACGATCTCAAAGAATGGCCATATTTCTAACCTCGACCCTGTGAACATGATCCGTATGGTAGCCAAGATAAACGTACAAATGAGTGATGAGCTAAAAAGCAAGAATAATTTCCAGCTGAGAAGCGTCCATTTCTGTAACCGCAACACCACAGGATGTATAGTCCCTGACGCCACCAACGGCAACTGGACAGATGCGTCTCCGCAAGCCACAGCTCCCAGCCTGCCCTCAGCTTCGTATAAAGCTACGACGGCTCATTCTTACAATGTATCGTCACCGTACACTGGCATAATAGATCAGATATATACCTTCGAAACGGCGGCGGGAGAGGGATATGGCGGAGCAGACTACGAATCCGAGCCTTGCCTTATTATCGGCGGAAAATACAAAGCAAGCGACGACGTCCGCCCATTGGATGATATTCCCGAAACCTATTACCGCGTAGACTTTTTCTTGGAAGAGAACTACTTACCCATCCTTCGTAACCACCGATACACGGTAACACTCGAAAAGGTGGGTGGCCCTGGATTTTCGCTAATTGGGGATGCTCTGAACGCCCCTCCTATGAATGCGGTGTTGGAATGGACAAATGATGACTATCTCGATGTGACGTCTGACGGAACGAATTACCTGGCTGTTAGCCGCAATACCATTGAAATCCCTGACCGAATGGACATAGACGTGTTAACGAATTGTGAAGGTGGATGGGAAATAGATGAAAAAAGTGGCGACTTCTACTTATCTCGATCCACAGGAGAAAAGGGAGCGAAGGTGACAGTCACTGCCACAGCGCTATATGCAAACGAAAACCGAGAGGTGGGCTACTTCTATATTGTGGCCGGACGTCTCAGGAGAAAGATCATCGTACACCAGACCGAACAGGACATCTCGTTAAAAAACGCTACGCCTACTGTGAATGCAGGAGTCTTACGTACAGATCAAAAGGTCAGTATGACATTCCAAGGAAGTTATGACGGCCCTATAATAGTGAAGGCTTCCTGTGCTCCTGAAGGTATCATTGGTACGGGTGAAGGCTCGAACAACACGGATATCAATTTTACACTGGTTGGGCCGCTGAACCCCTTTGAGCGTAGGGTTGTTACATACAAATATGCAATAAAAGGCGTGGATGACATTCTCCTCAATGACTTTGACCATTATTTGGCGCCTGAGTACGCGGTGATATGTACAGACGTTACGTCTTATAATGGTGCCCACACTGCCACCGCTATCCTTCCTTCCCAACCTTCAATCACGGGGTGGAGTTACCTCACTTTAAACACTCAGATTGCAACATATTATAATGCCTACGCCACACTGGGAGGTCTGAACATGTTGGGATTGCCGATCACGAAGGGTTTTGTCTATACGGCCACGGGTGATGCTAATACATCAGGAGCATGCCTGACGGATGCCTTCGTCGCCTTAGGTTCCAATTCCACATGGGCCGTGGATGCCAGCACTTCTGGAGGATGGCACACTTGGGTTACTTTGCGACACTTCATAATCAATTCGGCGTACCAACCCGAAAATTACCAAGTCTACAACTTAGGCGGTCGCCGATATACTCATATTTGGACTATAAACCAACTGGTCGAAAGAAATTAAACAACCTCATAGACCCCTAAAAATCATGCAGGTGTAACTACTACACAACATACCTCATATCCGTTACCCTCGGGGGTATTGGATGGCTCGGATATTTGATTTACTTTTGTTCGTAGCAAGAATACAGATTTTTTTGTAACAAACGCGCCCTCTTTTTCGTCTTGACTATACAGCTCCGGAAAAGTGCGCACGAAAGAGCTGGAACGAATAAAACAGTATCGAATTAAATTGAACGGTAATGAAAAAATTAGTCCTTTTTATTGTCTTGATTTTGAGTTGTCAGGCAGGGTATAGCCAGCAGAATGTCAACGACCTGTTCAAAGAGTTTTCCCAATATGCCAACGTGGACAAAATATCCTTAGGAAAAATAAGCATGGGTTTTATCCGCTTATTTAAGCATACGATGGGGGTTAACGGCATTGAAGTATTGGTACTTGATAAATGTGATAGGGATGTAAAACAGCATTTTACAAATGCCATCAGGGAACTGAAAGATACGTCGTTTGAAACAGTTGTCAGCTCGAACGAAAACGGAGAACGTATCAAAATAATGGCGCGTATCAAAAAAGATACAATCCACGAATTGGTCATTTTTATTTCGGGAAACGATCTGTTGATGACGCGTATTAAAGGGAAGATAAAGAAATCAGACATCGAAAAGCTTGTAGCACAGCATAGCTGATGGATACCGACACGTTTAAACAGCAATTTCTCCCTCTCCATCCCCGCCTCTACCGGACCGCATTCATACTCACCGGAAACAGCAGGGATGCCGAAGATATCCTGCAAGAGGCGTATTGCAAACTGTGGGAGAAACGGAAAGAGTTGAGCCATATCCGGAATCCGGAAGCGTTCTGTGTCACGCTGGTTAAACACTTGTGTCTCGACTTTATACGCTCTTCCGGCCAGGACAGAAAGTCAGAACCTGTAGACACAGTATCGCTTCCGGCGGAAGAGTCCCCCGAAGCGGAGATCATCGGGCAGGATCAGATCCGGCAGATGCAGCAACTGATCAACCGGCTTCCCGAGAACCAGCAACAGGTGATCAGGCTACGCGGATTCAACGATTGCTCGTTGGAAGAGATTGAAGAAATTACCGGCCTTAGCGCCGTCAATGTACGTGTATTACTCTCCCGGGCGCGAAAAACGATCAGGGAACACTATGTAAAATTAACAGATTATGAACGACAACGAATTAAAACAACTCATTGACGCTGCATATTATTCAGCCTCAGGAATACCCATCCCCGAAGGATTGGGCGAACGATTAAGCGCACATATTGATGATTTGGCGGCGAATGAAAAGAGGCGTAAGCGCCACCGCTTCCTCTACCGGGCAGTAGGAAGCGTTGCCGCCGCCGGGTTGCTCTGCGCCGGGCTGTTTTTCAGTGAAGGACTTCCCAGACAGAACAGAATGACCGATACCTTTACCGATCCTGCAGAGGCTGCTATTGTAGCGGGAAATGCGTTGGCTTTTATGTCAACCCAGCTGAATAAGGGATTGGAACAGATCTCCGATGCCAAACAAGAGATAAATAAAGTCAATCAGATCCTGTATAAACAATTAAAAAAAGAATAACACCATGAAAACGATCCGTATCGTTCTTTTCCTGTCCCTTTTCTGCGCACAACTCAGTGTTGCACAGAACCATCTGTTCGACAAATATGCCGACATGGATAGCGTCACCTCCGTCTACATCTCCAAAGGGATGTTTCAGATGATCCCCAAAGTAAAAGATATCGGACTGGATCTGATGAATCTGACAGGGAAAATTGAATCTTTACAGATTCTTTCTACCCAACAGAAAGAGCTATCGGAACAGATGAGAAAAGAATTTTCTCAATTAATCAACCATGAGTACGAAGAACTCATGCGTATAAAAGACGGACATACCCGTGCCACCTTCTACGTAGATAAAAAAGGAGATCTCATAAAAGAGCTGCTTATGCTTGCAAACGTCGAAGGGGGCTTTACTATTATCCGGTTGCTGGGGAATTTCACCCTGCAAGATATACAGAATATGACCACTGATTTGGATAAATTATAAGATCCGTATCCGATTTATCTGATTTTTTGTTTACTTTTGCGTGGAATTTGACGTGGACAGATTTGTATGCTTGCAACCACAGGAAAAAATGCTAAAAAAAGAATCTTTTATAGCGCCGTCCGGCAAGATTACCGTTCCCCACCGTCAGTTCTTTTATACATAACATGATTAATTTATAAAGGAATGAGTTATTTTTTTACCTCCGAATCGGTGTCGGAAGGACACCCCGATAAAGTAGCCGATCAAATATCGGATGCTTTGCTGGATGAGTTTCTTGCCTATGACAAGAACTCCAAAGTAGCTTGCGAAACCCTTGTTACAACCGGACAGGTTGTCTTGGCTGGAGAAGTAAAATCGAACGCCTATGTCGATGTGCAGGAAGTGGCGCGGAATGTGATCGAGAGCATCGGGTATACGAAAAGCGAATACCAGTTCGAAGCCAAATCGTGCGGCGTTTTCTCCGCCATCCACGAACAAAGCAGCGACATTAACCGCGGCGTAGAACGCCAAGACCCGTATAATCAGGGCGCCGGCGATCAAGGTATTATGTTTGGTTATGCGACGGACGAAACGGACAACTATATGCCGCTTGCTTTGGATCTGTCGCACAGTCTGTTGGCCGAACTTGCCCGCATCCGTAAAAACGAACCGGAGCTGATGCCCTATCTTCGCCCGGATGCAAAAAGCCAGGTGACCATCGAGTATGAAGACAGCGGGAAACCGCTCCGCATCGATACCATTGTTATTTCTACGCAACATGACGAATTTATTGAACCTAAAGGTATTACCCAGGAAGAAGCGGATCTGGCCATGCAGAAAAAAATTGCAGCCGATATTAAAAACAGCTTGATTCCCCGTGTCAAAGCGCAATATCCGGCTCATGTACAGGCGTTGTTCGACGATCATATCACATACCATATCAACCCGACAGGAAAGTTTGTCATCGGAGGCCCCCACGGCGATACCGGTCTGACCGGCCGTAAGATTATTGTCGACACATACGGCGGCAAGGGGGCGCATGGCGGAGGCGCCTTTTCGGGTAAAGACCCTTCCAAAGTAGACCGTTCGGCAGCCTACGCCGCCCGCCATATTGCCAAAAACCTGGTTGCCGCAGGCGTAGCCGGCGAAGTGTTGGTGCAGGTTTCGTATGCTATCGGCGTGGCTAAACCGATGAATATATTTGTGAATACGTACGGCAAATCCAATGTCAACCTGAGCGATGGCGAAATCGCCAATACAATCGGACAGCTATTCGACCTGCGCCCGAAAGTCATTGAAGACCGCCTGAAACTGCGGAATCCTATCTATACCGAAACAGCCTCTTACGGGCATATGGGACGCCAGCCGGAAGTAAAAACAAAAGTATTCTATTCGCGCTATAACCCGGCGCCCGTTGTTTGTGAAGTGGAACTTTTCACTTGGGAAAAGCTGGATTATGTGGATAAAATCAAGGAAGCGTTTGGCTTATAACCGCGCGAAACATTAATAATTCTTAAATATATTCAATTGATTGGGAATATTCAATAAAAAAATAGCGTCAAATGCCTATCTTTGTGCCGTTTTGGCGGCAAGAAAATGCAAAATTCAATGTAACCATAGTTGGTTATATGGGAATAATGTGTATCTTTGCAGCCTTCAATCAAATAAGAAGAATATACATTAAAAACATACAAAGTTTAAAAACAGAAAAAAGAAATGCCTACAATTCAGCAATTAGTTAGAAAAGGAAGGGAAACTTTGGTGGTAAAGGGTAAGTCTCCCGCATTAGACGCCTGTCCGCAACGGCGCGGCGTTTGTGTGAGAGTATATACTACGACTCCTAAAAAGCCAAACTCTGCCATGCGTAAGGTGGCGAGAGTACGTTTAACAAATGGCAAAGAGGTGAACTCTTATATTCCGGGCGAGGGCCATAACCTGCAGGAGCACTCGATTGTGCTGGTGCGCGGCGGTCGTGTGAAAGACCTTCCCGGCGTGCGTTATCATATTGTACGTGGGACGTTGGATACAGCCGGTGTGAACGGTCGTACGCAACGCCGTTCGAAATACGGGGCTAAACGTCCGAAACCGGGCGCTGTTGCTGCTACCGCTGCAAAGAAAAAGAAGTAAGATTATCCCTTCAAACTGAGATTTTTAAAAGAGTATTAAAGCTGGTTTGAGTTATTTGGAAAGGCTATACAAGGTTGAGTAAACGGTTCGGAGGAACTTGTTGAAGACGCGATAAGGCAACCAAGAACAAGAACGAAAATTTTTGAAAACAAATGAGAAAAGCAAAACCAAAGAAAAGACAGGTTCTTCCTGATCCTGTTTTCGGTGATACAAAGGTTACGAAATTCGTGAACCACTTAATGTATGATGGCAAGAAGAATACAGCCTATGAGATCTTCTATTCCGCATTGGAAAATGTAAAGG
This sequence comes from Tannerellaceae bacterium, assembly GCA_031274415.1. Taxonomy (GTDB): domain Bacteria; phylum Bacteroidota; class Bacteroidia; order Bacteroidales; family Tannerellaceae; genus DFXE01. Next base: position 2,950 of record JAISQD010000094.1, on the reverse strand, counting down.
CCAAATTGCCGAACGAAGAAAAATCCTCTCTCGAAATCTGGAAGGCTGCGCTTGACAATATCACGCCTCTGGTCGAAGTGAAATCACGCCGTGTGGGCGGTGCAACATTCCAAGTCCCTACCGAAATACGCCCCGACCGCAAAGAATCAATTTGTATGAAGAATCTGATTATCTACGCTCGCAAGAGGGGGGGTAAGACGATGTCCGATAAGTTGTCTGCAGAGATTGTAGACGCATTTAATAACCAAGGCGGAGCATTTAAAAGAAAAGAAGATATGCATCGTATGGCGGAAGCGAACCGTGCTTTTGCCCACTTTAGGTTTTAATAAAGAAAAAGAACATAGGAGAATATAAAAGAAAATGGCAAAAAGCGACGAACTTTTAAAGTTTACGAGAAACATAGGTATCATGGCGCATATTGATGCGGGAAAGACAACGACTTCAGAGCGTATTCTTTTCTATACAGGTCTGACCCACAAAATCGGTGAGGTTCATGACGGTGCGGCGACCATGGACTGGATGGAACAGGAGCAGGAGCGTGGGATTACCATTACTTCTGCTGCGACAACTACTTTTTGGAATTATGCAAATGATAAATTTAAGATAAATCTGATCGACACACCTGGCCACGTTGATTTCACAGTTGAGGTGGAGCGTTCATTGCGTATCCTCGACGGTGCGGTAGCTACATTTTGTGCGGTAGGAGGTGTTGAGCCGCAATCGGAAACGGTTTGGCGTCAAGCAGATAAATACAATGTGCCTAGAATTGGTTATATCAATAAAATGGACCGTTCGGGAGCGAACTTCTTTGATGTCGTCCGCCAGATCAAGGATGTATTAGGCGCTTCGCCCTGTCCTATCCAGATCCCTATCGGCGCGGAAGAGACGTTTAAGGGTGTGGTAGACCTGATCCGGATGAAAGCCATATTCTGGCATGACGAAACAATGGGCGCGGAATATTCGGTAGAAGAAATCCCTGCCGATTTATTAGCCGAAGCGGAAGAATGGAGAGATAAAATGCTCGAAGTCCTGGCTGAATGCGACGATGCTTTGATAGAAAAATATTTTGACGATCCGTCTACGATTACGGAAGATGAGATTCATGCCGCGATCCGTAAAGGGACGCTGGCGATGCAGATCAATCCGGTCATTTGCGGTTCTTCGTTTAAAAATAAAGGGGTGCAGACGTTGTTGGACGCCGTATGCGCCTATTTGCCCAGCCCGGTGGATACGCCGGCGATTGAGGGCGTTTCACCGGATGATCCCGACCGTGTGATTGTCCGTACACCCCAGTCGGGCGAGCCGTTGACAGCGCTGGCGTTTAAGATTGCGACCGACCCTTACGTAGGGCGTCTTTGCTTCTTCCGCGTCTATGCCGGGGAATTGCATGCCGGTTCGTATGTGTACAACACACGTTCGGGTAAGAAGGAGCGCATTTCCCGCCTGTTCCAGATGCATTCAAACAAACAGAATCCGATGGAGGTGATCGGTTGTGGGGATATAGGTGCAGGCGTTGGGTTTAAGGATATCCGTACCGGCGATACGTTGTGTGATGAAGCGCATCCGATTGTGCTGGAATCGATGGAATTTCCGGAACCGGTCATCGGTATTGCCGTTGAACCGAAAACGCAGAAAGACCTCGACAAGCTGGGTGTCGGTTTATCCAAACTGGCCGAAGAAGATCCTACTTTCCGCGTACAGACAAACGAAGATACCGGTCAGACGGTGATCAGCGGTATGGGCGAACTTCACCTGGACATCATCATCGACCGTCTGCGTCGTGAGTTCAAGGTAGAGTGCAACCAGGGGCGTCCGCAGGTTTCTTATAAAGAAGCGATTACCAAAGCGGTTGAGCTTCGTGAAGTCTATAAGAAACAGTCCGGCGGGCGTGGTAAATTTGCTGATATCATTGTCCGCGTAGAACCGGGCGATGCCGATTTCGACGGCGAACTGCAATTTATCGACGAGGTAAAAGGCGGTAACATCCCCAAAGAGTTTATCCCATCTGTACAGAAGGGTTTCTTGAAGGCGATGAAGAATGGCGTTTTGGCCGGTTATCCGCTCGACAGGTTGAAGGTAACGCTTATTGACGGCTCTTTCCACTCGGTAGACTCGGACCAGTTGTCGTTTGAGATTTGCGCGATCCAGGCGTTTAAGAATGCTGCGGCAAAAGCGGCGCCTGCCTTGATGGAGCCGATTATGAAAATCGAAGTCGTTACTCCGGAAGAGAGTATGGGCGATGTGATTGGCGACTTGAACAAGCGTCGCGGACAGGTGGAAGGGATGGAAACAAGCCGTACCGGTGCGCGTATTGTCAAAGCGAAAGTGCCTCTGGCGGAAACGTTTGGTTATGTCACCGCTTTGCGTACCATTACGTCTGGGCGTGCGACATCTTCCATGCAGTTCTCTCATTTTTCAGAAGTATCTGCCTCCATAGCGAAACAGGTATTGACGGAAGTACAGGGACGTGTTGATTTGATTAAATAAAATGGAAACCGGAAGAGAGAATGGCTCTTTTTCCGGTCTCTTTCAACTATATAAAATAAAAAATGAGCCAAAAGATTAGAATTAAATTGAAATCCTACGATTATTCTTTAGTCGACAAATCGGCTGAGAAAATCGTAAAAACCGTAAAGGCGACAGGTGCAGTCGTGAGTGGTCCTATCCCTTTGCCTACGCATAAGCGTATTTTTACGGTGAACCGCTCGACTTTCGTTAATAAAAAGTCCCGTGAGCAGTTCGAACTCTCTTCTTATAAGAGATTGATTGATATTTACAGCTCGACCGCAAAAACGGTTGATGCATTGATGAAGCTGGAATTGCCCAGCGGTGTGGAAGTTGAAATAAAAGTGTGATAATTAAAAAAACGAGTGAAATGCCAGGGTTATTAGGAAAAAAAATCGGAATGACATCCGTTTTCAGTGTTGAGGGAAAGAATCTTCCATGCACT
>JAISQD010000060.1 GCA_031274415.1 Tannerellaceae bacterium | reverse complement strand
GACACCTCCGATCGACCCGTCCGCCCTTGCGATCGGAGGTGTCTCCACTCGCTGCGCTCGGTCGACATGACGTTCTTGCTTGCGCTCGGTTATAATGACGGATACTATTTGATTTTCAGGCGATTGTGATTCGTCGTCATTATAAGGTTCTATGGGGGAGGGCGCTAATTCTGTAAATGCTATAATTCTGTAAATGCTGATGCTGATGCTGGATTCCGGATTCCGGCGGATATTTTGGAAATTAAAATTAAACCTTTACCTTTGGGGGGCGTCTTAATGTTTAACCTGAATGTAAAATCCGAAGAATAATACCATTAGATATGGCGAAAAGAATGAGATGGGGAATCATGGCGATTATCGCGCTCTTAATTTTAGGGATAGTTGTATACCCGCAGATTAAAACAATGTTGACGGACTCTGCCGGCATCTCCGGTGATGTTCCGCCGTCGCGGCCATCACCCAGGACACAGATTTTGAATATTGATGCAGAGGTGATCCATCTGCAACCGCTAACCGATACGTATATCGCAACGGGAAGCACGATTCCCGACGAAGAGGTAGACCTCTCGTTTGAGTCGTCCGGTAAGATCGTGGCGATCTATTTTACCGAGGGGACACACGTCAAGGAGGGCGATCTGCTGGCCAAAATCAATGACAAACCCTTGCAGGCGCAATTGAAGAAACTGGAGGCGCAAGTCCCCCTGGCGCGTGACCGCGTCTACCGTCAGCGTACCCTGTTGGAGAAAGATGCCGTCAGCCAGGAGGCCTACGAACAGGTCACCACCGAATATGAGAAGCTGATGGCGGATATCGAACTGGTCAAGGCGAATATCGCCCAGACAGAGCTGCGCGCCCCTTTCGATGGGATCATCGGGCTGCGTTCGGTGAGTGAGGGCGCCTACGCCACCCCCTCTACGGTGATTGTCAAGCTGACGAAGATTTCCCCTATAAAGATAGAATTTTCCTTTCCCGAAAAATATGTTCCGGAGATAAAGGACGGTACATCCATCGTCTTCCGTATGGAGTCGGCTGCCGGCATCATGCAGGATTACCGCGCAAAGGTGTATGCCCTGGAGAGTAAGATCGAATCGGCCACCCGCTCACTGAAAGCGCGCGCCATTTACCCGAACCTGGACGAGGTCATCCAGCCCGGGCGGACGCTCTCGATCCTCCTTTCCAAAAGGGAGGTCAATGCCTTGACTATACCGAGCGAAGCGGTGATCCCGGAGATGGGGAAAAACATCGTTTACCTCTATAAAGGCGGCGTGGCGAAACCGACGGAGATCCTTATCGGGCTGCGGACGGAAAGCCGCGTCGAGGTGCTGGAGGGCATCAACCCCGGCGATACGGTGATTACGACAGGTGTAATGCAGATGCGTACGGGGATGAAAGTGATCATTGATAACCTGCATTAACCCACTCCCGTATGGCAAATATTTCCGAAATAAGCATCAAACGCCCGGTACTTTCCACCGTCATGGTACTGGTCATCCTGCTGTTTGGCATGATCGGCTACCGGTCGTTGGGCGTGCGGGAGTTTCCGAGCGTTGACCAACCGATTATCTCCGTCAATACCTCCTATCCGGGGGCGAACGCCGATGTGATCATGAACCAGATTACCGAACCGCTGGAGCAGAATATCAACGGCATACCCGGTATCCGTTCCCTGAGCAGCGTGAGCAGCCAGGGCGATAGCCGTATTACGGTGGAGTTTGAGCTGTCGGTCGACCTTGAGACGGCGGCCAATGATGTGCGCGACAAGGTGTCACGCGCCCAACGTTACCTCCCGCGCGACTGCGACCCGCCCATCGTGACCAAAGCCGATGCCGACGCCACCCCGATCATGCAGATCGGTATCCGCAGCGGACAGCGCTCCCTGATGGAGCTGAGCGAAATAGCCGAACTCACCGTAAAGGAGCGGCTGCAAACGATCCAGAACGTCAGCGGGGTGGATATATGGGGGCAGAAGCGGTATTCGATGCGCCTTTGGCTCGACCCGATCAAGATGGCCGGCTATGGCGTCACGCCCCTGGATATCCGCAATGCGGTAGAGGCGGAAAACGTCGAGCTGCCCTCCGGCAGTATCGAGGGGAATACGATCGACCTCTCGATCCGGACATTGGGGCTGATGCATACGGCGAAAGAGTTTAACGACCTTATTATAAAGGAAGAGAATGAGAATATCGTCCGCTTTCAGGATGTCGGGCGCGCTGAACTGGCTCCGGAAGATATGCGCAGCTTTATGCGCATGAACGGCGAACCGATGGTGATCGACGTCATCGTCCCCCAGCCCGGGGCGAACCATATCGAAATCGCCAACGAGGCCTATACCCGTATCGAGCAGCTGAAGAAAGATCTTCCCGAAGATGTGTCGATCGAGATTGTGTATGACAACACCCGCTTTATACGCGCTTCCATCGCCGAGGTACAGGAGACGATCTATGTCGCTTTCCTGTTGGTGGTCTTGATCATCTTCCTGTTTTTGCGGGATTGGCGTGTGACGTTGATACCGGTCGTCGTCATTCCCGTTTCGCTGGTCGGGGCGTTCTTTATTATGTATATCGCCGGCTTTTCGATCAATGTGCTGTCGCTGTTGGCGATCGTGCTGTCCGTCGGGCTGGTGGTGGACGATGCGATTGTCGTTACGGAAAATATCTACGTCAGGATAGAGAAAGGGATGAGCCCCAAAGAGGCGGGGATAGAGGGGTCGAAAGAGATTTTCTTCGCTGTGATTTCCACTACCGTGACCCTTGTCGCCGTCTTCATCCCGATCGTCTTTATGGAGGGGATGACGGGGCGTCTCTTTAAGGAGTTCAGTATCGTGATCGCCGGATCGGTGGCGATCTCCTCCTTTGTGGCGCTGACGTTCACGCCGATGCTGGCCACGAAGCTGCTAAGGAGCCGGGAGAAGAAGAATTGGCTGTACGTCAAGACCGACCCGTTCTTCGAGGGGTTGAACACCTTTTATGCCCGGACGCTCCGTGCTTTCCTGGGGAGGAAATGGTTTGCCGTCCCGATCGTCGTCGTCCTGTTCGGGATGATCGGCTTTTTCTGGAAGAAGATACCCTCCGAACTGGCGCCTTTGGAAGACCGTTCGATGGTCTCCATTAACTTGCGGGGGCCGGAGGGGACGACGTTCGAGTTTCTCCGCGACTTTGCCGATAGGATTGAATACCTTACGGATTCCCTTGCCCCGGAGCGGGTAGCCGTCACCACACGCTCGTCCAGCTCCAACGGTTTTTTGAGCGTCATCCTGCCCGACATTAAAAAGCGCGAACGTTCGCAGATGCTGATCGCGGACGAACTCTCCGTCGCCGTCCGGAAAGAGACGAAAGCCCGCGCTTTCGTGCAACAGCAGTCTACGTTCGGCGGACGCCGCGGGGGGATGCCTGTGCAGTATGTCCTGCAGGCGCCCAATATCGAGAAGCTAAGGGAATTTCTGCCTGAATTTATACAACGGGTGAACGACAATCCGGCTTTCCAGATGGCCGACGTCAACCTGAAGTTCACAAAGCCCGAAACCCGCATAGAGATCAACCGCGATAAGGCCTCTTTGCTGGGGATCAGTACGCGGAATATCGCCCAGACGCTGCAATATGCGTTGAGCGGACAGCGGATGGGCTATTTCTATATGAACGGAAAGCAGTACCAGATACTGGGAGAGATCAACCGCCAACAGCGGAATACGCCGTTAAACCTGAAATCTATCTATGTCCGCAGCGACAACAACGAGAATATGATCCAGCTGGACAACCTGGTCACGCTCCGCGAGGATGTCGCCCCGCCGCAGCTTTACCGCTACAACCGCTTCGTGTCGGCGACGGTGACCAGCGGACTGAACAAAGGGTATACGCTGGGGAACGGCCTGGACGAGATGGACAAGATCGCTTCCGAGGTGTTGGATGGCAGCTTCCGGACGGCGCTTTCGGGCGAATCGAAAGAGTTTCGTGAAAGCTCGAACAGTTTGATGTTTGCGCTGATATTGGCGTTGGTGATGATTTACCTCGTCCTGGCCGCCCAGTTCGAGAGCTTCAAAGACCCGCTGGTGGTGATGTTCACCGTACCGTTGGCTATTGCGGGGGCGTTGGTGTTTATGCACTTCTCGGATATTACGATGAATATCTTTAGCCAGATCGGGGTGATTATGCTGATCGGGCTGGTGGCGAAAAACGGGATATTGATCGTCGAGTTTGCCAACCAACGGCAGGAGGCGGGAACGCCTTTCCTTGAAGCGATCCATACGGCGGCGACCCAACGCCTCCGCCCGATCCTGATGACCAGCGCCTCCACGATCCTGGGGCTTCTTCCCCTGGTGTTTGCTTCGGCCGAGGGGGCGAACCAGCGTATTGCGATGGGTACGGCGGTGGTTGGCGGGATGGTCGTCTCCACGTTTATGACATTATATATCGTACCGGCGATGTATTGTTTTATTTCTACGGACAGACAAAAGAAAATAAAGGAGGCATGAAACGGATATCTTACATTATATTATATATCGTTTTTACGGGCGTTACCGTAACGGCGCAGGAGGTTTACAGTTTAAAGCGGTGCATCGAGATCGGGCTGGAGCGCAACTACTCCATCCGGATCGTCCGTAACGAACAGCAGATAAGCAGCAATAATGCCACTGCCGGAAATGCCGGATACCTGCCTGCCGCCGACCTGAGTAGCAGTTTTAGCGGGACGGCGAACGATACGGAAGCGGCCAACGTCGGGCTGAACGTCAGTTGGACTATCTTTGACGGCTTCGGTATTCAGGCCGAATACGCCCGTTTGAAAGAGCTGAGAAACATCGGGGAGCTGAATACCCGTATGACGATCGAAGATTTTATAGCCACCATTTCAAGCGAGTACTATAACCTGATCCGTCAGAAAATACGGTTGAATAACTTACATTCCACCCTGAGCCTGTCGAAAGAGCGCCTCCGGATTGTAGAAGAGGAGTATTTCATCGGCTCCATGTCGCGCCTCGACCTGCAGCAGGCGCAGGTCGATTTCAATACCGACAGCTCGGCGGTGCTCAATCAACTGGAAGCCCTGCACCGCTCCTATACGCGGTTGAACGAACTAATGGCTTTCGGGAACGTCGATGAACAGCTCTTTCTAAAAGACTCCGTCATTACGCCGAATCCTTTTCTGGATGAGGTGGAACTATGGAAAAGGACGATGGAAACGAATGTCTCGCTGCTGATCGCACAGCGTAATTATACGATATCCGAACTCGACTACAAGAAAGCCAAAAGCCGTAACTACCCCTACTTGCGGCTCAATGCCGGGTATGGTTATGCGACGAACTTATATGGAGCGGACGCGGCCAGCCTGAATTATGGCGTTACGTTGGGGATGACGCTCTTCGATGGGTTTAACCGCCGCCGCGAACTGCGTAATGCGCGTATACAGATACAAAACCGTGAACTGCGCCGGCAGGAGCTGGAGCTGATGCTCCGTACCGATATGAGCAACCAGTGGATGGCCTATCAGAACAACCTGAACCTGTGGAAGCTGGAAAAGGAAAACCTCGTAGCCGCACAGGAATATTACCAGATCGCCATCGAGCGGTACAAACTAAAAGAACTCTCCGGTATTGAACTTCGTGAAGCGCAGAATAGTCTCCTCGGGGCGGAAGAGCGTCAGTCTATCGCCGAATACGCCACGAAACTATGCGAGATATCCCTGTTGCAATTAAGCGGACAGATCATGCATTATCTGAATCCCGAACCGGAGAAAGCCAGTTTTTAATACATCCCATTATACCATGAAACAAACACCTCTTGTAAAACAGACACCCGAACGTATCATACAGTTTGGAGAAGGGAATTTCCTTCGCGCCTTTGCCGACTGGATTGTATGGAACATGAATAAAACGACCGATTTTAATGGTCGCGTCGTTGTCGTACAGCCGATCGAAAAAGGCATGGTCGAGCAGCTCAATGCACAACATGGCCGTTATCATGTCAACCTGCAAGGATTGGAGAAAGGCGTGGCGGTAAACACCCTGACGTCGATAGATGTCATCAGCAGGGCATTGAACCCCTACACCCAGTATGCCGAATTTATCCGACTGGCCGAACAGCCGGAGATACGCTTTGTCATATCGAATACGACGGAAGCAGGTATCGCTTTCGATCCCTCCTGCCAACCGACGGATGCCCCGCCATCCTCCTATCCTGCGAAATTGACGCAATTGCTCTACCACCGCTTCAAAACATTCGATGGAGACCGGACGAAAGGGTTGATTATCTTTCCCTGCGAACTGATCTTTTTAAACGGACACAAACTAAAGGAAACGATTGAGCAATATATTGACTGCTGGAACCTGGGAGATGACTTTAAGGCGTGGTTTGAAGAGGCCTGTGGGGTATATGCCACATTGGTAGACCGTATCGTTCCCGGCTTTCCACACAAGGATATTGAGGCGATAAAGGGAAAGCTGGGCTATGAAGACCGGTTGGTCGTCCAGGCGGAGATCTTCCACCTGTGGGTCATTGAAGCGCCACAAGCCGTAGCCGAAGAATTTCCCGCCGGCAAGGCAGGGCTGAATGTCCTCTTTGTGCCTGACGAACGCCCCTATCACGAACGTAAAGTCACCCTCTTGAACGGCCCGCACACGGCGCTCGCTCCCGTCGCTTTCCTCTCCGGTATCCCTATCGTACGGGATGCCTGTCTGCATGAGGTGGTCGGGAAATATATCCATCAGGTAATGTATGATGAATTACTGCCGACATTGCACTTGCCGGAAGAGGAGTTGCTCCTGTTTGCCGGCGAAGTGCTGGAGCGCTTTAAAAACCCGTTTGTCGATCACCAGGTCACCAGTATCATGTTAAACTCCTTTCCGAAATACAAAACACGCTGCCTGCCGGGATTGAAGCGTTATCTTCAGCTGAAGGGCCGACTCCCCGAAGGGTTGGTTATGGGGTTGGCTGCCGTCATTATCTATTACAAAGGAGGCTCTCTGGACGACGGGACAAGGATATCTCCCGACGATGCTCCTGAAATCCTGCAACTCCTCAGCGACTTATGGGCGACAAACCAGGCGAAGACCATTGCGGAAGGCGTTCTCGGCGCAGAATCTATCTGGGAGGAAAACCTGAATACCATTCCCGGCCTGACCGGTTTGCTGGAAACCTTTCTGGATCTGATCCGGGACGAAGGAATGCTCGCCGCCATAAAGAAGATCATCAGATGAAGCGGTATATCAGGATACATCCCGATGACAACGTGATTGTGGCGATCAACCGCCTGTCCAAAGATGAAAAGCTGCCGGTCGACGGACAGGAGGTCACCGTGCGGGAAGAGATACCCGCCGGGCACAAGATGGCACTGAAAACGTTTGCCGCAGGCGAGCATATCATCAAATACGGCTATCCTATCGGCCATGCCAGGCAACCCATCCGTTGCGGCGCATGGGTAAACGAACACAACATAAAGACAAACCTTGACGGACTGCTGGACTATACCTACCAGCCACAACACAGACCCGTTTTACACGCGAAACAGGCGCTCACCTTTCAAGGATATCGCCGGAAAAACGGTGATGTGGGAATACGGAATGAACTGTGGATCATTCCAACGGTGGGATGTGTAAATGGGATCATCAATCAGTTGGCCGAAAGGTTACGCACCGAAACGAAATGTGCCGGCATGGATGCTATTGTCGCTTTCCCCCACAATTATGGCTGCTCCCAGCTGGGGGACGATCATGAAAATACACGGAAAATACTGCGGAACATGGCGACTCATCCCAATGCCGGGGCGGTATTGATTGTCGGATTGGGTTGCGAGAATAACCAACCGGATGCTTTCCGGGAATTTCTGGGCGATTATGACACGGAACGCATTCGCTTCATGGTCACCCAGCAGGTAGACGATGAGTTGGAAACCGGTATGGAGATACTGAAAGAGCTGTATGCCATCGCATCAAAAGACAAACGAACCGATGTCCCGCTGTCCGAATTAAAGATCGGCCTGAAATGCGGGGGATCGGATGGATTTTCCGGCATTACCGCCAACCCCCTGCTGGGCGTTTTCTCCGATTTCCTTGTCGCACAGGATGGGACAACCGTATTAACCGAAACGCCCGAAATGTTCGGGGCGGAAACGTTATTGATGAACAGATGCATATCCGGGGAGGTCTTTGACAAGACCGTTCACCTGATTAATAGCTTTAAGGCCTATTTCATTGCAAACAACCAACCGGTGTATGAAAACCCTTCACCCGGCAACAGGGCGGGAGGGATATCGACGCTGGAAGAGAAATCGTTGGGGTGTACGCAAAAATCAGGAACATCTGTCGTCAGGGATGTATTAATGTATGGGGATCGACTGAAAACAAAAGGGTTAAACCTGTTAAACGCTCCGGGGAATGATTTGGTGGCCAGCACGGCATTAGCCTCTTCCGGATGTCATATGGTTTTGTTTACGACCGGACGCGGAACGCCGTTCGGTACATTCGTTCCTACCGTGAAAGTGTCTACCCATTCCGGATTGTTCGACCATAAGCCGGGCTGGATTGATTTCAATGCCGGCGTTTTGCTTGAAGGCGAGCCAATGGATGCCGTATGCCGCCGGTTTATCCGTTTTGTCATTGATACGGCGAGTGGCGAATCCTTTACAAAGAATGAAAAGAACAGCTACAGGGAAATAGCGATATTTAAATCCGGAGTGACGCTTTGATACATAACAAAAATTCGCCTCAGTATATGAGACGAATTTTTCGCTTTCCAAAGAAGCAATCTCACGATTCCTTCTTTACAAAGGCTTGTTAACCTTAGATCTAAAATACTATGAAAAAAACTCTGATGCAAATATAGATAGTTTTATTTTCTCCAAAATAAACTTTTGTAACATATCAATATAAATATGTCGCAAAAACAATTAAGTCATTCTTTTAGAGAACATTTTCCTGCAAATTATATATCTCGGGAAGGGTATTCAGGATATCAAAAAGGGTTGTAACGGTTTCTGCACGAAGCATTGAAACACGTATTTTTTTAAAGTCCGGCAGATTTTTAAACAGCGGAGTAGCGGCTAAATGGCGACGAATATGCAAAATTCCCCTACGTTCGTCCAACCGTTCGACGCTCTGTAAAACCTGTTCTTTCAAGATATCCAAATACCATACGAAAGATTCGGCCGGTAGAAGATCCCCCGTGTTCAGGTAATGCTTGATCTCCCGGAATATCCATGGACGTCCGATGCTTCCACGCCCTACCATTACGCCATCAACGCCATATTCGTCGAAACGTTGTTTGCATATTTCTGCCGACGTCACATCCCCGTTACCGATAACAGGGATACGCATACGCGGATTTTCCTTTATTTTCCGTATCAATGTCCAGTCTGCTTCTCCGGTATACATCTGGCTTCGCGTACGTCCATGCACGGAAAGGGCTGAAATGCCGCAGTCTTGTAACTGTTCGGCTAAATCGACAATAATCCGGTTATCCGCATCCCATCCCAAACGTGTCTTTACGGTCACGGGTATGTTGACCGCTTTGACCACCTCTTTCGTGATTTCGAGCATCAAAGGGATTGTTCTAAGCATGCCTGCTCCCGCGCCCTTTCCTGCTACCTTTTTTACAGGACATCCAAAATTCAAATCCAACATATCCGGACAGGCATCCTCGCAAATACGGGCGGCTTCCGTCATCGCTTCCACCTCTTTTCCATACAATTGAATAGCCACAGGGCGTTCCTCTTCCGCGACAGTCAGTTTTTGCCGGGTTTTATTGACATGCCTGATAAGCGCATCACTGGAAACAAATTCCGTATACACCATATCCGCCCCGAAACGTTTACACATCAACCGGAACGACGTATCCGTCACATCTTCCATAGGCGCCAAAACGACCGCCCGTTCACCCAAATCAATTGACCCAATCTTCATACACGACTATTCATTCTTATTTCCAATATATTCTTTCCCTCCTGTCGCCGGTATGTGACACTGTCCACCACATGACTGATAAGAAATAGACCCAATCCGCCGATAGGCCGTTCATCGACAGGGAGGGTAACGTCGGCCTGTGGTACGCCGGTAGGATCGAACGCTATGCCGCTATCGGTAATTTCGACGATAAGAGCGCCATCCGTCATTTCGAGCGCGATGTCGATGGCGCCCGTTTCGTTTTCGGGATAAGCATACGAAATAACGTTTACCACAGCCTCCTCGACGGCCAGCTGCAAATCGGCCTCCATCTCCCGGCCGATCGACCAGTGTTTAGCCAGCAGTTCTATCCACGACGCCAGCGAAGGAATATCGGTAATACGGTTGCGAATGGTAATCGTTTCCCGTTGCCGTGCAGCTTTGTATTGGATGGCGAGTATGGTCAGGTCGTCGCTCGGTTCGGCATCATGTACGTGAACGGCCACATCGTCTATGATTTTATGGATCAAGGTTTTTGGATCGTCTCCGGCATTTGCTTTGAGCGCTTCGATAAGGCGCGCTTCGCCATAAAGTTTCCATTGCCGGCTTTGAGCCTCCGTAACGCCGTCGGTATAGAGGAAAATGGTATCGCCACAGTTGAGGAAACATTCTCCACCTTCGTAGTTGTAACCGTCGAAGATACCTACCACGATGTTTGTTTTCAGCTCCATAAAGTTGACATAGCCGGGCATGACAATGATTACCGGCGGGTTATGCCCGGCATTACAGTACGAAAAATGCCCCGTCGCCAAGTCGATGATTCCAACGAAGAGCGTAACGAACATACCTGCATCGTTGGTTTCGGAGATTGAGTTGTTGATGCTTTTCACGATGCCCGACGGATGGTCGATGTGTGAAGACGCCGAACGGAAAAGGCTTCTCGTAACGGCCATCAACAAGGATGCCGGTACCCCTTTTCCCGAAACATCGCCGATCGTAAAGTAAAGGCGGTTGTCGACCACGAAAAAGTCGTAGAGGTCGCCGCCCACCTCTTTAGCCGGATTCAGGACGGCAAACAGGTCGATGTCACTCCGTTTCGGGAAGGGGGGAAAAATCTTGGGAACCATTCCCATCTGGATCGTTCGGGCAATTTGCAGTTCACTCTCGATTTGTTGCTTCTTAGCGGTTGTTTCTTTCAATTCGCCAATATAGTTTTTAAGCGACGACTGCATAAATTGGAAGGCGTGATGCAGCTCTCCCAGTTCATCTTTCGAAGAAACAGAAGGCAACGGCACATCAAAATTACCCGAAGCCACCATCCGCACCGATTGGGAAAAAGAGCGCAAAGGCGCTGACACTTTCCTGATCACAATCGTGGTAAAACCGAACAGCAGCAATATGCCGGCCAAGGCCGCCGTCGCTACCGTCCAAGTCATGGTGTAGAGACCTTCCAAGACGTCGCTATCGGGAATAACGGTAGCGATAGACCACCGGGTATTGTGGATGGGTGCATGGAAAACATAGGCCGGAGCGCCCTTATCCGTCCATGCGGCAATGCCTTGTGCGCCCGACATCATTTGCCGGCCGATGTATACCGCCATCGTGTCGGCTTCTCCTACCACAGTCGGTGAGAAGATGGTTTCGTTAAGCACTTTCTCCGGTTCGCAGTGCGATAAATAGTAGCCGTTCCGGCTGAGCATGAAGGTATGCGAGCGGGCGTACGGTTTAGTCGCGTTCACCAAGGTCGTGAACCGGTCGAGCTTAACATCGGCCGTTACTACGCCATAAAGTTCACCGTCGGCGCCGGTAAGCCGGTGGGTGTAAGTGGTCATGATCATTTCGCCGCCACCTTCGTCGTAATACGGTTCGCTCCAGTAGTCTTGTTTCAGAAGTTTGGGAATCAGGTACCAGTCCATGTAAAAATAATCATACAATACGCTTCCAAGTATTTTTGCACGGATTTCCATCCCTTCCCGATGCACATACGGCATGAAGTAGGTACCTTTCGACGGATAATAGCCCGGTTCAAAAGCAATTGATGCGCCATCAATCAGGGGATTCGCCTGCAGCATGTTTGTAATGATAACAATGAGCGAGTCGGGACGGGCGAGGTTGCTTTCAACAAACAGCACCGCGTTTTTGACCGATTGCTCCACCTGCGTCAGGGCGGCTACAATCTGGCTTGACGTCTTGGCTACCTCGCTGTTGGCATGCGAAAAGGCTTCGGAGATGACGACACGTTTCGCCGACTCGAAAAAGAGCATGAAAGAAGCGACGAACACGACCCCGGTAACACAAATAATGTACAAACTCAACTTGGTTGAAAAGGAACGAAAAGCAGGTTTCATTGCTTGATAAAATTACGGTATTCAATCTTTTTGTGTATATCGCCCGTTTCCAGCAACAAGGCGTTCAGGTAGTCCCATTGGATTTCGGGCAACGTGAAGGCGGGTTCGGTTTCGCCCGGCAAGCATTGCAACCGGAGGATTTCTGCGAGCATCATCCTCTGGTGATGCCGGTTGGTAGGAATTTTGTGTTTCCTAACCACCGACATGACAATGTCGGTCGCCTCCTCCGGATGATCTTTCACCCATAACCAACCTTTCCGGGTCGCTTCGGCGAACCGGACGACAGCCTCCCTGTTTTTCAGGAAAAACGACTCCGTCACATATACTCCGTCTTCGGGAATATTGTAGCCCGAGTCGGCAAAGCGGATGAGTTGATTCTCCGCTACGTTAGTCCCTGTTTCCATGATGGAGAATAATTCGTTGTAGCTCATGGCAATAGTGGCATCTACCGCCCCGGACATAAACAGGTTGATACCGCTTAAAAAGTCGACCCACTCTATTTGTAATTCTTGCTCACGGGATACAAGGGAGGCGATAGCGCTGTATCCTGCCCGCCACCGGCCTACCCGTTTGCCATTGAGCGACAGCCATCCCTTGTCGAGCGGCGTATGGGAAATAATCAGCATACTCGACTGCATCGACGTTTGCAGGATATTGACCAACGGCAAACCGGCATCACGCTGTTTCATCGCCTCCATCAGGTTGCAGGTAATGATATCGGACACGCCGCTTTTCAACATCTCTACCGCATTGAGGGAAGTGGAAAAATGGACGATGTCGACGTCCAGCCCTGCCTGCCTGTAAAAACCTTTTTCCGCTGCGGCATAATAGCCGGCAAACTGACTTTGTGGCGTCCATTGCGGCGTAAAGGTCAGTTTCTGGGCGGCGGCGAAAAATGGAATCATCGTCCACGCTACGACGGCATACCTCAATATCTTCATTTTTAGCTTATCATTCATTGTTTATAGTTTACTTACTTTCCATTCAAAGAGCCTGTCACGCTTCACGAGCGGGGCGAGGGCTATTTCACCTGTTTTACCGATTTGCCTTTTGAGCGCGTTAAATTCGGTGAGTTTCCGTGCCAGGTCATCTTCTTCGGGAATGTCGATACCTGCTTCGGCAAGCATCATATTGCGTTTGGAGGCAAGTGACAACTCCAGATAGAGTTTGAGATAGCAATACATATCCACGAAGGTTTCAGCGGCAAAATGTTCGCGGAGACTGAGCAGGTAAACGCCGGCGCGCGACTGGGTAAATTCGCCCTTTTGCATGGCGGTGAGAAGTTGTACTTCGGTATCCACTTCCACATCAAGCCATTTGCCTATCGTTTTTTCATTACAGATGATGAGCGCAATGATCCATGCGGCAACGCCAAAGAGAACGGCTATCAAAGCCAGCGCCGGCGGCAAGATGAGCGAATTGTAAAGACTGTGTAAAGCGATGGCGGGTAACAAGGCAATCAAATAATACCTCAATACGCCGCGTTTACTTCGAAGAGAAAACCAACTCAGAATGGCCGCCGTTCCTGCAACCGCTCCGCAGTGCATGATGGCCGTACCTATGCCACGCATCACGGCTGTGCCCAAGGTCATATCGGCAAATGTCCATATATACAGGATATTTTCGGCAACGGCGAAACCGGCGCCGACAGCTACGCCATACAGCACGGCATCGATAAAAAACGCAGCACGCTGCCGTTCGATGAGATAAAGCACACCCAACCCTTTTAACAGTTCTTCGAAGACAGGCGCAACAAACAGTCGTTCACGGAGAAGATGCGCCATCCCTTCGCTACCGTATGCCGCTATTGCCGTGGATACGACACCCCACAGGAAAGCGCCGGTCAGACAGCGTTTATTGACTAACGCGAAACTATCCAGCCACACCAACATCGCAAGGAATAGCAACACCGGCAAGAAGGCGGCAAAGTATACGATTACGGTGTAGAACGCCGCCATGTTCAGTTTTTCAATTTCAAGGTCAATTTGCGACGACCGGCCTCAACGATTTCTTCGGTCGAAGCGCATAATCCGGCAATGATACTTTTGCTCAGTCCATCGTCCGGTTCATGGCGGGTCATCACGCTTTCGATCGAGGCATGACTTTCCAGCATGACTTCCACCACATCGGTATTTTCGGAATACGAGAGGTTCAGGTCGACGCCTCCGGTATTGGCGATGGCTTCGTCGCCAATGGAAAAACAAAGTTGCAAGACCTCTTCTACCAGCAGCAAAACAGCGTTGCGGCGGGAAGGCGTAAAGATATGCTTCTCGCCGAAGTTTTCGACTTCCGCGTTCAGCGCATACAGGTCGTAGTTGGCATTGGCGATGTGAAAGTGGAAACTTCGGATGCGGTTGATAAACGTGCGTGTCAGATTCTTCCGGGGCGCGGTAAAAATCTCGTGAGGTGTACCTTCTTCGTAGATCACGCCTTGATCCATATAGAAGATGCGGCTCGATACATCGTGCGCAAATTTCATTTCATGCGTGACGATAGCCATTGTCATTCCTTCCTTAGCCAATCGACGGATCACGCTGAGCACTTCGCTCACCATCGTCGGGTCGAGCGCCGAAGTAGGTTCGTCGAAGAGGATAATCTCCGGCTCCATAGACAGGCAACGGGCAATGGCGATGCGCTGTTTTTGTCCGCCCGAAAGTTCGGAGGGAAAGGCATTTTCTTTTTCGGCCAATCCCACTATTTTCAACAGTTCGCGGGCGCGCGCTTTAGCTACTTCGCGCGACCGTCCCAACAATTTTATGGGGCCAATCGTCAGGTTGCCCATGACGGAAAGGTGCTCGAAAAGGTTGAAGTTTTGGAACACCATTCCCATTTTGCGGCGCAACAGCGGGACATTGGCTTTCGCCGAAAGAATATCCTGCCCGTCAATATATATACTCCCGTCGGTAGGAGCGTCGAGCAGGTTGAGGCAACGCAAGAAGGTACTTTTTCCCGTCCCCGACGGGCCGATAATGGAAATGACTTCCCCTTTCTTTATTTCGGCATTCACATCACGCAACACCGTCAGGTCGCCATACATTTTTATTAAATGTTCTACTTGTATCATACATGTCTTTCTTTTATATCATTTGCTATCCTTCAACGTTGTTTTTATCTGCTTTTTAAGGATATGTTTAGGGTCGACGCTTAGCTCAATCCTGTCGAGCAGGAGTGTACACAACCATGCCAGCAGGAAGTAGATAGCCGCTACAAGCAGGAGTGGGAAAAAAGCATCGAAGGTGCGGCTGCGGATGATATCGCTGGCTTTCGTCAGATCTTCTACGGCGATGTATCCGACAACCGAAGTCATTTTTACGAGCGAAATAAATTCGCCTTTATATACCGGCATCACACGGTGCACGGCTTGCGGCAAGATGATATGGATAAACGTACTCACCTTTGTAAATCCCATGGCAATACCGGCTTCGGTTTGCCCTTTATTGACGCTTTCTATCGAAGTCCGAAACATCTCGGAGACGTATGCCGCCAGGTTCATGGCAAAAGCGATGACGGCGACCACTACCGCGTTAATATCCACTTTGGCAAAGACGATATAAAACAGGATCATCAGCAGGACAAGAATCGGCGTTCCGCGCAAAACAATAATATATCCTGCGGCAATGCTGCGACAAAGGCGATTGCTGCTCATGCGCATGAAGCAGATCAGTCCGCCGAGAATAGTACCCAGCAATGCCGACAAAACAGAGATGAGGAGCGTTACCATCAGTCCGTTGACGATGAGCATATAACGTTTTTCCCTGATCAGGTTGTTGTCAAAGTTTTGTACGAATGTGGTCAAGAAAGAGGGTTGATCAGCCGTGTTTTCTTCCGTTGCATAGGCGGCGATATTTTTTTTCAGCGCCAGCGCATCTATACGCTTGCTGGCGTAAGGTTCGGAAAAAGCCATCTGTTTTGCCCGTTCTTCGGTAATAATGATACTGCTGCCTGCAATATCTGCTTTTCCGGACGAGATCGCGGCAATCAGTCCGCCGAAATGTATTCTCTGGATTTCCACTTTAAAATTGTGCTTGGTAGCAAAACGGTAGAAGAGGTCGATATCGTAACCGGCGGGTTGCCCGTCACGGATCGCCGAACTGGGCACATCGCTGCCTGTCGTCACGAAGCGGATGACGCCTCCGCTGCCGTCGCCGCCCAGCACCGGTAGCGGAGTGGTGTCAAAATCGTTTACCCAGCGGTCGTATATGGCTTGCAGTTCGCCTGCGGCTCTCAACTCACGTAGAAAGTCATTGAACAGTTCGCGTAAACGGGGATTATTGTAGTTGAAACCAAAGCCCATCTCGTGTGAGAATAAACCGGTCTCGAGTACGCCAATAGCGGGATGTTGCCGCAAGATATCGGCGATAACGTCATTGGCAAAGAATGCGCCGTCGCACTTGTTATTTTCGATCGCGACCACAATATCGGGCATATTGTCTATATAGACGAGTTTCGCATTGGGATAATGTTCTGTGGCGTAGCGGTCGTAAACGGAGCCGATGAGCACGCCGAGGCGTTTATCCGCCAAATCGCTGGCGTTGTTGAATTTGTTTGATGCATGGTTGCCGGCGGCGATATTTTTTTTCAAGGCAATCGCGTCGATTCGTATTTTTTGGTAAGGCTCGGAAAAGTCGATCCGTTTACTTCGTTCTTCGGTAATGGCGATACCACTGCCGATGATATCGACTTTGCCTGTTTCGATGGCGGCAATCAGTCCGCCGAACAAGAGTCTTTGCACCTCTACTTTCAGGTTATGTTTCGTGGCGAAGCGGTAGAGAAGGTCTATATCAAGGCCTGTCGGCTTTCCGTCTTTCACAAACGAACCGGGTATTTCGGTTCCGGTAGTGCCCATCCGGACAACGCCGCCACTGCCATCGCCGCCCACTACGGGAACAGGCATGTTTTCATACTCGTTGATCCAGCTGTCCAAGAGCACTTCCAGCTGTCCGCTGTCTTTCAGTTCGCGTAAAAATTCGTTGAACAGGTCTTTCAACTGCGTATTGTTGCGGTTAAAGCCGAAACCGATGTCCTGATAAATCAACCCTTCTTCGAGGACGCCTATTTCCGGATGTTCTTTCACGACATCGGGTATGATGCCCTGGTCGAAGAAAGTGCCGTCGCATTGCCCGTTTTTAACAGCCAGCACAATATCCGAGATATTGTCTATGTACAGCATTTTCGAATGGGGATAGTGCTCCTTTACGTAGCTATCGCAAATGCTGCCGACCAATATGGCGATACGTTTATCGTGGAGGTCGTCTGTCTTTGTGAGGTTTAACCCTCCGGGTTCTTTACTGCCGCTGCATGAAGACGACAGAAGGACGGTGAGCAGGATAAAAAGAGGATAGCGCTTCATTATATTATGCTTCAAGGTCAAACATAGATAAGAAACCAACCATACGGAAAACACTTTCCACTTCCGGCTTTAGCGCCTTGAGGATGAGTTTTCCCTTATTGCTTTCAATCCTTTTTCTCATCAACAAAAAGACGCGCAAGCCTGCACTACTGGTGTATTCCATATCGCTGCAATCGACCAGTATATTCCTTACGCCGCTCTCGAATAAGGAATTGACGGATTTTTCAAACTCGACCGAACTGACGATGTCTAATCGCCCTGAAATTTTAATGACGGTTCTGTCGTCTTTCTCTGTTACCGTTATCTCCATTTTTTCCATGTTACCATATACTTTTGAATGATTATTTTGTTGAAACTGCGGTTAATACCTGTCGCCAAAAAAACGGGAAGCCAACGTCTCGTTTTTCATTTCCCCATCGTTGAAAAAGCCATTTACCGTATGTTTTATCTTTATCGCATTATTTTCTAATCCCTGACTGACCGCATAGATCAGCGTCTTATGGAAATTACCGGCTTTTGTGGCAAGTATGTTTCCTATTTCATGCTCCACCTCCCAATATTGATCCAGAAAAGCGCTGTATTCGTCGCTTAGCGGCGTTTTCTTTGCACTCGACCGGGCAATGATCGGATTGAAAGAGCGGCTTTCGGCATCTTTTTCTATATCGAATAAAGGATCTACGAAAGCGATGCATTTGCCGATTAATCCAAACAAGTGTGCATGGTGTTCCATTTTATCCTGTGGCATATCGGTTTCTCCGGCAATTTCCTTGTATAGTTGCTTGGTCAGCTCATACGATTTCGATTGGATTAAATCAAAATCCTGCGAATTAGTCCGGGTGATGACGGCATATTCCTCAACCATACGTTGCGTGTCCGCATCCAAGTCGTCAAGCGTATCCTGTAAAAGCCTTTCGATCCACGGCTCAACGAGACCGGAAGCGAAAGCGTATTTCACGTTGTCTGTACAAAAATCAATGGCATATATCCATCCCAGCATGGCTGAAATTCCGGCGGCTTTATCTATTGCCCGATGAGAATAAGCGGGTTGTCTTTTGAACCTTTTCGTGACAAACTTAGGACAAAATACCCGCTGCGTTGTAGCACCGATATAGTCTTCGAGCGATAGCAGGACAAGCGTAATTTCATTATTGACGAAGACGGTAAACAGCACATTATGCGTTTTTCGCAATGCAGCGCACAAAGAACAGTACAGCTTCGCATACAGCCGGTTGTTCTCCCCCTGCCCATCCTTCATGTAGATAGCGAAATTGCCAAGCATGTTCGTTTAACAGCATTTGCCTTCGATCTGCCCATCCGTCACTCCAAAAGAATTGACAATCCATACGGCAATGATTCCTAATATGATAATGCTACCGATAATCACTGTCCATCTCTTTTGATTCTTAGTCAGTTTCTTTGCCTTTTTCATGATTTGTAGTATAATTTTACCGGACAAAAATACACTATAATTTTATAACCACCAAATCATTACTAAATTATAACAGGGCAAAATGGTACATTTAGCGTCTCACCAAAGGCGTTTCATCCATTTCAGCTTATTCCGGTAGGGAGGGTACTTGAGTTTGATGTCTATCCATGTCGCAGAAACCAGCACGGAACGGCGGTGGGAAAACGTTTCGAAACCGGCGCGTCCATGATAGCTCCCCATACCACTCTCCCCTACCCCTCCGAAAGGCAAAGCGGGATTAACGATATGCAGAACCGTATCGTTGATACACGCGCCACCGGAGGAGGTACGGCGGATCACGTCGCGTCCCCTCTTCGTATCACCGAAATAGTACAGCGCCAGCGGTTTCGGCCGGCTGTTGATGTAGGCCACCGCCTCATCGACAGAAGAGATGCCGCACACGGGAAGCAGGGGGCCGAAAATCTCTTCCCGCATCAGCGGACAATCCAGCGAGGCGACGTCCAACAGGGTCGGTTCGATATAGCGCTCTTCGCGGTCGACCGTCCCCCCGTAAAGAATAGTTGCGCCTTCCAGCAAGGAGGCCAGGCGGTCGGCCGTCGCCGTCGAAACAAGTCTCGGATAGTCGGGGCTAAGGCGTGCCTCTTCGCCGTAAAAGAGGCGGATACAGCGGATCATCTCTTCGATCAAAGCCGTCTTTACCGACGTATGCACCAGCAGGTAATCAGGTGCAACGCAGGTCTGCCCGGCATTCAACAGCTTTCCCCATACAATCCGCTGGGCAGCAACCGCGATATGCGCCGAAGCGTCGACAATACAAGGGCTTTTCCCACCCAGTTCCAACGTCACCGGCGTCAGGTGGGTGGCTGCCGCCGCCATCACAATCCGCCCGACCCGTGCGCTTCCCGTAAAGAAGATATAGTCAAAACGCTGTTTCAACAACGCCGTACTGACATCCGCGCCGCCTTCAAACACCGACACATGCCGTTCGTCAAACGCTTCGCGTATAACTGTTCCCACCACTTTCGCCGTATGCGCCGCATATTCCGACGGCTTGACCGCCACCACATTCCCCGCAGCCACAGCCGATATCAACGGTGTCATCAGCAATTGGAAAGGATAATTCCACGGTGCAATAATCAACACCAACCCGTACGGCTCACGTACAATCCGGCTACGGGAAGGAAAGAGCATAACGGGCGACGCCACCCGCTCCGGCTTTGCCCACCGGCCGAGCCGTTTCAAACACCCGTCAATCTCCTCAATCGCCATGCCGACCTCCGTCACATACGTTTCATAAGGCGATTTACGCAGGTCCTTCCACAGCGCATCTTCTATCTCCGCCGTATGCGCAAGGATAGCCGCTTTCAAACGCTTCAAGCTATCCAGCCGCCCGGCAACCGTCCGCGGTGCAAAGTCTCCGGCAAAAAAACACCGTTGCCGCTGTAATATATCGTCTATTCCGTTCATTTTTTTTCCGTACAAAGTAACCCCTTTTTTTGGACGGAAGCAAATAAAAATGGCACGGGAACACCTGTGCGTTCAATATAAGGCATGTAAAACGAAACGGGAGACCTTCCCTTTTCCTTCGGCAACCGGTAGTTCTTTTCTCGGCACCAAGTAGCTCCTTCCTACCGACGCATTAATCGTTCGCCATATGGCGAACGATCACTACATACCGAGCAAGCCGGTAGTTGTTCCTTATAAAAAGGATAGTGATTGCCGAAGAAAAAGGTAGAGGATGCAGAGGAATATCTGTTTTCTCCCCGTTATAATAATGTTAAGTTATTCAGTCGTTTGTATCAGCAGTTCGTCTCCTTTCTTTAGCTCTTTATGGGAAATGAAATAGCCTTCTGCTTTTTGGCCTCCATAGGTGATGGCGGTTATTTTCCGGCCGCCGTTTTCTTTGCGGATCGTACATGTTTTGTTGTCGAGCGATAAGGTGACTTTGTCAAACAGGGGGACTGATACGATATACGCTTCGTCGGCAGGGGAAAAGGGATAGAGGCCTATGGCGTTGAAGACATACCACGACGACATTTCGCCGGCATCGTCCATACCGGCCAAAGCCAATCCTTCGCGCCCCATACCATAGAAATGATTCATGCAACTGTCCAACAACGCCTGCGCCTTTTCCTGCTTGCCGATGAAGTAATACAGGTAGGGATAATTATGGTCGGGCTGGTTGCCATGACAATATTGCCCGATAAAACCCGACAGGTTATGGGCTTCATAGCCTTTCCACGGAATGGAGAACAGGGAGTCCAATTTGGATTCAAACGCTTCCCTGTCGGGATAAAGCCCGATCAGTCCCTCGACATCGTGGGGGGCAAAAAAAGAGGATTGCCAGGCATTGGCTTCACGATACATGTATTCGTAGTAGGGGTAGTAAGGGTCGAAAGGCTTTATCCAGTCGCCCGTCGCCAAACGTCCCCGCATCAGCCCTGTCTGTGGATCGAACATATTCCTGTAGTTCCCTGTCCGCGCCATCAGCATGGCGTAATTTTCCGTATCGTTCAGCTCTTTTGCCAGCAAGGCGACGGCATAATCGTCGTAGGCATATTCCAACGTTTTGGTGACGCCGGCATGCGCTTTCGTTTCAATGACGGGATGTTCGATATCCGGCTCGGAGATATAGCCTTTCTCCATGTATTCGTTCAGGTGTGGGCGGCTGCGGCTTTCGATGGTGGCATTGCGCAGGAGCAGTTGGTAGGCGCTTTGCAGGTCAAATCCCCTCAGTCCCCTCAGGTAGGCGCCGGCCACGAACGCCGAGGCATGGTCGCCATGGAAAAAGGTCGGCATAAAGCCGCTCTTCTCTCCCCTGTCGGTGATGGAGCGAATCACATCGACCGCCACTTCGGGCGACAGGATGCAGAGCAGTACCAGCTTATTCCGGTAGTCGTCCCAGAAAGAGGGGTCGGTATAATAGTTGAATCCTTTGTTCACCACTTCGCGTTGGCCGTCCGTAAAATCGCCGTTGGCATCGCTGCGCAAAGCCGGCCAGAGGAACGCGCGGTAGAGCGAAGAGTAAAAGATCATGCGTTGCCTTTCCGTGCCTCCCTCTACCTGTATCTTCGACAGCAGGGCATCCCATATCCCGAGGGCTTCGGTGCGTACCTGCTCAAAGCTTTTCGCCTCCATCTCGATGGCCAGGTTCTCTTTCGCATTTTCGATGCTGACGAACGAGAAGCCTATTTTCAGTTCGACCGGCGCAGCGGGAGAACCGTCGGCAAAGCGGACGATCCTCACCTCTTTTGCGTCGTTCTTCAGCGATTCGACCGCCTCTATCTTATGATTGGACAGGGCATAGAAATAGATTTTTTCGCCTGTTGTCTGATAGCCTTTAAAGGCGTTTTCGCCCTCTTGCTTGATTTCCCAATCCCTCACCCTTTCGTTGGAGACGGAAAGGTCGACCAGCAGTTTTTTGTCCCGTCCTTTCCTGTACGTATATGTATGATAGGCGCACCGCAGCGTGGCCGTCAGCTCCACATCAATGCCGTACCGTTCGAGAAAGACGCGGTAATAACCCGGCTGTGCCGATTCGTTGTCGTGGCTGAACGCGGAATAATACCGGTCGGGCGCCACTTCGCCGGTAACGGGCAACAGGGGGACATGGCACAGGTTCCAATGTCCCTTGTTGGTATGGGTGAACGCATAAATCACCGTATCTTCATACTGATAACCGGAGCCGCTCCGAAACAGGGTAACGGGGCTTGCCTGCACCATCGCATTGGGTAGCGATGCTCCGGGAAAGACTTCGGCTCCCCAAGTCCGGCGTGTCGGCGTATAGCCCAGGTCGATACTGTCCCACAGGGTGGTTGTCCCGAACAGGGGATTGACATAATCCGTCAGCGGTTTCCGTTGCGGCAGGCATCCGGCCATACAGAAGAGGATGGTAGAAGAAAGGATCAAAAACAGGGGGATTCGTTTCATTGGGCTATGGGTATTAATTGTGCGGCGGCCTCTATCAGCATGCAGCCGCTCAGTTGTTCGGTCAAGCCGGTTTGCGAAGCCGGCCTGTTTTTCCAATACGGGGCAAACAGGACAGACGATTTGTTTGTTCCCTGCTGCCAGAGGACATTGGCATTGTGTTCAAGGAATTGAAGATAACGCTTTTTATCGGAAGCATCCAGCCGCTCCTGCCCGATCAATTCGGCAAAATAGCGGATAAAGATGCCTTTAAACAAGCCTCCGTCGCCGCTTCCCTCATCTTTCAACAGGGCATCGGCGGCGTTTACCAGGCTGTTCAACGTATAATTGGCCGCCAGTACGGCATCATTGAGGTAGGCTTTCTCGCCGGTTATTTTATGTAACTCGACGGCGGAGCCGACAAATGTCCCCTGGTTGTAGGTAAAGACCCAATTGGTTTTTTCGCCGGTATTGCCGTTGATGTTGTCGAGTACCATGCCGTTGTTTGCATTAAACAGCGTGGCTTTTTCCCAATCGTATATCTTCAGCGCCCACTCCTTGTTTGCTTCGTCGCCAAACTGCTGGTACAAGCGGGCGGCCAGGATACAGGCCGGCCCGTTGGAACAGGCATTTTTGCTGTACGGCTGGCTCTTCACCCAGGCGATACCTCCTCCGGCGGAATCGTTCCATCCGGTTTTGATGTATTCCCATATGTCGAGCGTCGCGTTTTTGAACTTCTCATCGCCGGTCGCCTGCCAGGTACGCAGCATGGCCAATGCAATCCATTCCATATCGTCGTAATAGTCGTTTTGAAACGTGTTGCCGTTCTTGATCCTCACTCCTTCGTACCATGGATCAAAATAGGTTTTATAGAACTCGTCGCCCGTCCGGAGATAGGCATCGACCAATACATCCAACGCATGGGCTTGCGGCCAATAATGGAACTCATTCTTCCCGTTGCTGTCGTAATTGAAATACTTTTCGCCGACATTCCAGAACGACGTAATCAACACCGTACTGCTGCTATCGGCTGCTTCGCCCCAACGAACGGTATAGGGTTCGTCGGGGTTGATAGCGCCGTTATTCCCCTCTCCGCAGGTGGCGAACAGAAATGGGAGAACAATCAAAAGCGTGATCTTCTGCATAGCATTCATCTCCTTATTGATTTCCTATCTTAACCACCTCATGCGTGTAGGGGGTGTCGGCTTGTAAATAGAAGGTGACATCAATGATGGCGCCATCCATTTCGCCGGCAAACTTCCATTTGTTGTCCCATTGGCTGACGGGCACCTCTTTCACGTAGTAATAGGAGGCGGGGCTGCTGCTGTTCGGACGGCTGTCCGTTCCGTTCAGGGTTCCCCATTCGATCTCTACCTCTTCGTCCGCTTTGACCTGAAACATCCTGAACTTGTAGCGTTCGTCGCCTCCCCATGATTCCTGATGGAAGTTAAGCGGTTTATCGGATGCTTTCCACACGCCGTACCCGATATAATCCAGATTGAACAGGATCTCGTTCGTCGGACTGAAAAAGAGTCCCAGCCCGGTCACCTGTGTATAGACGGCTGACCCGACATTGAAATCAAGCTCGACCTTGTAGACGCCGGTCGTGGCTACCGTCGTCGTGCCGCCCTCTTTCAGCAGTTCGCCATCGGTATAAATCCGCCGCGGCGTTCCGGCAACGGCATCCGCGAAATAGAAGCTCTTACCGGCCGACAACTGGGTGTACACTTCAAACTCTCCGGCGGCAATGGCTTTCATCTTGACGGCAGCCGGCAGGTTCTCTCCTCCCTCCGAGCCTTCTCCCGTCACATAGAGGTCGATCGGTATATCGGCAAACCCTGCCAGGCGTGTGACTTCGATCGTCCTGCTCTCTTCGGCTTTCACCTCATTGACCCCTTTGGAGGAGAATATGGTCCAGATGAACTTTCCGGTGGCCGACGACTCGATACCCATCATGGCGGCAATCTTGTTCAATTGCTTGTGCGTGATGGTGACGTGGTTGTAGCCTCCATTGTTGTCGGAAGCCATGCGGTAAACGGGATCCGAGAAGTCTCCCCCCTCACGGTCGAAGACGATTTCATACAACACCATCCCGCTATCTTCCGCCTTGGCATGTTCCCATTCAAAATAGAGCGTGGCGGATGCCGAGCTTTGCAATACAACCAATTTCCCGTCATTGGGTTCATACAGTTTCTTCACGGTTGTAACGTGTATGTTCTTTAGTTCCCCATCGTCGCTACATCCGGCGGATGCGACAATCAGAGCCATTATAACCAGTAAATTAAAGCCTATTGTTTTCATGATTTCTTGTTGTTTTTTTAGTTGTACTTGATTAATATCCGGGGTTTTGTCCCAGATTTCGGTTGATATCTACCTGTGATTGGGGAACCGGCCAGAGGTAATCCCGGTCTTTATTAAAGTTCCGCCTGTCGAGGCGTATGTAGCCATTGTCGATGCTGGCTTCTCCATACTTTGCGCCGTGCGGAATGGTATTCAAAACGTTTTCCGCTGTTTTCCAACGGCGGATATCGTGGATACGCAGGCTTTCAATGGCCAGCTCGGTTCTCCGTTCGCGGTGGATGAGGGTACGGAGGTCGGATTGCGTCCAGGCGTTGTTGAAGTTCAGCGCTTCCGGGTCGGTAAAGCCGGCGCGTTGGCGGAGCGCCCGGATGGTGGTATTCCATACGGTTTCATCCATCTGTCCCAACTCGTTCTTCGCTTCGGCATACATCAAGAGGATGTCGGCGTAGCGGATCAGTATCAGGTTCAGTCCTGAGGTGATACCGGCTAAGGCGGTCGGGTCGTAATATTTCCGCAGGTAGTAGCCCGTACCTGTCGAGTTGCTACCCGGCCCGCGGTATTCATCGACCTGCCCTGTCTGGTCGGGAGCCGAACCGGGCTTGATGTAGATCGTCTGTATCTGTCCGTTGGCCAGTTTCCAGGGAAATTCGTGATATACGACGGTGGCGGTCAGCCGCGGGTCGCGGTTGATGTAGGGGGCATTCTCGTCGTACCCCGAAAGCGGGTCGGTAACCGGCCGGCCGTTCAGCATGAGGTAGTCGTCCACCAGCTCCTGCGTGGGCGACATGGCGTTTACACGCGCGCCAACCGACAGGGGGGCAAGATCGAAATAGTTGCCCCAGGTTCTGAGCGACGGCACATATGCCAGGTCAAGGATCACTTCGTCGTTGTATTCGTTTTCAGGCATAAACAACCCCTCATAATCCCGGAAGAGGGAATAGTTCCCGTAGACTGCCCGGATCAGCGGTTCGCAGGAAGATACCACATTTTCCCAGTCATTCGCATACAGATAGGTACGCGCTTTGAAAGCGACCGCGGCGCCGGAGGTGATCCGTCCTTTGTCGGCATCGGCATATTCTTCTTTGGTGGGTAGCAAGTCCCTGATCTCGTCCAATTCGCTCCGCACAAAGGCGATCACTTCCGCCTGCGGTGTACGGGCAATGACCTTTGATTCGGACAGGGTAATATCCTGTTGGAAGAATGGCACGTCGCCGTACCAGTTGGCCAGCCGGAAGAACAAAAAGGCGCGGATAAAGCGGGCTTCCGCTTTGGCGCGGCTCTTCAATGCTTCGTCCATCCCTGCTACGCGATCCACATTTTCGAGAAAGGCGTGACAGGTCTTGATCCCCTCGTAGCAGTTGCGCCATTCGTTGGCAAAGCGTCCGGTTGCCGGATCGGCCTGTCCGGAAGAGATGATCTTCTCATCGCTCGATCCCCTGCCCTCATACAGGTTATCCGACAGGCTTTCGGTATTGAAAAAATAGTCGTTGTTATACATCTGGCTGTAGGCCATATTCAACACCGACAACGCTTTGTCGGCGCTCGTCCAATAGGTTTCGTCGGTGTATTTATTGGTCGGGTACTGATCCAGGTCGTTACAGGAGGTAAACAATCCGGCGATCAGGCAGACATGCATGCTTATTAGTATCTTTTTCATCATATACAGTATTAAAATTCCAAATTTAAGCCGAACCCATAATAGATTAACGTAGGATAGTTACGCCCGCTGTTCGCTCCCAATCCGCCGGTTCCGCCCATATTGTTCCCGAACTCGGAAGACTCGGGGTCGATGAACGAAATGTTGGAGAGGGTAAACAGGTTTTGCGCATTCACATTGATCCGCAATTTCTGTACGCCGAACTTCCTTGAAATATGTCCCGGCAAGGTATATCCGACCTGTATGTTCTTCAAGCGGAGGTATGCGGCGTTTAGCAGATAGATATCCGATCCCGTCCGTTGGTAATTGTTGGTGTTGGAGGGGGAGTTGGGCGCTGTCAGGCGCGGCCAGCGGGCATCGGTGTTGACCGGCGTCCAGAAATCCAACTGGTGCTGGTAGATCACATACGAATAGTTGGAATGGAACGGTTCGATCAGTTCACCCCGCAAATACATATCCCGCTTCCCTACTCCCTGGAAAAACAGGTTCAGGTCGAAGCCTTTCCAGCCGACGGTATAATTAAGGCCGAACGTATAACGCGGAAAGGCATTCCCCAGCACCTGGCGGTCTTTGTCGTCGATCACCCCGTCCTTTTCGTAGTCGACATATTTCACGTCGCCGGGTTCTACGGTGACGCCAAGCGGCAAGGCGCTATTGGCGATCTCGTCGTAGTTCTGGAAAAGGCCGTCGGTCTTATACCCGTAGTACGACCCTAACGCCTCGCCCTCGCGGATCAGTTTATACAACTGGTCGTTCTGGTCGATCCGTTCCACGCCGTTGAAATCGACGACTTCATTCTTCGAGTCGGCGACATTCAGACTGAGGTTGTGCCTGAAATCACCATGGTTTACGCGGTAGCTAAGGGTCACTTCCCAGCCCTGGTTCTTCATCTTCCCGGCATTCTCCTTGGCTACGGCTCCGCCGAATACCGAGGGGACGACGGGCGTCAAGAGGATATTCGACGTCGTTTTCCTGAAATAATCCAGTGACACGAAGAGGCTGTTTTTCAGGAAAGAGGCATCCAGGCCGACGTTCATATTGGCCGATTCCTCCCACCGCAGTTCGGAGTTCCCGAAATCAAAGCCGGTGCCCGAAACGGCTTCGTTATTGAATCCGTATGTATTGGTATAGATGCTGTAGGTGGTGAGGTACGAATAGTCGTCGACGTTTTGGTTTCCCAATACGCCATACGACCCCCTGAGCTTTAACTCGCCGAGCTTTTCCTTGTATGATTCCATAAAGTTTTCTTCCGACACCCGCCATCCGGCCGATACGGAGGGGAAGAAGCCCCACCGGAAATCTTCGGCAAACTTGGAAGAGCCGTCGTAACGGAAACTGAACTCACCCAGGTATTTGTCGGCGTAGGAATAGCCGGCACGCCCGAAGAGGGAATAGATACTCCTTCGCTGGTGTTGCGCCGGCGTATTGTAGCTTCCGGGGTCGAACTCCGTTTTCCCGTCGGAATCCGGGATACCCAGATCCCTGTCGGTATACCGCTGTTTGATCTCATTGGCTTGCCTGGTATAGGATTCGTTCGACACGCCCAGCAAGCCGGTGACCTGATGCAGGCTGTTGAATGTCCGGTCATAGTCGAGCATGAACTGGGTATTCAACGTATACTTCTTTTCGTTATAATCTTCGGTATTGCGTGCCGAATTGGTATAGGAGATCGGGGTATCGGCCGTTTCACTGGAATAGAACGGTACCTCGAGCGCCCGGATAAAGCGGTGATGCGTCGTCAGGTCAAGCCCGACGACCCCTTTTGCTTTCAACCCTTCCAGGATCTCCAATTCGGCATTGACGCTTCCCAGGAAGTTATCCTCGTCTTTTTTCTGGTATCCTCCGGCTTCGAGAAGCGCCAGCGGAGTGAACTCCGACAGGACGTCGTTGATCAGGTAATGCCCGTTATCGGCTTTCATCTTATAATAGTAATAGGGCGGTATTCTTCCGCCGTCGACAATGAGGTTACCCGTGCTGGCGTTGGGCGTATCCTGCATCGTCCGGTTATAGGACATCAGGGTGGTCAGTTTCAGGCGTCCGTATTCATTGATCAGGTTGGTACGGAAATTGTACCGTTCCAGGCCGTAGCCCCCGACGAAGTTGCTTTCCTGGTTGTAATATCCGGCGGATACCATATAGGTCGAGGATTGACTCCCTCCGGAGATACTCACGTTGTAGGTCTGCTGCAACGCATTCCTGAGGATGTCGTCCAAGAACCAGTTACCGGCATCCTTATCCCGCAGGTCACGAATCTGCTCCGGCGTGAAGATAGGCGAGTTCCCGACGTTCATCAACGCCTGGTTTTTGAGCAGTGCGTTCTCGTATCCCTTGACCGGCGTGTAGAGGACGTCCGGCTGTTCGTAGCCGACCATTCCGCTGAAGCGAACGACGGGCTTCATCCCCTTGCTCCCCTTCCGGGTCGTCACGAGGATCACCCCGTTGGAAGAGCGTGAGCCGTAGATGGCGGCGCTTCCGGCGTCTTTCAATACCGAGATATTCTCGATGTCTTCGGGGTTCAGCTTGTTTAAGCTTTCCAGCTCCGTAATCATTCCGTCGATCACCACCAACGGGTCGTTGTTGTTCATCGTACTGATCCCCCGGATATTGATGTTCATCGTATTCTCGTTGGGATTCATGCTGCGTTGCTGGATGGTCAGGTTTGCGGCAGCTCCCTGCAAGGCCTGCATGACGTTTCCTACCGGCCGGTCTTCCAGCAATTCCGTCCCAATCCGGTCGACTGCCCCGACAATGCTCCGGCGTTGACGGGTTCCGTAGCCGATGACCACCACTTCGCTCAATGTCCGGACATCCTCTTTCAGCACAACCACGACCGGTTTTCCGGCGGTGACGGCCACCTCTTCGGGAAGATATCCGAGATACTGAATGAGTAACACCGCATCCGGAGGAACTTCCAGCGCGAAGTTCCCCTCCACGTCCGTAACCGTACCGTTTGTAGTACCTTTTTGAACGACGCTTCCTCCAACAATGGATTCGCCCGCCTGATCCGACACGTTACCGGTTACCCGGATTCTTTGATTCGCCTGGGCAAGCAAACTTTCCGGCGTCAAACAAAGGAGGCATGGCAGGAAGAGAAAAATAAACCATTTTTGTTTGTAGTTACACATAATAATAAGTTTTAAGAATCTGTGAAAATAATGTGTCAAATATATTACACGATAAGACAAAGGTATGGTACGATTTCATGACGCATATATGCACATCTATGACATGTCGCAAAATAGTACAAATTTGCATGAAAACGAATGGTTTTTTAGACGCGACATCCATGCATATCTCTACATTTGTTTTTGCTTTACGTACTAAAGAATCCATTTATCATGTTGAAAGAAACACTTTTATTTGTTTTTATATTTCTGACATCACACCTGTATGCGTACAATTTGAGACAACTATCCAACAACGAAGGATTGTCAAACAGCGCGATATTATCCATATGCCAGGACAATGAACGTTTTATGTGGTTCGGCTCATGCGACGGGTTAAATATGTACGACGGGCTGCATGTCCAAGTCTATAAACCGACATCGAACAATCCCAACAGCCTGTCGGGCAATATCATCGAAGGAGTGATGGAGGCGGAAGACAACATCCTCTGGATCGCAACGAATCATGGATTCAACCGCTTGGACAAGAAAAAACGAACCATCGAATACCACGACGAGTTTCAAGGAAAGTACCACTGGGCGAAAACACGGGGAAATGAGCTGTTCGCCATCCACGAAGACAACCTGATCGACTATTACGACCGGCGGAAAAAGAGCTTTATCCGGATCCCTTACAACGGCATCAGCAACGGGAGGATACGCCACTTCTTTATTGACGAAAGCAATACCTTATGGATTTTACCGGACGACGGGAACGTGATACGGATCGCCGTGTCGTTTACCGGAAACCATTCCCCGCACCTGACGCCCATGCCCGCTTTCGACCACAAACCCCTGCTCTATATCTTTCAGGAAAAGGAGCGGATTTATCTGATCGACCGGGACTGTTTCCTGTACGAATACAACGCCGCATCGGAAAAGAAAAGCTTAGTCATGAACCTCCAGGCCGAAATAGAAGAGAACGGTATCATCTCGACCATTATCCGCGACAACGACGACTACCTTGTCGCCTTTCAGACCAACGGATTGATCCGCCTGAAAAACACACCCGAAAACGAAATCAAATACCGCACCGAACGGATCACCATCTATTGCGGCGTCTTCTCCCTCTGCAAGGATGAATGGCAAGACATCATCTGGATAGGCACCGACGGACAGGGCGTGTATATGTATTCGCGCGATTCCTTTTCATTTCAATCGACCACATTCTCCGACATCCCCTTTGCCATTCAGAAGCCGGTACGGGCGCTGTTCCTCGACTCGCTCAATACCCTTTGGGTGGGAACAAAAGACGATGGGATGATCACCATCGAAAACTATTACGACAATGAGCCGGCGACAAGAACGATCAAACACTATACCAGCGGCAACAGTCCACTGGTCAACAACACCGTGTATGCATTCGCCCAAAGCCGCCGTAACCTGATCTGGATCGGAAGCGACGGGCCGGGATTGAACTATTTTTCGTACCGCGAGAAAAAAATAAAACCAGTACCATTCAAATGCAAAGAACACATCGTCTATGTCCACTCCATCTGCGAAGTGAACGACTCCACCCTGTGGCTGGCCACTGTGGGAGACGGTATCCTGAAAGTCATCATCTCGGGAGATACCGACCATCCGGTCATTGAATCCGTCAAACGCACCACCTTTATTAAAGATGAATTGTCGTACAACTATTTCTTCTCCTCTTACCGCGAAAACGACAGCATCCTCTGGTTCGGCAACCGGGGCTACGGGATACAACGCCTCGACCTCCATACCGAGATCTTCCGCCAGATCCTCTTCCAGCGGAAAGATGTAGAAACCATCAACGATATCCTGAGCATCCACAAGGATAAGCAGGGGAACCTCTGGTTCGGCACAAGCTTCGGCATCACGAAGCTCGTCCAAGACCCCGACAACTCGATCAGCTACGAAAACTACAACGAGATTGAGGGGCTGCCCAACAATACCATCCACGGGATACTGGAAGACGATCACGGAAACCTCTGGCTAAGCACAAACAACGGAATCGTCCAATTCGACGTCCAGACGAAAAACTTCCGGATCTACAACCAGCTGAACGGTCTCGATGTCATCGAATACAGCGACGGCGCCTATTTCAGGGACGACAAGACAGGCGTTTTATTCTTTGGCGGAACCAACGGCTTTGTCAGCATCTCGCAGGATGTCTTCATCCAAAAAACATTCATCCCGCCCATCTATTTTACCGGGCTGAAAATCTACGAAAACGAATACAACCTGGCCGATTTCATGCGGAAAAAGAAAAACAGGGAATACATCTCCCTCACGCACCAACAAAACTTCTTCTCCATCGCCTTTATCGCCCTGGATTACATCAACGGACAAAACAGCAAATATGTCTACAACCTGGAGAACTTCAACGACAAATGGATTGAGAACCGATTTTCGAACGTCGTCACGTTCACCAAAGTCCCCCCTGGCGAATACATCTTGCACGTGAGGTATGAAAACGGGGAAAACACGCCGGCCAACGATATCTATTCCCTCCGTATCGTCATCCTGCCGCCCTGGTACGCCGGCCTCTGGGCATATCTTGCCTACATCCTGCTCGCCATAGCCGCTTTCTTCTTCGTCCTCTATAAAGTACACCGGCGGTACACACACAAGCGGGAAATGATGATCGAAACCATGAACCGCCAACAGAAAGAGGAGGTATACGAGTCGAAGCTCCGGTTCTTTACCAATATCACACACGAATTTAGTACGCCGCTGACACTGATCTACGGCCCCTGCGCCAGGATCGTGTCATACGCCGGGTGCGATGCCTACGTCAAACGGTACGCCTCGCTCATCCTCAAAAATGCCGAACGGCTGAACGACCTGATCCAGGAACTGATCGAGTTCCGGCGGATCGAAACAGGACATCAATCCTGCCGTATCGAACGCCTCTCCATCTCCGGACTGGCGAAAAGCATCACGGATTCGTTCGTTGACCTCTCCGAAACAAAAAACATTGATTTCCACCTGGCCATCAACGACAATATGGATTGGAATACCGACAGGAGATGTTTCACAAAGATCCTGACCAACCTCCTTTCCAATGCCTTCAAATACACACCCGACAACGGGAAAGTCACCGTAGATATCCATGCCGAGGGGGAAATCCTCTCCCTCCATATCACCAATACAGGGAAAGGAATCAAGGAGGAAGATATCCCCTTTGTCTTCGACCGCTACACCGTACTGGAAAATTTCGAGCGACAAACTCGGAAAGGCATTTCTTCCCGCAACGGACTGGGATTGGCCATTTGCCACAATATGGTTCATCTGTTAAACGGACAGATCACCGTCGAAAGTACGCCCGGTATACAGACCACTTTCTGTGTCGAACTCCCCGCCCAACCCCTCTCTTCTCCCTCCGCAAAAGAAGAAACGCCGGAAGAGGAAACCGTCGCATGGCCGGAGAACAACCCCGGCAAGCCCGTCTGGGAAAACACGGATTACAAACTGATCCCCTCGCGCTCAACCATTCTTCTCATCGACGACGACCCGGAGATGCTCTGGTTCGTATCCGAGATATTCAAAGAGCATTACAACATGATTCCGGTGGAAAACCCCGCCGCCGTCCCCGAAATATTAACCCGCATCCAACCCCACCTTATCCTGTCCGACATCATGATGAACGAGGTAAACGGTATCACATTGATGAAACAGATCAAAGCCGACAAGCGGATGGCTCACATCCCCTATATCCTGCTTTCGGCCAAGAACAGGCCGGAAGAACAGGTGGAGGGTATCGAAGCCGGCGCCGAGTTCTTTATTACCAAGCCGTTTAATGTCGATTACCTCCGGTCGGTCGTCGACCACCTGCTGCAAAGACAGGAGGATTTGAAAGATTACTTCAACTCGTCGATCAGCGCATTTGAATTTATGGATGGCCGCTTCATCCACAAAGAAGACAAGGCCTTTATTGAGAAACTGATCCGGATTATTGAAAAAAACATGATGAACCCCGACTTCTCGACCGAACAACTGGCATCCCGTCTCGGCTTGAGCGTCCGTCATCTTTACCGGAAACTAAAGATCATCGACTGTTCCCCGTCCGACTTAATCAAAGAATACCGCCTCTCCGTCTCCGAAAAACTATTGGTAACGACACAAATGCCCATAGAAGAGATCATGGACAAAACCGGCTTTTCCAACCGCGGCACGTTCTTCCGCATTTTCTCCGCAAAATACGGCATGACTCCCAAAACCTACCGCAACCGCCAATCCCCCGATTCCACCGAACCGCAAACGCCGCCACCACATTCCCCGCAGCCACAGCCGATATCAACGGTGTCATCAGCAATTGAAAAGGATAATTCCACGGCGCAATAATCAACACCAACCCGTACGGCTCACGTACAATCCGGCTACGGGAAGGAAAGAGAATAAGGGGCGACGCCACCCGCTCCGGCTTTGTCCACCGGCTGAGCCGTTTCAGGCAACCGTCTGTGTAAATCCTCCGGCAAAAAAACACCGTTGCCGCTGTAATATATCGTCTATTCCGTTCATTTTTTTCTTTTTTCAAAGCAAAAAGTAACCTCTTTTTTTACACGGGAGCAAAAATCACACCAGTTTTAATGCCTTGGCATTCTGGAGTAATTGGACGGTGTTGTGTGCGTCGAGTTTGATGTTTAGCTTCTGGCGGTAGCTGCGGATGGTATGATAGCCTAAGCACATTTTATTGATCTGTTCCGGAAGGGTATAGCCGTCGGCAATCAATTGCAGCAACTCCATTTCGCGGCGGGTCAGTTCGATCGGACCGCTCTCGTTGTTCTTCAGCGTGGCATGTACCTCCTCACATAAAAAGCGTTTGCCGGATACGACCGTGCGAATACCCTCAAGCAACTCTTCCGGTTCCGAATTTTTCAATATATAGCCGTCGGCACCCGCATCCAGGGTGCGGGTGATGGTGGCCAGTTCGCCATAGCTTGTCACCATCAGCACCTTTACCTGCGGGTATCGCTTTTTTATTTTCGGACACAGGTCGATACCGTTCCCGTCAGGCATACTGATGTCGAGCAACAACACTTCCGGCTGTTCGCCTTTCAACAGCTCCCAGCATCCGGCAACGGAATATGCCCTACCAATAACACAGGCTATTCCCGATTCATTAATCAACCGTTCCAGCCCGTCGGCAATAATCTTGTGGTCATCAACCACCGCTACATGGATGAGTTGAGAGTGGAGAGTTGAGAATGGAGAGTTATTTGGTTCCATGATTTTCTTTTGAGGTTTTTACTATGCTGACTAATAAGCGGATTAGTTCATCACAATCCTTATGGATTGAGGTAAACGTTTTTTCGTCTATATATTCGCTGTCTTTGAGGAGCATGAGCCAGTATTCCGTTTCGTTGGCTTCTTTCAATGCAATGTTCATCTTGCTGATAAAATCCGCTTTCGACTGGCCATGTTCGGCTTCCCGTATCAATGCACCGATAGCCGTACCACTTCGCAACATTTGTTTGGAGATGATAAACTCCCTCTGTTCCTGCGTTAAATACCTGTATGCTTTTATCATTCTCAAAGCAAACACATAAGCCTTATTTTCTACTATACTTTTCATTTTAATGTATATAATTAAATTTCAACTCTCAATTCTCAATTCTCAACTCAATATTGACTTCCGTTCCCTCGTCGACTTTTGAGTCTATCAGCAGGTTGCCATTGTAGGCGGCTACGCGGGTGCGGATGTTTTGCAGGCCCATGCCGGCGGTTTGTTTGTCGGTGTCGAAGCCGCTGCCGTTGTCTTGTACGGTGAGGGAGATCGTGTCGGCGTCG
>JAISQD010000175.1 GCA_031274415.1 Tannerellaceae bacterium | reverse complement strand
GTCAGGGATGCATCCTTAACAGGATGCAGGGATTGGAGAGGCGCATTCCATTCTACCGAGCGATACATCCCTAACGGGATAAGCCAACTATCTCTTGTAGGTATTTCCGAATATCATGCATATAATTACCTTAAATTTGCAATGATTACCATCATTAGGTAATCGTTGCAAATTTAAGGTAATTATTTGATCCGGAGAAAGAACTTTGGCAATTTTTATACATTTGTATCATAATGAAGAAAAGGAGATCGTGGAGTATGGAACAGCAGATTCTTATCAAAGGGGTTGAATGGCAGGGGCGGTCGACGGATATACTGATCGAGGGAGCCTGTATTAAGCAGGTGGCGGAGGCGATTCCCCCGAGTGTCGGCGTGGTGATCGACGGACGGGGAAAGGCGGTCATTCCCGGGTTGGTGAATGCCCATACCCATGCTGCCATGACACTTTTTAGAGGTATCGGCGACGATATGCCGCTCACGCTCTGGCTGAAGGAAAAGATGTGGCCGAACGAGGCCAAGCTCACATATGAGGATGTCTATTGGGGTGCAAAACTGGCTTGTCTTGAGATGATGAAGAGCGGGACAACCGCCTTTATGGATATGTATCACAAACTGCCGGCTACGGCTGAGGCTGTGGAAGAAATGGGGATACGGGGCGTACTCACATGTGCCTGTTTTGATCATTTCAAGCCTGAACTGACCGAAAAAAGCAAGCAGAAGATGGAGGCGCTTTTTGCGGGGACGGTGGCGTACGGTTCGCGTGTAAAATTCGCTTTAGGGCCTCATGCCATCTATACCGTGTCGGGCGCATTGCTGCAATGGATAGACGCGTTCTCAAAAGAACACAACCTGCCTGTTCACATCCATTTGTCGGAGACGGAAGACGAAGTGAACAACTCCGTGAAGCAGTTTGGCTGTACTCCGGTACGCTACCTGAATAAGCTGGGTGTGTTGTCTCCCCGTTTAAGCATTGCCCACGCCCTGTATGTGGATGAAGAGGAGATTCGTATGCTGGCGGACAAGGGGGTGAAGGTGGTACACAATCCGGCGTCGAATATGAAACTGGCTTCCGGTATGGCTTTCCGGTTTGCCGAGATGCGCGAGGCCGGCATCACGGTGGGGATCGGAACCGACGGCTGTTCGTCGTCGAACAACCTGGATATGATAGAGGCTATGAAGTTGGCTTCGCTGCTGGGAAAAGCCTGGCGGAAAGACCCCGAAGCGCTACCCGCCGGCGCAATGCTACACGCCGCCACCGCACAGGGCGCTGACATATTGGGAGTGAAAACCGGCCGCATCGAAGCGGGCTATCTCGCCGACCTCTGCCTGATAGACCTCCATACTCCCGCTTTCACACCCAACCATAATTTCGTCTCAAACCTTATCTACGCCGCCAACGGCAGCGCGGTCGACACCGTCATCTGCGATGGCAAAATACGCATGCAAAACCGAAAAGTCCCCGGCGAAGAAGATATCCTGAAACAGGTAACAGAAATAGCGAAGAAATTTGTGTGAGCCTGTAAAGTCTATAAAATGGTAAATATGCTATATAACATGCGCAATAATAATAACAATAATAATAATAATATTGCGCCACATTTTTAAGAACATAATATTATTATGATTGAAATCAAGAACCTCACCAAGGTATTTTACACCAAGGAGATAAAAACGACGGCGCTGAATGCTGTCAATCTGGATGTTGAAAGGGGGACTTTCCTTTCTATAATGGGGCCGTCGGGGTGCGGGAAATCAACGTTGCTGAATATGATAGGGTTGTTGGATCAGCCTACGGGCGGTCATATCGTGATCAACGGGACGGAGGTGACGGCCATGCGCGACGCTGAAACGGCTAAGTTCCGTAACAATGTACTCGGCTTTATTTTCCAGAGTTTTCATTTGATACCGGCGCTCAATGTGTTGGATAATGTGGAGCTGCCCTTGCTCTATCGGAGCAATGTGTCTGAGAAAGAGTGCCGGAAGCGGGCGTTGGATGTCCTCGAAAAGGTCGGGTTGTCGCATAGGTTGAAACATTTTCCGTCGCAATTATCGGGCGGACAGTGCCAGCGCGTAGCCATAGCCCGCGCCCTCATCGGGAAGCCCGAAATTATCCTTGCGGATGAGCCTACCGGTAATCTGGACAGTAAAATGAGCGACGAAATCATGAAACTATTGGTTGAGATCAACGGGGAGGGCACCACCATCGTGATGGTCACGCATGATGAAAAGATTGCGGGGCAAACGCAGAAAATCGTTCGTATGTTGGATGGCATAATCAGCGCGGTATGAAAAAGAAATGGGCACAACACATCAAGTCCGCATTATATACTATCCGGAAAAACAAAGCATACGCCCTGTTCTGTATTTCGGGTACGGCTTTTACCTTTATATTTGTCGTTTTTCTGGCGCAATTGGCTTTCACTGCGCTGAGCAATTATCCGCCATCTATCCATGCCGACCGCACCATTGTGGTGAGTCATTTTACGGATAATAACGGGAAAAATATCGGTGGATTATCGCGGTTGGAAATTGATTTTTTATTGCAGGATATAAAGGAATATACCTCCTATTCCATCATCAACCAGGGCACGGTCAACGCGTTGATTAATGATCGTTTCAGGATCTTTTCGGTGGCATACGTGAATACGGAATTTTGGGAGATGAACAGCTATAGATTTATAGCGGGACGCCCCTTTACTAAGGAGGAATGTGATGCCCGTAAAAATGGAGTGATTATCACGAAAAACCTGGCTAAATCCTACTTCCGTTCCCTCGACGTTGTGGGGAGGAAAATAGAGGTACGGGGAGCGGATTTTGAGATCCTGGGCGTGGTGGATGATTTTTCCTTTATCTCTTCGCCTACCGGCGCTTCCGAGATATGGTTTCCCTATACGTTCTATCCTTTTTCCAACAATCCTTTTACGTTGCACGTTTTCTTCTCTCAGCCGACAGCTATGCAGCAGGCTAAGGAGATGGTAGGCAAAGCGGTAGAGCAATCTTTCAGTAAGAAAAACGTGTCTGTTTATACGGGGAATCTAAGCACGGTAAAGGAACAAAGAATAGGACAGTCGGGCGACTCGGTACTCGGATTCGGTATCGGTACGCTTATCCTGTTATTGCTGCTGATTCCGGCGATTAATATTTTGACGTTGAAGTTGGCCTATACCCGCAATCGGGCGGAAGAAATCGCCATCAGGCGCACCTTTGGAGCCGGTAAATTATCCTCTTTTTTTCAATTATTGCTTGAAGACCTATTGTTGGTAATGGCCGGCGCGTTGATTGGGATTATTGCGACGAAACCCGCCGTATCGATGATACAGCGCACGTTCTTTGATATACCCATGCTGGGGAGCGCCTCGTTGATATCGGGCGTG
Organism: Tannerellaceae bacterium; assembly: GCA_031274415.1. Classification (GTDB taxonomy): domain Bacteria; phylum Bacteroidota; class Bacteroidia; order Bacteroidales; family Tannerellaceae; genus DFXE01. The sequence continues at coordinate 2,603 of JAISQD010000175.1, read as the reverse complement.
GATTTTTTTATCATTGCGGGCGTGATCGTACCGTTGATGTTGTTGTTTTTATTCATGTTTGGCGGGATTCCGGCTTACCTGACGGCAAAGCGTAATATTGCCGATGTATTGAAAGGAGGTATGCGATGAAACTCATGCGGCATATTTTAAAATTAGTATGGAACCGGAAAAAGATTTACCGGGGAATCTTTGCGGAACAGGCATTGATTATGTTGGTGCTGATGGTGTGCCTGGTCGGGATATTCGACATGGTCAAAAGATATAAAACGCCCGGATTACTGGATGTCGGCAACACGATACTGTGCGGGTGGAATACCATAAAAGGCGACCTGTCCGAAGAGGAAATGGCGGCTATTTACCGGAATTATGAAAGCATTACCGGGAATTTAAAACAATTACCCTATATACACTCCCTGACGAAAAGCTATTACCTGACGCCCTATTTCGGCGCCGATATGAATATGCCCACCGATTCGGTGGTGATCGAAAATCGTAAAATAGACGTATTCGTCAAAGGGTCTGACGAATACGGGCTTTCGGTCTTTCGTCCCGTATTGGAAGAGGGGGAATGGCTGACGAACAAAAAACGGGACGACGGGACTGATCCAATGGTGATTACCCGCCAATTGGCCGACAAAGCGGGATGGAGCGGCGCCGTCGGGAAAAAGGTCATCTTAGGCTCGCAGACCTATACCGTGGTTGGCGTGGTGGCCGGACTGAAACAGCAGCCTTTCGACCCCTCCCCGCCGGCGGTGGTCGTTCCCGTATACCTCTTCAATCCGGGTGAAATCCAGTATATCGCACGGCTGAAAGGGAATGAAAAGGATGAGTTTTTCCTCTCTTTCTACAACGAAACAAAGCGGTTGCTCAGCCTCGACAGGGTGGAGCCTGTGATCATGGATATCGAGACCCTGAGAACCGTCCCTATTTTCGCCAAGACAATCTGGTGGGTGCTATTGGGCGTATCCATTGTCTTTTTCACCTTTTTTGCCTTTATCGGCACCTTTGGGCTGTTCTGGCTTTATGCGCAGAAACATTTCACCGAATATGCCCTGCGGATGGCGCTGGGATCTACGAGGAAGCAACTGATATATACGGTTATAGCGGAAAGTTTATTGGTCACCTGCTTGGCCGTTTTGCCCTCGTTGATCCTTTTCTTTCTGGTTTACGCATCCAGTCAGGTGGCGGGCTTTGCCGTCGCTGCGGGGGTTATGGTGCTGTTTTCGGTTGTAAGCGCCTGGTTTCCGGCATGGAACGTATCACGGGTAAACCCTGCGGAAGCGTTGCAGTATGAATAGACCGGGGCGTTTCGTTTGGACGGTGATCCTATCCCTCCTGAGCCTGGGGGCAGGAAAGGCGCAGGAGCTTCCCTTAACGCTTGAAGAGGCCTTTAGAGTGGCCGAAGAGCGGTCGCTGGATGCCTCCATAGCGCGAAACCTGTTCCTGAATGCGGTGTGGCAATACCGGAACTACAAAGCCGAACTGTTGCCGAATGTGGTACTGGACGGGACGTTGCCCAGCCTGAACCGCTCCCTCAGCACCTACCAGAAAGAGGACGGCTCGTATGGATTCGTTAAAACCAATACGCTCGTCGAAAACCTGTCGTTGTCGATCGAGCAGAATATCCCCTTTACGGGAGGCGCTTTTACGATCCAATCGCAGTTGCAGCGGATCGACCAGTTCGACGACCGTACCACGGGATACCTGACCGTTCCCTTTTCCGTCACGTTGCAACAGCCTCTGTTTCATGCCAAAACCCTGAAATGGGCGATGCGCATCGAACCCGAAAGGTACAAGGAGGCCCTCAAGCAATACCAGGTCAACAGGGAAGAGATTTACCTGAATGTGATTAACTATTACTTTGATTTACTGCTGGCTATGACCAATTTGGACATTTCGGAAATCAATCTCGACAATGCCGTCAAACTATTCGATATTGCCAGGGGGAAACGAAGTATCGGGCTGATTTCGCAAAACGAGATGTACCAACTGGAGCTGGGGAAAATCAATGCCGAGGCCGACGTGATTTCCGCCCAGCAAACCTATGACAGCAAAATGCTGACGCTACGCAACTACCTGCGCATAGACAACGACGATACATTCGTCCCCGCCATACCGCAACGGTTTCATGCCCAGTATATTACCCTGGCGCAGGTGCTGGAGCTGGCCTACAAAAACAACCCGATCGTTCACACCGTCAATCGAAAGATCATGGAGGCGCAACAGCGGATAGACCGCGCAAAAGCCGATCGCGGATTCCGTGCGGATCTGTTTGTCTCACTGGGTACTACGGGCAGCGACCTGACCCTCCCCGATTCGTACCGGAACCTGCAAAACCGCCAAATGGTCACTTTAGGCGTGCGGATACCCATTCTGGATTGGGGAAAGGGAAAGGGGGGCGTTAAACTGGCCGAATCGGAAAAGGAGGTGGTTGTGCAACAGACGGAACAGGCACGCTTGAGCTTCGACCGGAATATCACGCTTTCCGTATCGCAATTCCGCCATCAGGCACAATTGGTGAACCTCGCCCAATACGCCGACTCCATCGCCCAACTGCGCTACGAAACGGCCTTTCAGACCTTTGTCATGGGGACGATCAACGT
>JAISQD010000115.1 GCA_031274415.1 Tannerellaceae bacterium | reverse complement strand
CTTCGTGGGAACCGGCAACAATCTACAAAACATCTGATCCTGATAAGGATAACTGGCAAGAGGTCGAATCCGAATTTCATTTTCCTACGCCCGAAGTGAGTCAAGATCCTGCGTTTTTCCGAGATGACGACGGACGGGTATATCTTTATTGGGGCTGTTCCGATCAATCGCCCATCTATGGCGTGGAAGTCGATCCTGAAGATGGGTTCAAGGTGGTGGGACAAACGGTTAGCGTAATTGAACATCACTCGACACTGTACGGCTGGGAAAACCCCGGCAACAACAACGAATTGAACAAAGACGGCTGGAATGAAGGCCCATGCATGATTAAGCACGGAGGGAAATACTACCTGCAATATGCAGCGCCGGGTACAGAGTTCAGGGTGTATGCCGACGGCGTTTATGTGGGCGACCATCCGCTGGGACCTTTTGTATATGCGGAAAGCAATCCGTTTTCGTTTAAACCCGGAGGATTTGCCGGATGGAACCTGCTCTCCTTCCGTAAGCCGGTAACGGTATCTTCCTCATGGGAGGACTATCAGCCGGCGCATGCTGTGGATGAGCGGATAGATGGCTTCTGTTTTTAAATGAGTTTCTGCACTTCAAAGACAAAGGCCATCCATACCCAATACCGTATCGCTTTACCCAGAAACATCGAAACGGCGACAATCCAGACATTCGCACGAAGGAATCCTAATGCGACGGCAATAAAATCGCCAATACCGGGAAGGAAAACAAAAAAAGCCGTCCAAGCGCCCTTGTTCCTTATCCACTCCTGTATTTTCTGGAGTTTTGCCCGGTCTAATTTCAGGTATTTCTCAATCCATTCCACTTTGCCCAGCAGTCCCAGCCAATAGCAGGTCATCCCACCCAGGAAATTCCCCGCCGTAGCCGCCAGCAGACAAGGCCAATAGGAGCCGCCCGCCAGCAAAACGCCGGTCAATACCACTTCGCTGCTGAACGGCAAAACGGTCGCAGCAAGGAAGGAGGCGAAAAACACGCCTATATAACCATATTCGATAAGGATATCCATAGGCGTAGTGCGAGTAACAGGACAAAAAACAGGATTGAAAAATGGTAGAACCAGAAGATCTTTTTCCCATGGTTTACCGTAAAAAAGTGGGCTAAAAGAATCGCGACCGGCAGGCAAGCCGTACTAAGAAATTCTTCGGAAGACTGCTCATACAGGAAATAGAGGGCAAACGAGAAAAGGGCGAACATGATCAGGAATGAAAGGAATTGGCGTGTACGCAACCCCTCTTCGTGTTGATGGGTCAGAATATACAGGATCGCAATAAAAACCAACACGCCCACAAAAAGAATGTGCATCCAATGGATAAAGACGGTTTCAATGGTGATAAAAAAGCGGAACTTCAAAAAGGTGGAAAAAGGAATAGTAAAGGGTGTATAATCCTGTTGCCATACACACCATCCCAACAAAAACCAATAAACGGCGCCCACACCAAACAAAGAGGCGACAAAAGTACGGATACTGAGCGTCTTGAAATTATACATCCCGATCCAGAACAACGGAAGGAAACAGAGAATATGCACCCAGATCAAACTGCCGATGCCAATACATAATGCGGCATTGAACGCCTTATCCTTCGCCGTTGAATCATGATAAGACGCGAATAACTGGTACATGGCCAGGATCAGGCAGAAAACACCCACCGAAGTCGACTTCAACGGGAAGAAATCGGGATTGGTACTGATCAGCAGGATATAAAGGAGAAAAGGCAATAACGTCTTGTCGCGAATAATCATCACGGCATAGTTCGCCCGATGAATCAGGAAGGCGCCGCCCAGCGTCAGGAAGAAAGCGACAAGGTAGGTAATGGTTTTTCCGGGTAAGATCCGGCAAATGATATTCCACAGGGGAGGCGCCGAAACACCTCCGTAAACGGGAAATCCAACAGAGTAAATATAGCCGGCAACCCAACAGAGGAGCGATAACCCCAAGGTATAGATATAGGTACCCAAGGTATTTATCCTGTACAATTTGCCGTTACCCGATTTTCTTCCCTTCATCCCTGATCGATCTACAAATCGAAGCCTATATCGCTCCGGAAGTATTTTTTATCAAAACGGATCGCCTTCGCTCCGGCAAAAGAGCGGGCTAACGCCTCTTCCATATCCTTCCCGCAGGAACTGACCGCAAGAACCCGTCCGCCATTTGTCAGTATCCGGCCGTCTACCTCTTTTGTGCCGGCATGAAAGACTATACAGTCCGTACCGACCTTGTCGAAACCGGTCACCGGTTTGTCCTTTTCATACGCCCCGGGATAGCCGCCGCTCACGAGCATAACCGTGACAGCCACCCGCGGATCATGCACCAGTTCACGCTCTTTCAAATCACCTGCGGCTACTCCTTCGAGCAGTTCCACCAGATCGCTCCGGATACGCAGCATCACGACTTCCGTTTCGGGATCACCCATGCGGCAATTGTATTCGATGACCACCGGCTCGCCCTCCACGTCAATCAATCCAAGGAAAATAAACCCCTTGTAATCGATCCCTTCGTCGTGCAGCCCCCTAATTGTCGGGCGGATAATCCGCTCTTCCACCTTTTCCATAAACAGGCTGTTGGCAAAGGGGACAGGAGAGACCGCGCCCATTCCACCGGTATTCAGGCCGGTATTTCCTTCGCCGATCCGTTTATAATCTTTGGCTACGGGAAGTATCTTGTAATCCTTCCCGTCGGTCATGACAAAAACAGAACATTCTATGCCGTCGAGGAACTCCTCGATAACAACCGTTTTACTTGCCTCGCCAAACATGCCGTGCAGCATACCGTCCAGTTCCCTCTTTGCCTCTTCGAGGTCATGCAGGATCAATACCCCTTTACCGGCAGCCAGTCCGTCGGCTTTCAGCACATAAGGGGGACGTAAAGATGCAAGGAAAGTATACCCTTCCTGTTGATTACAGGCCGTCACGCTTTTGTAACGGGCTGTCGGGATATGATGGCGTTGCATGAACGCTTTGGCAAAATCCTTGCTTCCTTCCAGCCGCGCCCCTTCCTTACTGGGGCCAATAACGGGGATGGCCGACAATAACGGGTCGTCCCTGAAGAAATCATATACCCCCTTTACCAAAGGATCTTCCGGCCCGACAACCACCATCTGTATCTTTTCTGCAAGAACAAATGCTTTGATCGACGGAAAATCCGTCACACCTATCTCCACATTTATTCCCACTTGAGCCGTCCCGGCATTTCCGGGCGCTATAAACAGTTTATCCACCTTCGCGCTTTGCCTGATCTTCCATGCCAAAGCATGTTCACGGCCTCCCGAACCTACTAATAGAATATTCATTCCGTCTTGTTTAATCCCTGATCATTAATACTCATTTTTCCCTCTTTTCTTAAACGGCTTCTTGAACGGCTTTTTTTCGCGGAAACCACGGTCATCGCCGCTATATTGCTTGCGTGCGGGACGGCCATCGTTTCGCTCTTCGCCAAAAAACCGTTTTCCCGGCGTATACAAGGACAGCTCTTCTTCGTCTTCACTGTGTGCGGCAGCAAAACGCCGGCCGGGGCGATCCATGCGGTCTGTCCTGAAGTTCACCGGCCTCGACGGGCTTTCCCGCTTCGCGACCACCGGCCTTTCCGCCGGCTTATTGTCCCCGTCTTCATTCAACGCCTTTTTGTAGTCCCTGTTTTTCCCTTCGAAGATATCATAGCACCGGTACTCGCATTCAAGCGAACCGTTTATCATCTTTATCTTTTCACTCGGACGAAGGCCTATCTTATCGAAACATTCATCTTTGTAACTAATAATCCAGACTTTATATCCCGTAAAGAGGTGTTTTATCCGTTCGCCGATCATGCCGTACAGCCCCATCAGGTCGCGGGAAGATATCCGTTCGCCATAAGGCGGATTCGTGACCATGATACCCGGACGGGGCGGTTCGGCGAATTGCTGGAAAGGCAATACCTTCAGTTCAATATATTTCATCAGCCCTGCACTGCGGATATTTTTCTCCGCTATCTCAATGGCTGTCGGCGAAATATCGCTCCCGTAACATTTGAAAGAAAACGCACGCTCATCCTTTTCATCATTGTAAATACGGTCGAACAGCTCCTGGTCAAAATCCATCCACTTTTCGAAAGCAAACTCTTTACGATGGATACCCGGCGCGATATTGAGGGCGATCATGGCCGCTTCAATCAACAAAGTACCCGATCCGCACATCGGGTCGACAAAATGAGAATCGCCCTTCCATCCCGTTTTCAGGATCATGCCCGCAGCCAGTACTTCGTTCAGTGGCGCCTCTGTCTGCTCGACGCGATAGCCGCGCTTATGGAGGCTCTCCCCCGAACTGTCGATGGCAAGCGTACAGTCGTCGTGGGAGATATGGATATTGATATAGAGATCGGGATTGTTGACGCGCACGGACGGACGTTTACCGTATTTCTCCATAAAATAATCGACGATCGCATCTTTCGTGCGGTAGGCGACAAATTTGGAATGGCTGAAATCCTCCGAGTAGATCACCGAGTCGACGGCAAACGTCTTGTCAACCGAGAGGAAGTCTTCCCATACTACCTCCTTTACTTTCTTATATACCATATCGGCGTCTTTTGCTTTGAAGTGATACACCGGCTTTAGGATACGCAAAGCCGTACGGCAACAAAAGTTTGCTTTATAAAGCAGTTCCTGATCTCCTTTAAAGGAAACCATGCGGCGTCCGGTCTGTACATGATTGGCGCCCAAAGAGATTAATTCACCGGCCAGTATCTCTTCTAATCCATAAAGCGTCTTGGCCACCATGTCGAAATTCGCGTTGCTCATTTCAGTTGATACGAGTTAATAATTTTTTATTGTTCATGCATGAATTGTTGTACTGTTTTTTGCCGGCCAGACTTACGCCTTGGAAAATACGGACATAATTCCCAATCACGCTGGTTTCGCCTATGACCGTTCCCGTCCAATGGTCGATAGAGAGCTGATAGGCAATCCGGTAATTCGTAATCGCCCGGATTTTGTTCCTCATCCGAAAGTTTTTCTATCGTCTCTTTTAGTGCGGTACGCTGTTTTTGCATTTTTCTTTTTCGAGAACATCATTTTCTCCCCGACAAAATTACATAAATATCCGGGAATTTCAACAGATTAAAAGCATAATGAAAGATAAAGGCCGCCCCCTCCTTCGTGAAAAGCCGGAGCGATAACCAAACGGTTAGCCGCTTTCCTGTCCGCACTCCGGGCAATGGCCTGGCGGATGGAGAAATAGATCAAACAGGAGAGTTCGACGGATAAAATACCGAAACCGGCGCCCGCCACCACGTCTGCTACCCAGTGCCGGTTCTTATACAAACGCATGCCGGCTACCGCCGCAGCAGCGGCATATCCCGAATAGGCCAATACCGGATTGCTGTCTTTAAACTCTTTCCAGGCCAGGTGGGCGCCAAGAAAAGCATTGGCCGTATGCCCCGAAGGAAATGCATAAGGCTTGCCGTCCGGACGGGGCGTATTGATCACCTTCTTCAACCCATGTACCATACCGGCATTCATCCCTTCGGCAAGCGTCAGAAGGATGAGCTGGTCAACCACGCTGTGTTTCCCTTTTCCTGTCAGGTCACAAAGAAACACCCATCCCAACATCCCCCATTCCATATAATTATCGACCTCAAAAGAGCGAACGGCATCACTGCGCCTGAACAGGTGAAAATCATTCATCCCATCGATCACCGTCCCGGCCACGCCTACCGCAATGAGCGAAACGGGCAGGATCAAAGCGGCCGGCTTAAACGCATAGCCCTCTTCCGCCGGCTGTCCGCCCTCTTCCGTCCCGGCCTGCACCACCGGCATCGCCGCCATCCATAAACCGATCAAGCCGGCTATTTTCCTAAACAGGATTTTCTTCATACCTCGCCTCCATCATTGTATGTCGGCAAAAGTACAAAAAAACAGGGATAAATATTTCCCTATGCCAAAAGTGCTGATTAACTTTAGCTAAAAATACGACCCGATGAAAACCATGTCATGTAAAACGACACAGGAGACCTTCCCTTTTTCTTCGGCAAGAAGTAGCTCGTTTGTCGGTAACAAGTAGCTCCTTCCTCCCGACACATTGATCGTTCGCCAATTGGCGAACGATCACTACATACCGGGCACGCAGGTAGTTTCTCCTTATGAAAAGGGTAGATTGTCCGGAAGAAAACGGTAGAGGTTGCAGAGGAATTTCTGTTTCCCTCCCGTTATCATAACGACAAAAAAGACAAATGGATCACCATTTTTTCCCCGAAAGTTTTCCTGGGATGGCCAACCGGTAAAACGCTACCTGCTGGATCAGCCCGTCCATACTTTCGCCGTCGATGAAGCCCAACAGACGATCTATTCCTTTTCACTGTCGACCGAAGAACTCATACAAGCCTCCTTATTCTAATTTTAGGGGTAGTTTTTAGAATAAGGAGTATATTTGTTCTATATTTATTCTAAAAGAAGAAACGAGGAAAGATGAAGAAGTTTAAATCCGGTACATACATTACCCAAGACAACTACAAGAGTTTTCAGCCAACGCCGTTATGCAGGAAATG
>JAISQD010000105.1 GCA_031274415.1 Tannerellaceae bacterium | reverse complement strand
GTGAACTGCTGTTCAGTACTCTGCTCGACAGTCTATGGGCGCTTTTGATGCCCGTGATCATATTGGGGGGCATCTATTCAGGCATTTTTACTCCGACGGAAGCTGGCGCAGTAGCGGTGATCTATGGATTGATCGTCGGGCTCTTCATCTACAGAGATTTGAAAATCAAAGATTTGCCGAAGATTCTGATGGATTCTGCGATAGCCACTGCGGTGATCATGCTGATCATGGCTACGGTGCAAACCTTTTGTTATGTTCTCACAAGGCAACAGATCCCTCAAATAATCTCGAATGCCTTGCTTTCCATGACCGAGAACAAGTACGTCATTCTGCTGCTTTTCAACTTTATCCTTCTGATCGCGGGATGTTTCCTGCAGTCGTCCGCCGCCATAGCTCTTCTGACTCCAATCTTGTTGCCCGTTATGACTAAAGTGGGTGTCAACCCCTATTTGGTGGGTATTATTTTTATCGTCAATCTCGGCATAGGAATGATAACGCCGCCGGTTGGGTCGTGCCTGTATGTGGCGTGCAATATCGCCAACCTCAAGTTCGAAGATCTGGTCAAGGCTGTTGTCCCATATCTAATTGCTCTAACCATCAGTCTTTTAATGGTCACATACATTGAGCCTATCAGCATGTTTTTGATAAGGTGACCATACCCGTCGCGGTAGTGTGACCGCCGTGTTCACGCTACCGTGACATATCTGTTGCGGTATTGTGAATAAGAGATGCCTGTCACTTTTTGGAAGATCTTGTAAAAATAACTCAAATCCTTGAATCCAAGCATCGAGACCATCTCATGGAGGGGAAATTTTTTCTCCTGGATTAGAGAACATGCCCGTTCGATGCGAAAGCGATTGACCAACTCGGGAAAGCTGGCGTTTGCCGTATCGCGTATGATTCTTGACATTTGCCGCTTCGAATAACCAAAGGACTCTGCTACGCTCTCAAGCGTTGCGCTGGGGCAATGATCTCGGATAAAGGCAAGAATTTTGTCCTCATTCCGACGTGGTTTTGGCATGTGATCTTCAAAGTTCATTATCCGCGCAAATTCACAATAGAAACTGAGCAAATGGGCGTAGATGGATTCCTCGCGAAACATCCTATGACCATAGTATTCTTGGATCATTTTTCCAAGTATGGATTGTAAAACACGTGTTCCGTCAAAGACTTGACAATACTTTCGCTCGGCGAACATCGAGCCGTTGGCCTCTTTGTAATCGCGTTGGGCACCGCTCACGAGGCAACGCATCGGTTTCATTATGCTGAGGCGAACCCATATCCGAACGATTTCGCAACGATCTCCGGCTGCACTCGACTGAAAAGGCTTGTCAGAATTCCACAGCACGATGCTGTTTTTGTCTTGCGATAATATTTCTCCGGCAATGGAGTGCGTACAGCCCCCGGCGTACACATAATTGATCACGACATACCCGGGCGAACAGCTGGCGCGGTATGTTTCAAGAATTTCTTCCGGACGGCTCGTCATGTACAGGCATTGGGACAAACTGTCGCAAAACGACCTGGTACATTCCGTGACGTCGTTGTCGAAAAAGGCGGTTTCATGGCATCGAATCCACTGCACTTTACAGGCCCCCCAATGGATAATCTTGCCTTCGGTAATGAGTTCAATATATGCACGAAATATGAAATATAAAATATTATATTATGTATCCTATTTTTAGCAAGAAATGAACCACACATGATTTTTTGTTGACGTGTCGCAATTTTGCCGAAATAATGTCCGAAATCGGCCTTGAGAAAGGCGGCAAAAACGTTATATTTCTACTCATGTTGAGGCTTTGTGTTCCCGACGCGAAGTGTTCAAACATAAAAATTGCGAGGAGGTTAAGAGTATGAAACGTTTCATGGCTGTTTTTTTTGCGCTCTTGATGATTGCCGTCCTGCTTCCGTCCGAGGTGCTCGCCGCGCCGCCCGATAATTACAACCTAGAGATCGACGCCTCTAAAGTGAGTGACAATATCATCGTCATGATAACCAACAAGAACAAATTCGTGATTAATGATATCGCCGTTTCCATCAACACCGAAGGTAAAAATGCAACCGTCGAGATTGGCAGCATTGCTGCCGGTGCGACGTGGAGGCTCGGCGAAACGCCCGTCGACTACAAAAATTTTGTGCAGGCCGCTTATTACGAGGGCTACCCCAATACCGACATATATGCACACGATCACGCGCGAGTTTCGCCCGATATCGATCCTGATTCTGCATGGGAGAAAACTATTACCAAGCAATTTCCCGATCTTGACGCGAGTGTTACCGTCAAGTTTGTAAAAAGAGGCCCTCGGCTCATGTATAGCGGTCATAGTTTTACGGGGTATTGGGACAGTAGCTATTATTATTTTCTTCAGCTCGCCAAAGAAGGTGGATGGAACGCTCAGATCGCTTACTCCTACTGGGGAGGTACGGGCATAAAATATCATGGAGGAATTCTGGAAAGACCCGGAACGTACAAGGACGATCAATTGAAGCCTTTCGATCAGAACAAAGCTGTCTTTGACGCCAATGAATATTATGACTATTACTCCGTTGCCGGTAATACCGACGAGGGCGTGACTACCGTCGACGGTTCACAGAACGATGCCAGCCAATACACGCAACGTACCGACATGCTGGCGGGAGCTAAGGTGCTCTATGACATAGTCAAAGAGAAAAATCCCAGAACCCGGATGATCCTGTGGTCAACCCGCGGTTACAAATATGGTTTCTATTACGATATGGGCAGGAAGCCTTCGCTTAACGCGAAAGACACTAAAGTCGGCGAAGTCGTTCAGATCGACACTGACAATGACGGTATTGTCGACACTGAATACACCAAGATGCTTTCAAGCAGAGGGCACGCCCATGTGAACGCCAACTGGTACGAGGATATGGCCCAACAAATCCACGCCGACGATCCCACCGGCATAGCGCCGATTGTAGCGCATGTGGGTACGGCTTACGATTGGATCAACACCTATCATCCCGAAATTGATCCCTACCTTACACCTGACACTCAGGGTGGGGACTATGCCCACCAGAACAACATCGGCAATTATATCGCCGCCTGCGTGTACTACGCGCTGATATTCGGCGAATCCCCAGAAGGTCTTAGCGTCCCCAAGACGAACACCACAGACCCCACAGTATCTTTTGTCACGGACAGGCAGGCAAAAATCATTCAAGAAGCGGCATGGAAGGTTGTCTCCGGCCAATACGTTCTCGCCGCTAAGCCTTTCGGAGAGGACGAGAGAAATCCCGAGCCTTCGGCACCTAAAAAGATAGAACCGGAAAACGGAGGGCAGAAGAGCAGTTCGTCTGGAGGATGCGATGCGGATTTCGGTAGGGCGTCTTTGTCCGTGTTTGTTTCGTCGGCGCTTGCGTATCGGGCTATATTACATCGCAGCTCCAAAAGACGCGTGTGAAGCATGAAAGCACGGCGGAACGCCTGAAGGCATTCCGCCGTGCTTTCGTCGAACATAAAAGTCAGAACGAGGGGCTCAAGGCTCTGGGCGGCACGATAGGATTTCTCCCGAGTCCTTGATCATGCTGACGGTGACGGGGCGTCGGATGTAACGCCGCGCGAAAATCTCTCGGGGGATCTCCCGTTTCCATTCGTCGAAAAAGCTGCAGTACCTCTCCAGAGGGCCGGAGGCGAGAACCTCGTCGACCTTCAGAGTGATGACGTTCGGCGTCGTCGTGCTGTCGATGCCTTCGAGCGTGCCCGTCACCTCCGTCAGTTCTTTGGGCGCGTCCGCCGCGCTTTCTCTGGGGAAAAAAGCGAACGAAGCCGCCCCCGCGATTGCGATGCATAGAACAAGTTTTTTCACAAAGCGATTTTTCATGATCATGGATTTTCACGACACAAAACGAATCCTAATTAGGTGTGAGTGTTGGAACGGGTCCAGCCGAGATAATGGTAAAAATAGGACATAGCTGTTATACCTTAAAGTAATAAAGTATAATCAGGGAAGCTTTCAAATACATTCATATCCAAAGAGTAGGTTCCAAGGCGGTTTATGTTATCCAGCATGTAAGGGCTGGTGAAACGAAGAGTTTCTTTCGTCACAGGATACCCTTCTTTGGTAAGCTCTGCAACAACCTTTGTCAGGTCGGCGACATTTTGCAAAATCACTGCGTTTGTTACTAAATGGTTATATTTTAGGCATTTTTCTTGTTCTGTACGGTCATTGGTCGAAATAATGCCGCCGTCGCCAAAAAAGAGCCATTTCGAAAACCAATTGTAAGATTCGGCTTTATTTGTAGCCGCTGTTATTTCTTCTCTCATTTCAATATCCTGGATGTAGCGAAGTAAAAATTCCGTCCGCATAACCCTGCCCAGTTCCCGAAACACATGATAAAGCCTGTTTTTACGACTATAAGTGCCCAATTTCTTTAAAAGGCTCGACGGTACTATTCTTCCCGCGCGTATGGAAAGGCCCACTTTGATGAGATCAAACCAATGTGTTTGAAGAAGTTCCCAATCAATGGCGTTTTTGTTATCGAACAAGGCCTCTATATGTTGATAATACTCTTCTTTTGCAGGTTTGTAAAATACGAGTTTCTTTATTTTTCGTATCCTCGGTTTCAAATCGGCTCCTAAAAGATACGCGAGGGCAAAGATCGGCGCGGATTGTCCCTGAGTGTCGGAGTAGAAGGTATGGGGCTTTATGTCGGATTCATTACTAAAATAGCCGTCAAAAAGATAAATTCCTTCCCATGTGCCGCACGTGATGAAGTGGCAGAGCCAGGCTATGTAATTGTCCGCCACGTAATTCAACCCTATTCCTCCCCATCCGCCGTAGCGAATATGGGGTTCTGCCATGAGGTTTTGCTCGTACATATTAAATTTCGTGCCGTCTACGGCAACAGCGGCGCCGTCTCCCCATAGTTTCGCCAATTCAAAAGTATTGATGCAATTTTGTAGGTCTGTGGAGGCTTTTTCAAGACGTTGCGTATCGAAATGGCGTCGGTTTACGAAAGAGAGCCCATGAGCGGAGACAAGTCCCTCCATATGTTTTGCCGCCTCTTCCGGACCAAGGTTGCAGCCTCAGGTAAAGGTTGTCAAAATATAGCGGGGGACTGGATCGGAGATTTTAGGATCGGAGCCGGAGATAGGACCGAAATGGCGGGCCCAACCCGTCCAGTGTTCCGCATTGCGCAGGACTTCCAAAATACTGTGTTGAGGCATCCTTTTTCGGATTGTCTCTTTGAGGTCGTGAACTTCAGAGGGAACATCTGGGGCTTTCCGGCGTTTCAACACGAGAACACCCTTTGGACCGAGTTCATAGCCCTTGTTGTCAACGTAGTCTTCGTCAGCTTTTTTTGCTGTCGCCTCCAGCAAAGT
>JAISQD010000104.1 GCA_031274415.1 Tannerellaceae bacterium | reverse complement strand
GGAAAAACATCTGGATGTTGTCCGGGAAACTCTTGGATGTTTTTAAAAAACTCTTAGATGTTTCCGGAGAAACTCTTAGATGTTTTCCAACTATTCTCTCGATATTGTTGTCATTTCGGCCAAAAAACTCGCTGCTTCGGTCAAAATTGGAGAAAAATGCGAAAAGCACGTCTTCCTGAAAAGGGGCATTTTCTTGACAAATGTCAGAAAAAGCGCTGTTTTCGTATCATTTTGTATTTTGAAAAACCGGTTGAAATGAGGGCATTTTGTATAGAGAAGGTATAAAAAAAGTTGGGGACGGCGAGGGAAAAGAAATAATTGCGTAGCTTTGTTTTTCTGTATCAAATAGACAATGTACGGTATGAAGTGTTTAGTGAAATGGGTGATCGTATGCATGCTGACAACAAGTTATGCAAGCAGCCAAACGTATGAGGAGTTGATCGGAAAGAGTTATGACTACTTGGACAAGGATGATTTGCCTGCCGCCGAAGAGTGCCTGAAAGCCGCTATGCGCTTAGAATCCGCCCATCCTTACAATTATGCTTTACTGACCAATTTGGGTACGATCCAGCGCCGGCAAGGGAAGATGGAAGATGCCCTTCTCTCCTATACTGCGGCATTGAACCGCCAACCGGAGAGTGAAATCATCCTCGAAAACAGGGCTTCGCTGTATGTCGAAACAGGGGAACACGAAAAGGCGCTGGTCGATTACACCACCTTACTGATCAAGAACCCCATCAATCAGGACGCCCTCTACAACAGGGGATTGATCTATGTCCGGAAAAAGGATTTTTTATCGGCCGAAGAAGACTTTGACAAGATCCTCGAGGTGAACGAGAAATCCGTACACGGGCGTTTGGGACATGCTATTTTAGAGAAAGTGCGGGGAAATTACGACGAAAGCGAACGGATATACAACTACCTGATCGGCGAACTTCCACGCGAATGGCCTCTTTATGAGAGCCGTGCCGACCTCTATTTCCTGATGGGGAAAAACGGCCGCGCCATGGCCGATATCAACAAACTTTTCATAGAGACAACGCCTAAAGCCGACCTCTACATCCTGCGGGGTAAAGTCAAGCTGGCACAATACGAACGCGAATCCGCCGCCAAAGATTTCCTGACAGCGAAAGAGATGGGATACGATCCGGCCGTTGCCGATGAGCTTATACGAATGACTAAGTAACCTGCTTTTGTGCATGAAAAAGATGATACGGGAAAGGATGACGATCCTTCGCGAGGCAATGAAAAAGGTTGGAATAGATGCTTACATTATTCCAAGCTCCGACCCGCACATGAGTGAATATGTGCCCGAACGGTGGAAATCACGCCAATGGCTATCCGGCTTTACCGGATCGGCAGGTACATTAGTTGTCACAGCCGGCAAGGCGGGACTATGGACAGACTCCCGCTACTTCCTGCAGGCTACCGGACAGTTGGAAGATACAGGCATTGACCTGTACAGGATGGCGCTGCCGGAAACGCCAACCGTTACGGATTTTATCTTGTATGAGCTGAAAAAAGGATCAACCGTTGGACTGGATGGACAAACGTATAGCGCCGCCGACGCCCGGACGCTGACGAATGTATTAAATAAGAGAGGCTTAGCGTTAAACACATCGGTCGATTTGATCGACGACATCTGGAAAGACCGTCCGCCTGCCCCGCAAAGTAAACTGTTTGAGCTGCCGGTCGGGATGGCAGGGCGTTCGGTACGCGACAAACTGGATGAGGTAAACAACCGGCTATTACATGCTGGTGCCGACTGCTTGGTATTGTGTGCATTGGACGAAATTGCATGGACATTTAATATCCGCGGGAACGACGTTGCATACAATCCGGTTGTTGTCAGCTATGCTTTTGTCTCCGAGAATGAGACGGTACTTTTTATCCACCCCGGCAAGTTAACGCCAGACATATCCGGGCGCCTGAAGAAAGAGGGCGTCGCGCTGGCCGGTTATACCGAGATTGCCCCTTATCTCTCCCGCCTGCCGGAAGGTACGCGTATCTTTGTGGATATGAACAGGACAAATGCCGCTCTGTTCCATGCGATTCCTTCCGGCTGTGACGTGATTGAAGGCATCACGCCGGCAAACCGGTTGAAGAGTATCAAAAACGAAACAGAGATCGAAGGGTTCCGCCACGCTCTCGTGAAGGATGGCGTGGCGCTTACCCGCTTCTATATCTGGTTAGAGCGGCAAATGGCGACAGGAGGGATGGTGACCGAACTGAGCGCGGCCGAAAAGCTCACCTCTTTACGCGCCGGACAGCCGCTCTATATATCCGACAGTTTCAACACCATCTCCGGGTATGCCGGGCATGGCGCGATCGTCCATTACAACGCTACTCCGGAAACCGACGCGACATTAAAACCGGAAGGCCTTTTCCTGATGGATTCCGGCGGGCAGTACATGGACGGGACAACAGATATTACCCGTACCGTCTGCCTCGGAGAACCGATTGAGGCGATGAAAAAAGACTTTACACGCGTACTGAAAGGGCACATATGCCTGGCGAAATGTAAATTCCCCGCCGGAACGCGCGGTTCGCAACTGGATATCCTTGCCCGTAAAGCTTTATGGGACTCGGGCATACAGTATATGCACGGGACCGGTCACGGGATAGGCCATTGCCTGAATGTGCATGAAGGGCCGCAAAGTATCCGCATGGAAGAAAACCCCGTCGTCCTGCAACCGGGTATGGTATTAAGCAATGAGCCGGGCATGTACAGGATCAATGAATACGGCATACGTACGGAAAATATGATGGCAGTCCGCGAAGACAGCGAAACGGAATACGGCAAATTCCTCTCTTTCGAGACGCTGACGTTGTGCTACATGGATACCCGTTTAGTCATGGCCTCCATGCTTTCCGTACGCGAACGCCTGTGGTTGAACAACTATCATCAGACGGTATATGAGAAGCTAAGCCCGCACCTCGCCAAAGAGGAGGCGGAATGGCTAAAAGGGAAAACAAAAGAAATATAATGGTTACAAATGTATTGTTATGGCATTCATTAAATCGGTAAGAGGTTTTACCCCTAAAATCGGGAAAGAGACCTATCTGGCGGACAACGCCGTTATCATAGGAGACGTGGAGATTGGAGAAGGGTGCAGTATCTGGTTCGGAACGGTTTTGCGAGGAGATGTCAACGCTATCCGGATAGGGAATGGGGTGAACATACAGGATGGTTCCGTACTGCATACCTTATATGAGAAATCAACCGTTGAGATCGGCGACGATGTCTCCGTAGGGCACAATGTGACGATTCACGGGGCAAAGATATGCGACGGCGCATTGATCGGGATGGGAGCGGTTGTGTTAGACCACGCCGTAATCGGGGAAGGAGCGATTATTGCCGCCGGATCGGTGGTGCTGAGCAAGACCGTTGTGGAGCCGGGCAGCATATATGCCGGCGTACCGGCCAGGTTTGTGAAGAAGGTAGATCCTGAACAGTCGAAGGAGATCAATCAAAAGATAGCCCGGAACTATCACATGTACTCCTCGTGGTATGAATAAATGTATCCTATTTTAATGTATAGCGAACGTATGAAAAAAGTTGGTATCCCTTTTCTTGTCGTCTTTTGCCTGCTTGGAGGCTTTCTGATGTTACCCTCCAATTATTACCTGCGGCAGGTATTGCTGCATCTCTACCCGAAAATTGACCAGTATCCGATTTTTGAGAACCGGATGGTGGAAGCCCGCTCGCCTGTGGCCTGGGAAGAGGCGGACGGATATAATACCCTCTCTCTTCCGGAGGAGATCCTCCCGTTGTTCGAGCAGTACGGGACGGTTGCTTTTGTTGTCGTGAAAGACGGTCAGTTGCTGTTTGAATCGTATTGGGACGCGTATTCGCCCCGTTCATTGAGCAACTCCTTTTCTATGGCAAAAAGTATTGTCTCCTTAGCCGTCGGCTGTGCCATAGACGATGGCTTTATACAGGGAACAGACCAGCCTGTCAGCGATTTCTTCCCCGAATTTGGCGAGTATAACCGGACGGCGCTGACGCTTCGTCACCTGCTGACCATGAGCGCCGGCGTAGATTTCGAGGAAGCCTACTCTTCCCCCTTCTCTCCCACCACCAAGCTATATTATGGCAACGACCTGCACGCCATCACCTTCGGCATGAAACAGATCGAAACGCCCGGCGTCAACTTTGTCTACCAAAGCGGTGTGACCCAGCTCCTGGCCTTCATCGTGGAAAAAGCGACGGGTGAGCCTCTGAGCCATTATGTCTCGCGCAAACTGTGGACGCCCATGCATGCCGAAGAGCATGCGCTATGGAGCTTGGACAGGGACGGCGGCATGGAAAAAGCCTATTGCTGCTTCAATACGAACGCCCGCGACTTTGCCCGCTTCGGCCAGCTGATCCTGAACAAAGGACGTTGGGACGGGAAACAACTTGTCCCGGAAGCCTACCTGCTGGAAGCCATCACGCCGGATACCACGTTGACGGATATCCAACATCAGGAAATAAACCGCCAGTATGGTTTCCAGTTCTGGCACCTCACCTACGACGGTCTTTCAATCCCTTACCTGCGGGGTCTGCAAGGACAGTATGTCTTTGCTATCCCGGAAAAGAATGCCGTCATCGTCCGGCTCGGCCATAAACGAAGCCCGACCTATTCTCCCCAGCATTATCCCGACGACATAGACCTCTGGCTGGAAGCCGGCCTGAAGCTCATTGATTCCTCCACCGAAAACGCATACTCCGCCTTGCCCTGACTCGTCTAAACAGATACTTGTCTATTACGACACATTTTCGTAACACAAATGCCATAGTTTTGCTCTGTCAAAAAAAGAGACAAAATTATGTTGGAACGCTTGTTGAGGAAAGATGCTTTTTTGATTATATGGTGTATTGTGGCTGCCTTTGGCGTCTATTTTTGCACGTATGCCTTCCGGAAACCGTTTAATGCGGGGACGTATGAAGGATACACACTCTTCGGCATTGGATACAAAACCATTTTAATTATATCCCAGATGCTGGGGTATATCATCTCCAAGTTTAGCGGGATCAAATTCATTTCCGAATTGAAGCCGCAGAAAAGAATTGTGTTGATCTTGTGTTTAGTCGGTTTCTCCGGGCTGGCGCTGATTGGCTTCGGGTTGGTTCCCTACTCGTATGGTTTCATTTGCCTGTTTCTGAATGGGCTTCCATTGGGACTGATATTCGGTATCGTTTTCAGCTTTTTGGAAGGGAGGCGTTTTACCGAAATGCTATCCTTAGGGTTGTCGATCAGCATGATTATCGGTTCGGGTATCCTTAAATCCGCCTATTTCTTTATTCAACGCTCGTTTCATGTCGACGAATTTTGGATGCCGGCGGTGGAAGGGCTGGTTTTTGTTTTTCCTTTCCTCCTTTTCCTTTGGATGCTATCCCGCATACCTATGCAGAATACAGACGATATTGCCCAACGGACGAAACGTGAACCCATGACAAAAAAAGATAAACGGGGATTGATCCGTACATTCGGCGTGGGGATATTCTGTATTGTTGCTATCAATGCATTGCTCACTCTTTTCCGCGATTTCAGGGATGATTTCATGGTAGAGATCGCCCACGAAATAGGCATCGACGGGTCGATGTCTATTTTTTCGGCTGTTGAATTGGGGATCGGTTTGTTTGTCCTGTTTGTGATCGGATTATTGTCGTTCTTCCGTTCCAACAAAAAGAGTTTTGTCGCTATGCATATCATTCTGCTTACCGGGTTATTGCTTTTGGCAGGCAGTTCTATCGTCTACATAAACGGGGGCATCTCCCCACTCAGCTGGTTTATCTGTAACGGATGCGGCGTCTTTCTCTCCTACATCGTGATTCAGAGCGTTTATTTCGACCGGTTTATCGCGTTGTTCAGGGTAAAAGCCAATGCCGGTTTCCTGATCTATATCTGCGACTCGGCAGGGTATGTGTGTTCTGCCCTGCTGTTATGTTACCGGGAATTTTTCGTCTCTTCCGTCCCGTACAGCAAGCTGTTATTGTATATCAGCCTGGGCGTCTCCATAACCGGAATCATCTGCCTGCTCATTGGCGGAGGGTATCTCTTTACCCGTTTGCAATACAGGAATATCCACCATTTAAAAACAGCATATATATGAAAACAGTTCCTTCCCGTCCCTACCTGCTACTCACGCCCGGCCCGCTGACAACTTCCGATGGGGTCAAAGAGGCGATGCTGAAAGACTGGTGTACATGGGACGAAGACTACAACCAACTGGTACAGGATTTACGTTGCCGCCTCCTGTCGCTGTTGAATGGCGATATGAGCAGGTATACAACCGTGCTGATGCAGGGTAGCGGCACGTTTGTCGTGGAATCGGTGGTCGGAAGCATGATGCCTGAAAACGGCAAACTATTGGTATTGGCCAACGGCGCTTACGGAGACCGGATAGCGACCATCGCACGCACATTACGGATTGAAACAATCGTTCAACGTGCGCATGATGTCGAAATTCCTGATTTAACGCTTTTTGAACAGGCCTTATCCCGCGACCGGTCTATTACGCATGTGGCAGCCGTCCATGTAGAAACAACGACCGGTATTCTGAACCCGGTAGCGGCCATCGCTAAAATAGCGAAGCGGCACAACAAACTTCTCCTGATTGATTCAATGAGCGGTCTGGGGGGCATTGATATGGATATTTCGGGGATGGATATCGACTATGTGGTCAGTAGCGCCAATAAGTGTATACAAGGTGTTCCCGGTTTCGGGTTTGCGATCGTAAAAAAGGACGAGTTGGCCAAATGTGAAGGCCGGGCGCGTTCTCATTCGTTAGACCTGTACGACCAATGGATTCAGATGGAGAAAGGGAAAGGGAAATGGCGTTTTACGTCGCCTACACATGTCGTCCGCGCTTTTTACCAGGCTTTATTGGAACTGGAAAAAGAGGGAGGCATTCCTGCAAGGGAGACGCGTTACCGGAACAACTGCCGGATCGTGAGGGAAGGGATGGAACGACTGGGTTTTAAGCCGGTGATTCCCGAACAATATCAATCGATCATCATTACCTCCTTCTATCCTCCACAGCATCCCGCATATCATTTCCCCCGCTTCTATCAGGAACTTAAAAAAAGAGGATTTGTGATCTATCCCGGAAAACTGACTGAGGCGGAGACATTCAGGATAGGCCATATTGGCGATATATACGAGGATGATATGCATCAATTCATCAGGGCGGTAGAAGAATCAATGTATTGGACAAACTAAAAATAACCGGAAATGGATGAACGAAAAAAAATAAAAGGAATCATATGTGACTGGGCAGGAACGGTCATCGACTTCGGGTGTATAGCCCCTGTAACGGTTTTTGTCGACGTGTTTAAGAAAAAAGGGATCGACATCACATGGGAAGAAGCCCGCAAACCCATGGGCTTGTCTAAAAAAGCCCACATACAGGCTATCATGCAGGAACCGCGTATCATAACCCTCTGGCAGGAGAGATACGGAAAACCTTCCGGAGAAGAGGATGTGGATAGGCTATATGCCATGGTGGAGCCACAATTGGCAGAGGTGGTAAAAAGCCACTGCGATATCATCCCGGGAGCGATAGAGCTGCTGGAGTTTTGCCGTGAAAATGGCGTCAAGTTCGGTACAACAACCGGATATGTGGGCAGTATGATGCGAAACATCATACCGTTGGTGTCGGAGAAAGGGTTTATCCCGGACTGTATTGTCGCTTCGGATGAAGTCCCCTACGGCCGGCCTTCTCCTTTTATGCTATTTGAAAACATGAAACGGATGAACAGGTATCCGGCTTCCCAAATGGTGAAAATAGGAGACACCGTCGCCGATATTCAGGAAGGATTGAATGCCGGCATGTGGACTATTGGCCTGACGCTTTCAGGAAATGAAACCGGGCTAACCAGAAGCCAGTTGGAGGCTCTCCCCGAATCCGAAATCCATGAATTAAGGTCCAAGGCAAGCAAACGGCTACTAAAAGCCGGAGCGCACTATACCTGTGATGGAATCTGGTCTGTCCTTCCAATATTGCGGGGAATAAACGAGAAAGGCTCTATCACGAATCGTATGGATGATTGGTGACGTTGTTCCGACTACCCAGTTGTGTTGTCGATGTCATTTTCTATACCCAAAGGGTGTTTATCCAAGAGTGGATTTCCGGCATTTGATCAGTATTCTCTCATCTTTTGCGATCGTTGTGGCGAAAAGATAGATATCTCCTCCGTCTCGTATCTTTGTCCGTTCACGCAACGCTTCTGCCGTAAGGGGGAAGTTGCGGGTTGTGATATTTGCCTGTGGAATGGTTTGGGCAAGCGTTTTACACCGTTTGCCGGCGAAGGGAAATGTCTCTTCTACTTCGAATATCCTGCCGGGAAAATCGCTTACTAACCTGTTCGATGTATACAGATGGCTGTTTACATGCAGTTTTTCTATCCCGTAACAGGTCGCGATGCGTTTGAATGCACCGCCTTTCAGGAGAGAGGCATTCGGTTCGTACAGGTAAGTCATTAGACGGGCTGACAGGCGAAGGGGAGTCGCTTTCTCCTCTTCTGTCCGGAAAGAGAATGTCTCTTCCCTTCCTTCTGTCGTGAAATTGACGCACCATATGACAGGCGCGACAACCTCCCTGTCCCGTTTCATAACAAACAACAACTCCTTTACTTCGTTCCTGACCGCAAGGATGTGTACTTCGACGGTTGCCGGAAGTAGCGACAGGGTATGGCTGATATCCGCCATCGGCGATAGTTTGGCGATGACTTCCGGTGCGCGTCCCAATAATACAGGCGCAAATTCCCGTAAATCGGGTTCGCAATCCTGCAGGGCGAAAAGGCGTTTGTCCCCTTTCCCCCTCCTTGCCGGGTCGATATAGAAGAGATCCGTTTCCGGCAAATCCGGCAGTAACCCGGCAGCATCGCCTTCCCATACTGTTATGTTGCAGGCATTAAGGGCGGCAAAGTTTTTCCGGGCGGCATCGCAATACGCCTTGTGACGCTCAATATAGGTCAGGCGTTTTACTGCGCATGAGAGGAAAAAGCTGTCTACTCCCATTCCACCCGTCAAATCGCATACGTGTACGCGACCGGCTACCAACCGTTGTTTATAACGTGCCGTCTGTTCGGAAGAGGATTGTTCTGCAGCCAATCGGGAAGGAAAAACGACCGCCTCGTTTGCATACCATACGGGAAGCTTTTCGCGTATCTGACGCCTGATGGCGATTTGTTCGACAACGAAAGGCATATCTACCTCCGGATACCGTGAAGCATTTAACAACAACCGGTGCACATCATCCCCGGCATGTTCCCGTATAAATTGTATGGAAGAAAATAGCTGTCCCATGATATGCCGTTATTCGGCGGACGGTTCGGCGGCCATATCAAATTCGAGTAGTCCGCCGGCCATGATGTCGCGGTATGTGATGGTGAAGCCGGGGATGGGTTTGCCGTTCAGGTGGACGGACTTGACGTATTTGTTTTCTTTCGACAGGTGATGCGCTTTCATCCTGAACTGTTTTCCGCCGGGGAGGTCGAGCGTGATCTCGTGCATCTGCGGAGCGCCGGTCAGGTATGCTCCCGACACGGGGTCGACGGGGTAAAAGCCTAAAGCGGAGAACATATACCAGGTCGACATCTGTCCGCAATCGTCGTTGCCGCTCAGTCCGTCGCGACGGGGGAAATAGAAGTCGTCGAAAATCCGGCGTATGATCTCCTGCGTTTTATGGGCTGCGCCGGCGTAGTTGTAGAGGTAGGCGACGTGGTGGCTCGGTTCGTTGCCATGGGCGTACTGTCCGATCATACCCGTTACGTCGCCATGAAACCCGCCGCCCAGGGAGCGGACGTCTAAAAAGAACAACGAGTCCAATTTGGTTTCAAAGGCCTTTTTTCCCCCGATCAGTTCGACTAAGGCGGGAATGTCGTGCTGGACATGCCAGGTATATTGCCAGGCGTTTCCTTCGGTATAATCGCCCCCGCTCGTGCCGGCATGCGAAAGGAGGAAGCGGTCGAAAGGCGTACGCCACTGTCCTTTCGAATCTTTGGCGCGCATCAGGCGGGTTTCGGGATCGAAGAGGGCTTTGAAGTTATCGGAGCGTTTCCGGAAAAAGGTTTGCTTAGCGGTGTCTCCGACCAGTTCCGCCATCAATGCCGCGCAATAATCATCGTAGCAATGTTCCATCGTGCGCGATACGGACTCCACATCCAGGAGGTCGAAAGGGTAGTAGCCGTAGGTGTCGTAGAGTTCCCAGTCCGACTTTTCGTGCGAGCGGGTGAGGGAGGTAAAGACCGCTTCGGCGGCCAGCTCCCTGTTTTCCGTCAAGATTCCTTTCAGACAGGCATCGACGACGACCGGCACGGCATGGTTACCGATCATACACCAGGTTTCGTTCTGTCCGTATTCGTTGGTGCACAATACGCCCCGTTGGCGGTACAGGTCGAGCATGGACAGCACAAAGCGGGCGTTTTTCTCCGGATAGAGGATGTTGTAAAAGGGATGGGTCGACCGGTAGGTGTCCCATAAGGAAAAGTTGGTATACCGGTCGTCCGCCTGGCTGGCATCCGTGATCAGATTGGGCATGAGAAGGGCGTGGTAAAGGGATGTGTAGAATGATATCTTCTGATCGTTGTCCACCGGTTGGATCGCTATTTTCCCCAGGTAATCATTCCAAACGTTTGTAGCCTGGCGGCGGACGGCGGCGAAGTCCCAACCAGGTATCTCCGCCTCCAGGTTGCGGATGGCCTCCTCCCGGCTTGTGGTCGAGAGCGCCGTTTTCACCCATACCTCTTCCCCTTTTTGGGTGGCGAACAGGAGGGCGTATTTGGTCGTCACGCCTTGGATACTTCTTTCTTCGCCGGTTTGCCCATCGGCGAACGAACGGATCTGCGTCGCCGGACGGGAGAAGCGGGCACAGAAATAGTAGGTGTGGTCGTTGACAAAACCCGTCGAACGCCTTTTCCCCACGAGCGTTGAATCGTTCAGAAACTGCATCTCCGTTTCCACCGGTTTATCGCCTATCCCATGCCCGAGGTCAATGATGATCCCGGCCTGTTTCGAGGCAGGATAGGTGTACCGGTGGAATCCGGCGCGTGCGGTAGCCGTCAGTTCGACCCGGATATCGTAATCGTCCAGGCGGACTTTGTAATAGCCCGGTCGCGCCTCTTCCGTGTCGTGCGAAAAGGCCGAACGATAACCTGTGGCGGTGTTCTTTTCGTCTCCCCGCTCGAACAGGATATCTCCCGTTACGGGCATGAAGAGGATGTCTCCCATATCGGGACAACCGGTGCCGCTCAGGTGGGTATGCGAAAATCCGATGATGGACGAATCGTCGTTGAAATAGCCGGAACAATGTTCCCATTTATCGGTGCCCGTATCCGGCCCTACCTGCACCATGCCGAAGGGCAGTTGGGCGGCGGGATGTGTATGGCCGACGTAAGCCGTCCCGATAAACGGATCGACATAGTGCGTCAGGTCTTCCCTGTTGTCCATATCAAATTCGAGCATTCCCCCGTCCTTGATTTCCTCGTACCGGATGGTTTTTCCTGTGACGGTTTGTCCGTTCAGACGAATGGAGCGGACGTATTTGTTCGTTTCGGACAGGTTGTTTGCGACGACCGTAAAGGTTTTCCCGTTGGGAAGCGTCAAGGATACGCGGGGTATCTGGGGTGAGCCCAGTACATATTCGCCCGATACCGGATCGACCGGATAAAAGCCCATGCCCGAAAAGATATACCAGGCCGACATCTGGCCGCAGTCGTCGTTTCCACAGAGGCCGTCGCGCGTAGGCAGATAGTATTTGTCGAATATTTCGCGGATGATTTCAGCCGTTTTGTCCGGCCTGTCCGCGTAGGCATAGATATAGGCGATGTGGTGGCTTGGCTCGTTGCCGTGCGCATACAAGCCGATCAGTCCGGTGACGTCGGGTACTTCCACGATGCCGGGCAGTTCATCCACGTTGATGAAGAACAACGAATCTAATTTTGTAACAAACGCCTCTTTCGATCCGAACAGGTCGATCAGTCCGGGTATATCGTGTTGTATGTGCCACGTCCATTGCCAGGCATTTCCTTCGGTGTAATCACCGCCTTGCGATTCGCTGGTGAGGGAGAATGAGTGGAATGGAGTGCGCCAATGGCCTTTGGAGTTGCGTCCCCTGACCAGCATGGTGGCGGGATCGTACAGGT
Organism: Tannerellaceae bacterium; assembly: GCA_031274415.1. Taxonomy (GTDB): domain Bacteria; phylum Bacteroidota; class Bacteroidia; order Bacteroidales; family Tannerellaceae; genus DFXE01. The sequence goes on along the minus strand of JAISQD010000104.1, from coordinate 5,081 downwards.
TTTTGTAAAACCCGGCGCGGTTCATGAAGAATAGATAATCCTCCTCTTTTCCCAACGCTTTAGCCATCAACGCCACGCAATAGTCGTCGTAACCCGATTCCAAAGTCCGGGATACCGATTCGGAGGCGCTCAGGTCGAACGGGAAATAGCCGTACTTATCGTAGTTCGGCCAGTCGGCTTTCGTATGTTCGGCCGTCTGTGCATGCCTGACCGCTTCGTAGGCCGCTTCGGGGCTGAAAGAGGTGTCGCCTTTGAGGAAAGCGTCTACAATGACGGGGACGGCATGGTTGCCGATCATACACCACGTTTCGCACAACCCATACTCGTTGGTCGGCAGGAGGCCTGTCTGCTTGTGCCGTTCGAGCATGGATTTGACGAAGCGGCCGTTTTCCGCAGGATAGAGCAGGTTCAGGAAAGGATGAAGCGCCCGGTAGGTGTCCCACAGAGAGAAGTTGGTGTACATCTCCCCATCGACGCTCCGGTGCGGCTCTTTGTCCCAACCGGTATATTTCCCGTCGACGTCCGTCACCAGGTTGGGCATCAGGAGCGCATGATAGAGGCTGGTATAAAAGGAGATTTTCTGATCGCCGCCGGTCGGGACAACGGCTATCCGGGACAGGTAGTCGTTCCATGTCCGGTCGGCCTCTTCCCTGGTGCGTTCAAAATCCCATCCGGGTATTTCCGCCTCCAGGTTGTTCAAGGCGCCATCAACGCCGGTGGTGGAAAGCCCGACTTTCACCAATATGGCCTCGCCTTTCGACGTATTGAAGCCGATATGCATTTTGGTCTTGACGCCCTCCGCCTGGCGGCTTTCCGTCACGACGCCGTCTTGCCATACGACGGTTTGCCCGAAAGGCCGGGAGAAACGGGCGGCGAAATAGTAGGCATGGTCGCGCGTAAAGCCGCTTGATTTGCGTACGCCGACAATGGTCGAGTCATTGACGGCACGGATAAAGCTTTCGTAGGCCTCGTCGCCGATGCCATGCGCCATATCCAGCAGGATACCGGCCTTATCGCTTGCCGGGAAGAGGTAACGGTGAAAGCCTGTCCGTGGCTTTAGCGTCATCTCCGCCTCTATCCGGTAGTCGTCCAACAGGGTCTTGTAATATCCGGGGCGGGCGACCTCGTTCTCCTGCCGGAAACGGGAGCGGTAGCCGGCATCGGGGTTTTCGACCGTACCGGCGTCGAAGAGGATATCCCCCACGACGGGCATGATCAGGATATCGCCCATCTCAGCCGCTCCCGTACCACTCAGGTGGGTGTGGGAAAAGCCCATGACCGTACGGTCCGTATCGCGGTAGCCGGAACAATGTTCCCACCCGTCGATACCGGTATCCGGCCCCACCTGCACCATCGAGAAAGGCAGGGAGGCCGACGGGTGCGTATGCCCTACATAAGCCGTACCGATAAAAGGGTCGACAAAGTCGGTCAGCCGCTCCTTTCCGCCGTTGTCCGACACACAACCGGCCAGGCATAGAGCCGGTAAAAGATAAACCAATCTGTTCATAACCATATATATTTAAAAAGGGTGCATCCTCTTTCAGAAAAGTATGCATCCTCTTTCGAAAAAGGATGCATCCTCTTTCGGGAAAGGATGCATACTCTTTCGGAAAAGGATGCACTCTCTGTTATCCAGCGGTTGTTTTTCGGGCCGATCTGCCCGACCGGTATCGGTTGAAGACCATACGTTGCCAATACCTCCGGCGTACAAAAGGCTTCGATCGCTTTATCTCCGGCGTCTACCTCCGTATTGTTCCCAACTGTCTGCCGGTCGTTCAGGCGGATGAACGTCTTTTCACAGGAGAGGATCAGGTTGTCGGTAATGGTATTGGCATCGACGTTCCGGCGAAGATCTTTTAGTTCGGGGTATTTCTTGAGATAGGCATCCGAGAAGATATTGACCTCTTCGTACAGCTTCCGCCGTATGACAGGATTCTCCAGCTCCTCCAGCCATCTTTTCTCTCCCCACGAAGAAAAGCTGACTGCCGCCAGGCACCGGTAAAACACATTGTTCTCGATACGGTTCTCTTTCCCTCCGTGTATCTGCACGGCGCCAAACTCTACCGCTCCGCACCGTTCAAACAGGTTTCCGTAGACAAGCGTCCCCGATATCATGTCGTCGAACCGGACGCCTGCCGCACCGTGCCTTGTTCCGCCCGCTATGTCCGACCAGCGGTTGTAGCGGATTACATTCCCCCTGTACGACGGGTTATACCACATATCAAGAGCGCCCTGGTCGTCCGATTCGTTGACCACGTGGCTGATCTCGTTGTACTCCACCGTCAAATCGTTCCCTTCCAGGCGCATGGCCGATGAAGAGGAGTACCGCAGGCGGTTATTGGCGATACGCATACCGCATCCCTCCAAACGGATGGCCGGCTCATACGTCCGCTTGAACAGGGAAAAATGTTCGACGACGGTATGCTCCACGAAATGCCGGCCCGGTTGAAGCGTCTTACGGTCTCCGCCCTCGATCTTCAGTCCGCCATGTCCGAACGTCGAGAGGAAACACCCGCTGACGCCATGCCCTGTACCGCCCGTAATGTGGACGCCGTCCACGCCGAAGCGTTCGATCCGGCAACCGGACAGCCTGTTGTTCTTCCCGCCAGAGATCAGGATAGCCGATCCTCTGCCTTCCCTGAAAGTCAACCCCTCCAGCGTGAGGTGCGCGCAATCGTTTATTTCGACCATATAAGGTTCGTTGAAACAGGTCAGGGTTATTTCCGCCGTCGAAAGATCGACGTCTTGCGGAGGATACCAATAGAGCTTGCCCGTCTTGCGGTTCAGATACCATTCGCCCGGTTGGTCGATTTCGCAAAACAGGTTCAGGCCGAAATACCTCAGGCTGTCCTTGTATCCGTAGTTGTGGAACGGTTCGCGGAGATAGACCGTCTGGTGGGAGGCGTCCCAGCGGTCAACTTTCTGGAACTCGTCGCTCCAGTCCCAATACCAGTAACCGCCCAGGCGGATGTCCGGTTCGGACGCCCACCTGTCCTGATACCTGTCCGTATAGTCAAAAACGCCCTCTTTCGTGCCACGCACACGGGTATAGTTCTCCGGCAGCGCCGTCGCTCCTTTTACCTGTCCGGCGCGAACAAAGCCGTTGTCGGGCCAGCGTGCCAGGGTCTGGAGTTGTCCGTTGCAGATCAGTTCCGGCCTTTTCCCCTTGTCGGTAGGATCGCCGTAATCGGTAATACCTGCCGACGGAAGATCGGTGACATAGATCTTGCCGTGCAGGGATGGCGATAAATGTTCCCATTCGCCGGCGCCATCTGCTACCGTCCATTTTGCAAGGGCTTTGCTGCCTGTAAAAACAGGCGTCTCCCCCTCCATCGCTTTGTAGACAACGGGCGACTGCTTTTCCCCCGAATCTTCCGGCGTAAAGGCGACCATTTGCTCCAACGGATAAACGCCGCCTTTGAAACAGACCGTCACTCGCTGTCGGAGCTTTTCGGCACGTATCGTCCGCACGGCGTTTTTTGCCCTTTCCAGACTCTTCAATGGCTGCTCTACTGTCCCTGCGTTCCGGTCATCCCCATCGGGAGCGACATACACAATAGTTTCCGGGGCCATCAGGGCGTGAACGGCGTCGTCAAACTTCTTTTCCAGCTCTTCCGGCATGGCGGCTTTTGCTTTCCATGCGTCGTCGCCGTATACGCCGGCTTCGGAGTAGTCGAAGGGTTTGAACTTGATCTTCCTGATCGCCTGACGGTTGCCGATACGAAAATCATACCGGGCAGGGTCGGCAAAGAGCGGGTCGGCCACGATGGAGTGCGCATCCCTTCCCAGCGTTTGCCATTCGGCAAACGATTTTCCGTAAAATTCAAGCGGTTGCTTGCGGGCATCCCAATAGCAGTTGTTGTCGTACCGGATATGGGCTTTCCGGTATTCGTTTCCGCCGTAGAATGTGATGAGTTTTCCGCGGTCGAGGTAGATAATGTTGTTGGTAAACGAATAGGAGAGGTGCTCTTCCAAACGTGAGAATTGGATCGTATGGATGAAATTGGAGGCGAAGACATTGTTGCGGATGATGTTCTCCTTGCCGTAATGCTGGTGAAACCCCGCATCTTTACAGGCATATACCAGGTTATTTTCCATCACGATACCGTAAGAACCCTCGTCGGTGTACAAGCCCCATCCGCCGTATTCGTAGGAATAGATATGGTGAATCACATTGTTGCTCACCGTACTACCCTCCGACGCGCCGAGCATATAGACGCCGCCCATATCACACAGTTCGCCCCATCCGAGGTGATGGATATGGTTGAACGCGATCCTGTTGCGCTTACTGGGGCTATGGGCGTATCCCCAGACCCATCCCGCCGACACGCCGGAATAGCGGAAGTCGGCGATCTCGTTATGGGTAATTTCGTTGTCGCCCGCATTGAAGATGATGACGCCTACAGCCGAGGGGAAGACATGTCCCCCGTGGTGAATAATGTTGTTATCTACCTTAATATGGCGGGTTAGCCTCTCGTCAGCAGGGATGTTTGTCGTCCCTATTTTCACGCCACCGCCACCCAGATCGTACAGGTGGCAATGTTCTACCTTGCCATACGAGCAGTTGTTGCGAAACCAGATCGCATGCAGGCCGGTATGCGCTATGTCGCAGTTGCGGAACTCCACATGCCGCGTCTCGTCCAGCATCACCGTCGCCTCGACGGACATGGCCGCTTGCGGATCACAGTATCCGCCGGCCGGCGTCCGGTAGGCGGCTGCTTCGAAACGAATATTTTCGAAACGGATATGCTCCACCGGCTGTCCGGGCTTGCCCTGTATGCTGAGGAACCGTTCGATTACGGGCATCATACCTGTGGTCTGTTCCGGCGTTTCGCCCGGCATGGGGATATACCATAACCAGCCGTCGCGTCCCAGATACCATTCGCCCGGCGCATCCAACGCTTTGCGGTAGTTCTCGACCACATACCGGCTTTTATTATTGATCCCGGAATGCCAGATTAATCCTTTGCCCGTAATATACCAGGCCGAATCCTGCCTGCCGACGTAATCGACATATTGGCGCGTATTCGTCCATACGTGGTTAAAGACGAGCAAGAGGTCATCCTGCTCATCCTCTTCTA
>JAISQD010000080.1 GCA_031274415.1 Tannerellaceae bacterium | reverse complement strand
AATTTGTACTTCTTTACCAATGATCGTTTACTACTTCCTGACAGATGCTCTTTGATTATCTTTATACGAAAAGCATCATCTACTCCTTTTGTCGTTCGCATTTCTTTACAGTTTTTATGTTACTACTACTGTAAACTTTTTTCAGTACAAGACAAAAAAAAACTCTGAGAAAAGAAATGACAGGTCCGTGCAGGACGGCTCTTTCTTCTATCGAACTCACGTTATTTTAGTTTCACCTATCAAGAAATAATTACTCAAAAAATCCGTACAATAAGGAAATCATTATTATATTTGCATTGTTAAACAAAAAGCGTTATTCAATATGTTGAGCAAAGAAATGAAAGAAGAAAAAAAGCATCTTGAAAAAGAACTTTTATTCTTTCTCTCATACTACAAGGAAGTAAGTGGAAGATCGGAGAAAACAAAAGCCTACTTCGATGAACAAATACAAATAATAACTGAAAGGCTTAAAGAACTTGGTCATTAAAAAAAGGAATCATCATGAAAGAGAGAATAAATGAATTAAAAAAGGCTTTTTGCGAGGCAAAGAGCGATAAGGATCGGGATATTGTTGATACTAAGATGCAGGAACTTATTCATGAAAATCCAGATCAATTTGCAGATGCAATGGTTGAATCTGCTAAAGAAACGGCAGATAGGGTAACGGAACTCGTGCTAAAACAGAAAATGCAAGATGTAATACCTGCTATTTCCCTTGTTTATATTGCGAAAACCTATTTCAACAAATCGGATACGTGGCTTTACCAGCGTATTAATGGAAATGTGGTTAATGGAAAGCCTGCCCATTTCACCAGTCAGGAAATAGAGACACTGAAATTTGCGCTTACCGACATATCTGAAAAATTAGGCTCATTAAGTATTTCTTTGTAATTGCTTTTTGTTTAACGCAAATCTTACGAGAGCCAACAGGTTACATGTTCCATCCGTTTACTGCGATGTCTATATCTTCCTTGCGAAGGGGTGAGGTGAATTGGAGGGTGATCTCCTGTTCGTCACCGGGCATGAGGGTGATGTAGTTGTCGGAGTAGTGCACGGGCAGGATGCGTTGGCCGGTGGTCTTGTCAAACACCTTGATCCGGTTGAAAAAAGAGATATGGGCGCCGGCGCGGAGGCGTACGGTACCGGTATATCTATCCCCCGACTGCGAAAGCGCCGTCTGCACGGCGGGCGTGGTACGGGGCAAAAGGGAGAGCGTCGTATAGTCGCCCGCGCGGGTGGTGAGCCAGTAGACGTTGGTGGTCAGCCGTTGTCCCTTTTCCCATAGCTCCAGTTTCAGGAAATAAACGCCCTCCACGCCTTGGGGTTCGGGGACGGGGAAGAGGCGTTTGACCTCGTTTGCCCCTATCGTTACGGCCTCTTCCTTTTCCCAGACGGCTGTGCCGCCGGCGTTCCACAGTTGGGCTTTCAGCGTGACGGAGTGGCTGCCCAATGCGGTATTGACGAGTTCTACCCGTTTGTCGGTGAGATGATATTGCGGGTGCAGGGGTTCGCAGCCTTTGCGTGTCCCGTAAAGCGAGGCGTTGACATCCAGGTACCAGTCGTACATCTGTCCGCGGAGGGAAGTCCACGGGTTCTGGGTTTTCCATATCAGGATCCCCGTGTACCATTCCCACATGTGGGAGGCGCGGCCTTCCATGAAGCTGCGGTACTGGTCGTAGTTCACGGCCTGGGCATATTTGCAGTAGGTGTCGATATCGGCGACTTCGCCGTAGCGTTCGAGGTGGTTGCCATAGCCGAGATCACGGTGGTATCTCCAGGTGGGATGCAGGTGTTGGCCGCGGGGCAGGACGCTCAATTCCTCATCCGTCATCATCTCGCGCATGCTCTCTATTTCGGGCGACCCGACCGATCCGGCCTCCGGGTTGAACGGCGTGGAGCGGAAGGTAAAGAACCATTCCGGCTCCTGAATGCCATAGGGGCCGTCGCCCACGCCGCCGATGGTATTCCGTGTAAAGAGCGTATCGGTGGAATAGCTGATGAATAACCGGTTGGGATCCAGGCGGGGGAAAAGATCGTTCTTCAACGCCTCGTCGATATCACGGGCCAGCGGCCACTCGTTGGCGCCGCACCAGAGGCAGAGGCTGGGGTGGTTGCGTATCATTTTGACCTGGTCTTCGACGGAGGCGAGGAAGAGGCTGTGGTTGTCGGGGTATTCCCAGCGGCGTTCGCGCGAGTCGGCTTTCATCGGATCTTCCCATGCGCCGTTGCAGTCGCCGCTTCCCCAGAGGTCTTGAAAGACTAAGAGGCCGTACTCGTCGCAGGCGTCGTAAAACTCAGGCCGTTCCAGCAAGGCGCCGCCCCATACGCGAATCATGCGCAGGTTCATTTCGGCATGGAAACGGATTTCGGCGCGGTAGCGTTCGGGCGAGAGGCGGAGCAGCCAGTCGGAGGCGATATAGTTGCCGCCGGGCATATAGACCGGTTGCCCGTTGACGTAGAACTTGCGCCCTCCCGTAGCGGGGCATATTCCGGACGTGATTTCGCGTATCCCGTAGCGCAGGCTCCGGCTGTCGCTGACTTTCCCTGTGGCGGTCTCGAACGTGATCCGCATGGCGTACAGCTCCTGCTTCCCTACGCCGTTAGGCCACCACAGACGGGGCTGGCTGACGGGCAGCTCTTTCAGCCGTACCACCGTCTTTTCTTTTGCCGCCAGGCGGACGGGTTGCGTGAGGCGGACGCCGTTGGTTTCGCACACCAGCGTACCGGTCTGCGGATGGGGGGAGGTGTTTTCCAGCTCTACCGTTGCGGCGACGAACGCCTCCTTCTGGCTGCCTTCCGGCAGGCGCACGCCCGGTACCCGCGTCGTCACATAAGGATGCTGCACCTTCACCGCTCCGGTGACGGTGACGGATACCTCGTCCCATATCCCGGTATTCCGGTCGCGCACCGGCTGTATCCAGTCCCATCCGGGCGTAAACTGCATGGTGACGTTCCGTGCGATCCGTCCGTCTCCGCCCTGTCCTCCGTTGGGGTTGCCCGCGTCGTCGGGCGGATAGACGATCACGGCAAGGAGATTGGTCTCTTTCCCTCCTTTGAGGTAGGGTGTGATGGGGTAGCTTTCGCGCAGGAACATGCCCTCGTGGGTGTCGGCGTTGAGCCGTTTGCCGTTCAGGAAGATGTCCGCTTTGTAATTGATCCCCCGAAAGTTCAGCCATACCTGCCGTCCCTCTTCCGGCAGCTCTTCGAGGCGGAAAGGGCATACGAACCAGTAGGTATAAAAGGCGTTCCCTGCGTCGTATATATCGGGGATCAGTTCGTTGTTCATGCTGCGTTCGGGGGCTGGATAGAGGCGGTTTTCGAGCAACGTGGCCAATACCGTTCCCGGCACCCGCGCTTTCAGCCATCCCGCCGTATCGAACGGGGCAGCGGTGAGGCTATTCCCGTCCGTTTTGATTTCGTTTGCCCTGCGTGCATGCCATCCGGCGTGCAAAACCCTCTTTTCTCCCGCCTCCGGCAGGCGTACCCATTCGCCTGTTTGCGCATAACCCGGCGCGATACATCCCGCCCAAAGCAGGCACCACATGCCGCCTATACCGATCAGATTCCTTTTCATACCTGTTTCTTTATGATTCCTTTTTTTCTTCCCTTTTTGATTGCCGGTACGCTTCGAGCTTTTCCGGCGTGGTATGCCAACGGGAATGCATCCACACCCATTGTGCAGGATAGGCGCGTACCATCTCCTCTATGATCTTCGTCTGCCGCTGCGTATTCTCCAGGATATCCGCCTCGGGATCGCCTGTGTTGATCAGGGGTAACTCCGGATAGATAATGAACCGGTAGTTGTCGTCTTCTTTGCGGGTCATGGCCATCGGCACGATCGGCGCTCCTGTTTCGAGCGCCAGACGCGCGGCGCCGGTCGGTGTATAGGCCGGTTTCCCCATAAATTCAACAAACATACTCTTCACTTTCGTATCCTGGTCGATCATCAGGATAAGACATTCCCCTTTCCTAAGCGTTTCCACCAGTTTGGCATACGAGCCATCGCGGTTGATGTTTTTCATTCCGCGCCGCGCCCTGAATTTAACCATTTTATTTTGTAGTAATTTGATCTTCATCGCCGCGCTTGCCGCTGAGGTTTCGTAACCCAGCATCGGCGGGGTTATGGCGGCAAACTCCCACGAACTGAGGTGGGGCACCAAACAAATCACCCCTTTCCCCTGTTCATACGCCGCCTGTAAATGTGCTTGCCCTACAACTTCTATCAGTGAAAAGAACCGCTTCTTATCGGTTAATTTAGAATAAGCTACATAGTCAAAAAAGGATTTCACCATTTCAACAAACACGTTACGCGCCATCGCGATCCGTTCTTCCTGCGTTTTTCCCTCTCCATAGACACCTTCCAGATTGGCCAGCGCTCTGTTTCGTGATGTATGGGCGTACCGGTAAACCAATTCCCCGACAAACAGGGCAAACCGCCTTATCCAACGGATAGGCAGTACCCTGAACAGCGTGATCATTAATCCTAAAAATGGATAGATGATAATGAGCGTCGCCTTTCTACGAACATATTTCCTGTTAAATTCCATGCTATTTAACAGTGAGTAGTTTATACATCGCAGATCAGGATGCATTTTTCCAGAGAGGCGATTTTGTCTTTTTCTCTGGGGACGAACTCCTGTCCTACAAACCCTTTATAGCCCGTCTCAACGAGCGCTTTCATAATGGCGGGGTAATACAGTTCCTGGGTGTCGTCAATCTCTGCGCGTCCGGGATTTCCCCCGGTATGGACATGCGAGAAGAAAGAGTGGTATTTACGGATATTTTCGATGATATTGCCCTCCATAATCTGCATGTGATAGATATCATATAACAGGCGGAAATTGGGGGAACCGACGCGCTTGCACAGCTCTACCCCCCAGACGGTATGATCGCACAAATAGTCTTTGTGTCCGACGCTGTTCAGCAATTCCATCGTCAGCACAACATTGTACTTTTCGGCGATAGGGGTAATCCGTTTCAGCCCTTTTTCGCAATTTTCCCAACCTTGTAAATCCGTCACCCCGTTGCGTCTTCCCGAAAAGCAGATCAGATTCGTCAGTCCGGCTTTGGCTACCAGCGGGATCACCTCTTCGTAGCTGGCCACCAGTTCGTCGTGCAATCCCGGATCGTTAAAACCGTTGTCAATACCCAAGCCTGCCCCTTGCGCCATGGCAACGGTCAGGCCATGTTGTTGTACAACAGGCCAGTCTTTCGGGTCGAGCAATTCGACAGATTCTATCCCGATCCGTTTGCAAATCCCGCAAAACTCGTCCAATGCATAATCTCCAAAGCACCATTTACTAACGGAATGACGGATGTTTCCCTTTAACTGTACGGACTTCCGGCTGGTTTTACCTGTGATAGCCGTCGCGGCGGTTATTCCTGAAACAGCGGCTGTGGCGCTACCGGCCAACACCGTCTTAATAGCAGTTCTTCTTGACATGTTCTTCATGATATTTTTTATTGATAAATTTACGTGATGGCAAATATATGAAATTATTCCTACTTTTGTTGCCGTTGAGTCAATGAAACATGCAAGGAACAAAGGATCTGACAAACGGACCTATCAAACGCCGGCTTTTTAACCTGGCGATGCCGATCGTGGGTACCTCTTTTATTCAAATGGCATATAGCCTTACCGACATGGCTTGGGTAGGCCGGTTGGGGAGTGAGTCGGTGGCGGCGATCGGCGCGGTAGGTATGCTTACGTGGATGACCAATTCCATCTCGTTGCTGACGAAGGTCGGTTCGGAGGTGAGCGTAGGGCAAAGTATCGGAGCGCGTAATGCAGAGGACGCGCGTTGTTTTTCTTCTCATAGCTTGACGATTGCTTTGATTATCGCCCTTTGCTGGGGGGCGCTTTTTTTTGTCTTTGCCCATTCGGTGATCGGTATTTATAAACTGCCTGCCCCTATTGCAGACAAAGCGGTCGCTTATCTGCGGATTGTGTCGACGGCCTTCCCTTTTGTTTTCCTTTCAGCCTCTTTTACCGGTATTTATAATGCGTCCGGACAGAGCAAAACGCCATTCTATATCAACGGGACGGGGTTGATCATGAATATGCTGTTAGATCCCCTTTTTATCGTCGGTTTTGGCTGGGGAGTGGCTGGGGCAGCCTGCGCGACATGGGTGTCTCAAGGCGTTGTTTGCCTGCTTTTTGTCTATCAGTTGAAATACCGTAGCCGTTTGTTGGGCGATTTTCCTTTCTTTTCCAAACCAAAGAAACGGTATACCCTGCGGGTTTTCCAATTGGGATTACCGGTTGCCGTACTGAATGTATTCTTTGCCTTTATCAATGTACTGATGGGGCGGATTGCCTCTACCTATGGAGGGCATATCGGTTTAACGACACTGACTGTCGGCGGCCAGATCGAGGCGATTGCATGGAATACTTCGCAAGGATTCAGCACGGCGTTGAGCGCTTTTGTCGCCCAGAATTATGCGGCGCTAAAGAAAGGACGGGTCATGGAGGCCTATCGTGCTACATTGGTGATGACATCCGTATTCGGCCTTTTTTGTACCTTGCTGTTCGTCTATTATGGTAGTGACGTATTTTCGTTGATTGTTCCTGAAAAAGAAGCGTATATGACCGGCGGCATTTTCCTCCGGATAGATGGGTATTCCATGCTGTTCATGATGCTTGAGATCACCATGCAAGGCTTGTTCTATGGTACCGGGCGTACGATTCCGCCCGCCATTATCAGTATTACGTTTAATACGCTTCGCATTCCTCTTGCCATATTCCTTTCGTCAATGGGAATGGGAGTTACAGGCGTTTGGTGGGCGCTCAGTATAACCAGTATGCTGAAAGGGATAGTCGCTTTCGTCTGGTTCAGGATACGGCAAAAAGGATTCTAATTTTGCAATAGCAATCCGTTTGCCACCTCTTCGGCCACCGCTTTTCCCTTTAATGCCTTGACAATGGCTAAAGCAAAATCGAAGACCCACCCCGGTCCTTTTCCTGTGATCATGTTTCTATCAACAACCACCGCTTCCCCCGTAATGTCCGCTCCAATCAGCTGCGACTCAAAACCGGGATAACATGTAGCTTTGTACCCCAACAGCAATCCGATTCCACCCAATACCAATGGTGCGGCACAAATAGCGGCGATCAACTTTCCTCTCTTATTGTGGGTTATGAGAAGTTGTTTCAAGGATTCGCAGTCGTTCAGGTTTCTGCTTCCCGGCATTCCACCCGGCAATATCAGCGCATCGACTGTAAGAAAATCTGTTTTGGAAAGCAAGGCGTCGACGGCTATTGTAAGGCCGTGTGCACCGGTCACATAGCGTTTCCTTGTAATGGAGACAACGGTTGTTTCGATCCCCCCACGTCGCAATACATCAACTATTCCTACGGCTTCCATCTCTTCGAATCCGGTTGCAAGAAATAAAACTGCTCTTTTCATGTCAATATTGTGTATAATTAGTAAATAACCTTTCCGCTTTTATCATACAAAAGTAGAAATAATCGTTTATTCTGCAAGCGATACCTGTTTTGGTTTCTTTGTCACTCCGTTCCCAGGTTTCCCTGTATGTAGGTGTTTTTCCCGTGATTGAGTATCCTTACTTTTCCTTTGACGGTGTTTTCGCTGACTATTGCGCGGGATGTGTTTTCGCCGATGGAGACCTGAGGGGCAAGGCTGCCGAAATCACATCCCCGAACAAGTATCGTCCCTCCGTTTACCTGTATGGAAGCCCGCTCTTCCCTGTTCCTGTCCCATTGTACGAAGATACAGTCGGAAAAGCCGACCGTCCCTCTTCCGTCTATGACGGCGTTTTGATTGCACGGCCCCCAGAAGGCGCAATTGACAAAGCGTACGCTTCCGTTGTTGCTGCCGGTTACGACAACCATCGTCGGGTCAACGCCGTCCATGGCAACAAATTCTCCATTGGTGATCAGTAAACCAAAAGGTGCGCTTTGCTCAACCAGTACGGCATTCTGGCAGGCATCCGCGCCGATACCCAGGAAGTTCCCGTTGCAGGCGCCCGTCGCTCCCGAACTGGCGCCGAACTTATACCCGGTCTTATACCCAAAGCAGAACGTATTCACCACATAATGCCAATCGGTACGTTCAAAGATAAAGGCTTCGCCATGCTCTTTCTGCCAGTTGAACAACGCCGGCTTCATGCTCCACCAGGGATTCCAATGGACATTCTCAATGCGTCCGATATCGTATATCCCGTCCACGAATATCCCGCGTCTCAAGGCTTGGCCACTGATATTGCGGATCAGTGCGCGCTCATTGTTCGAGGCGTCGATGGCATTGTACGGATTCAGCATTTCCACATCCAGGATAGCCGGGTTTTTCCCTCTCATAGCGATCCCCCATGGATAGGCGTCGGGTATCCTGTCCGTGTCCTGAAGAGGCCAGTACATCAGAACGCCGCGCAATGTGCTGTTGGTATTGAGGGTGATAAAGGGAGGCGCCTGTTCGTCGCCCCTGTTTCCTGTGATGAGGAAGGTCGTCCCGTCGTCTCCCGGTTTGGGCAATCCTGCGTTGCGGATGCCGTTATGGGAGGGAACGGATTCGAAAGCGCCTTTCAATGTGACCGCTTGCGGAACATTCAGACTACCGGCAAAGAGATAACTTCCTATGGGAACATACACCGTACCCCCTTTCGTCCCGAACGAATCGAGCGCTTTCTGAAAGGCTTGCGTGTCGTCGGTCTTTCCATCGCCCTTCGCCCCAAAGTCCATGACGGACACCACATCTTGGGCAAAACTCCGGGCGGAAACAAGTACCATCGCCCATAAAACGACAAGTAGCAGGGAAACTAATTTTTTCATACACTCTATATTTAATTACAATGCATTCATATGTCCGTCTGCAAAATAAACAATAGTTTTTTATTTTCCTGTTATCCGGGGAGAAAAAAGCAATATGCTCCTTGGTAACCTGTTGCGGCTGTCATTTTTTCCGGTACTTGCAGCAGCCGGGCAGCGTGTTGTAGACGTTGTCTGCGGCTTTGTCCTTTTCGGTGTCGTGGCCGGTCTTTGCGATCGCCTTGCTGACGGCATCCAACGATGTTTTCTCTGCGTCGTAATGGAAGTGCAACTGTTTGGTGGCTTTGTCCCACGCGGCGGAGGAGACGCCTTCCACACCCTTTGCGGCGCTTTCTATCCGCTTCTTACACATGTCGCAAAGCCCCCGGACGGCGAATGCCGCCTGTTTCCAGCTCTCCCCAGCGGCAGGGTCGGCGTCGGCATCGTTGTTCATCATGCTGCGTTTGCCCTCCAGTTGTGCGCTGGCGTCGACCGAGAAAACGCCGTTCGTGACGATCTCTTCGCCCTCTTCGATGCCCGACAGGACGACGTAGGCATCACCCAGCGCGGCGCCCAGTCCGATCTCCCGTAGCCGGAAAACAGGCATATCCCCGTCCGGCTGTTTCACGTATACGATCGAGCGTTTGCCTGTCCACAGTACCGCCGTTTTCGGGACGACGAGGCTGCCGGCATACTCCTTCAACGACGCTTCGACGACGGCATTGGCATACATGCCGGGCTTGAGCCGTAGTCCGGGGTTCGCCGTTTCGACCCTCACCTTTGCCGTGCGGGTGGAGGCGTCGATCACCGGGTCGACAAAGGTAATCTTTCCGCGGTAGCTTTTGCCAGGCAGTGCGGACAGGGTATAGGCTACGGCATCGCCGGTTTTCAGGTAGGGGAGGTCGGCTTCGTAGGCATCGAACATCGCCCATACGGTCGAGAGGTCGGTCAGCTCGAAAAGGACGCTTCCCTGATTGACATAATCGCCCTCGGCCACCTTTTTCACCGTGACGATTCCACCGGCATTGGCCACGACGTTTACCAAAGGGGAGAGGATGCCCGACTGTTCTACCTCCCCGATCTGGCTATCGGTCAGTTTCAGGAGGCGGAGCTTTTCGCGGGCGGCTTCGAGGAGCGCCTGCCCTGCCGGATGGCTGGACTGTATCTTTGCCGCTTCGAGCAACTCCTGCTGGGCGTTCAGCAGGTCGGGGGAATAGATGGAGGCGATCGTCTGCCCTTTGCGGACGGTTTCGCCGGTGAAGTTGACAAACAGTTGCTCGATCCGTCCGCCGGTATGTGCTACCTGCGAATGGGAGAGCCGTTCGTCGGCCTGTATCGTGCCGTAAAGCCTGACCTCTTTGACGGGGTTCCTGCGGCTGACGGCCGTTGTCCGGATATTGGCCAGCGCCATGGCCTCTTTCGAGAGCATGATCCCGTCCTGATCTACTGTTTCGCCGATCGTGCCGGCTGTCTTCACGGGGATCAGGTCCATGGCGCAAAGGGGGCACTTACCCGGCTTATCCTGCCTGATCTGCGGATGCATGGAGCATGTCCATACCTGCGGCTTGTCTTCGGTATGTGTATGTGCGGTATGGTGGGCATGTCCTGTCTGTCCGGGCGCACTGCGGAACAGCCACCACCCCAGCAGCAGCCCTGCCGCGATCCCTCCCAACACGATGAGGGAGGCCTTTTGTATGTCTTGTCTTCTTTTCATATCCGACGGATTATTCTATTGTAAGGAAACTCATCATTTTCTGAATGGTTGCTACCATGGTATTGTAGCCGGCAATCGCTTCCGCCTCTTTTAATTGGTAATCAAGAAGCTGCCGCTGCACTTGTATGACGCTGCCCAGGTCGCTTTTGCCCGAAATAAATTCCTGCATGGCCAGGTCGCCTGCCGTACGCGCCAGATCAGCCTGGCGGCGGTAAAGATCCGCCTTTCGTTCGGCATCTTCAAGGATGTAAAGCGACTGGTAAAGCGTTGCCCGCAGCTTGTTGAACGTATCCACCTGTCTGGCTTCGCTTGCCTCGCGGCGCAGCTGGCTTTCCTTGCGGGCGGCTTTGTATTTGTTGCGGTACAGGGGGATCGTGATCGACGCCATGGGCATCACCATATCCTTCCCGTTCATCATCGTCATCTGATCGTTGCCTCCCATCGCCTCTTCCTGCCTGAGGTTGTCCGTTTTGAGGGGAGACATCAGCATATACTGAAGCCCGACGCCAAACATGGGATATCCCATCTTCCTGTCCATCTCCGCTTTGGCTTCATAGGCCAGCGCCTCTTCCCGGAGCATGCCCAGCATGGGATTCCGTCCGTCCACTTCGTGCAGGATGGTTTCCACATCCGGCCGGAAAGGGAGCTGTTGCCATTCGTCCGGTATCGCTACTTCGCTATCCGCCGGGCGGTTCAGGAGGGTGTTGAAGAGTGCTTTCCCCGCTGCGATCTCGGCCTCCAGGCTTTCCATATTGCTCTCTAATTCCATAATTTCAAGCTGTATGCGTAGTACTTCGGACATGCCCCCGGACACTCCGCCCATACCCGCCTTCATCTGCATCCCCCCGGAGTTACCTGAGGAGGATGGCGGTATGGTAGCCGTTGACGTAGCTGCAGGTCCGCCCATATCCATTCCGCCGGAAGAGGCGGTGGGCGCAGTCGCCGGTGAAGCGTTCCCGGCGGAAGAGGCGTACCCCTTTTCGGGGCTGTTTGTGCCGGAGGAGAATTTCCGTAACGCCAACTGTTCCAATTGCTCCAGCCATTGCCGGTTTTCTTTGTTGTTGACGATCTTCCGCCGCAGGCTGCACAGCGCGTACCACTGGGTATAGACCTCCATGAAGACATTGTCGCGCGCCTCGCGGAACTGCTCAAAGGCCATGTTCGCCATGTGTTGCGCCTCCGTGCGGGCAGCCTTGCGCGTACCGAACCAGGGGAACATCTGCATCAGCCGGAACTGGGCGACCTGGCGGCCAGCGGCCAACTCCATCGGTTCGGGGAAGATGCCGGCTTCAAACGTCGGGTCGGCATACGCGCCGGCCTGTGGCAGCTTCCGGCAGGCCGCTTCGTAGTCGAGGAATGCCGCCCTGACCGACGGGTTCTCCCGCGCGGCGACGGCCAGGTAGACCGCCAGCGAATCCTCCCCCGTAGCGCGAACGCCGGCATACGCTGTCAGGAAAACAAGGATAATACTGTATTGGATGATATATCTTTTCATGTACTTCTGTTTATGGATTGTTTTTTATTTTACTTTCGCGCCACCAGCATTGCAATACGGGGACGACGAACATGGTCATCGACTGGATCAGCATACCGCCGAACGTGGGGATCGCCATCGGTACCATGATGTCGGCCCCTTTGCCGGTGGAGGTGAGGACGGGCAGGAGGGCGATCAGTGTCGTAGCCGTCGTCATGGCTGCCGGACGCACCCTCCGCAATCCCGCACGGACAACGGCCTCGCGTATCTCTTTCCGTGTCTGGGGATCCTCGTCGACGAACGTCTGGTGGATATACGTTCCCATCAATACCCCGTCGTCCGTAGCGATGCCGAACAGGGCGATAAACCCGACCCAGACCGCTATGCTGAGGTTCACGGTATGCATCTGGAACAGGTCGCGCACATTCTCCCCTCCTACCGAAAAGTTCATAAACCACGGCTCGCCATAGAGCCACAGCAGGATAAAGCCTCCGGCAAAAGCGACAAACACCCCCGAAAAGTGAATCAGCGAAGCCGTCAGCGTACGGAAACGGAAATAGAGGATCAGCAGGATGGCCAGCAGGCTCAAGGGGATCACGATGAGGAGGCGCCTGGTGGCGCGGCGGTGCTGTTCGTAATTCCCGGCAAAGGCATACGACACGCCGGGAGGAAGCTGCAAAGCCCCCGATTCGATCTTCTCTTTCAGCATCCTGCCGGTTTCGTCGACCACATC
>JAISQD010000187.1 GCA_031274415.1 Tannerellaceae bacterium | reverse complement strand
GGGTTGTGATGTACAGGAATAAGAATAAAAAGGATTATCTTTGTGTATTCATAATAAAAAGAACGCGATGA
Organism: Tannerellaceae bacterium; assembly: GCA_031274415.1. Lineage (GTDB taxonomy): Bacteria > Bacteroidota > Bacteroidia > Bacteroidales > Tannerellaceae > DFXE01. The sequence goes on along the minus strand of JAISQD010000187.1, from coordinate 9,196 downwards.
AAAGGTATTTAGATCCTAAGAATGATTTTGTGTTCAAGCGGATATTCGGTGAACACAAAGACTTGTTGATGAGTTTCCTCAATGCCCTGATGCCTTTGGATCCCGGTCAGGAGATAGAGGATGTTGAATACCTGCATCCCGAAATTGTCCCCGAAAACCCGGCTAAGAAGCTCTCCATTGTCGATGTCCGCTGTATTGACAACTACGGACGCCAGTTCATTGTCGAGATGCAGGTACTGTGGACGGATTCTTTCTATAGCCGCATGGTCTTCAATGCCTCCAAAGCCTACGTCAGGTAACTGTGGAGAGGCGAGAATTACGAACTGCTGCAACCTGTCTACGGCTTGGGCATCCTCGATGAAAACTTCGACCAACAAACCCCCAAAGCCTATCATCACTACAAGATAGTCAATATAGAAAACAGCGACGAGATCATCAAGGGACTGGAATTTGTCTTGATAGAACTCCGGAAAGACATTGAACTGGAGCGGTATGCCAACAAAAGGATGGCCGTACTCTGGCTCCGTTTCCTCAAGGAGATAGGCGTACAGCGCCAACAGCAGGTATCCGATGACCTACTGGCCGACGAGCATATCCGCAAAGCTTTGGAGATATGCGAAGAGGGCGGCTTCACCGACGAAGAGCTGCTTGCCTATGACCGTTATTGGGACAGTGTCCGCATCGAAAAAGCCTTCATCAATGACAGCCTGAAGAAAGGCATGGAAAAAGGCCTCGCAAAAGGCATGGAAAAAGGTCTCGCGGAAGGTCTGGAAAAAGGTCTGGTGGAAGGCATAGAAAAAGGCCTCGCAGAAGGAAAGGCGAAGCGGGAAGAACTTGAAAAAAAGCTTGAAAGAGAGCGGGAGAAACGGATGGAAGAGAAAAAAGAGATTGTTTTGAAAAGTATTTATTCCGGTATCCCCATCACCACGATAAAGCATATCACCGGATTGTCGAACGATGAGATTCAATGGATTGTAAAAGGGGAGAAATAATCCATTTACAAGAAAAATCCTTATTTTTGCCGGATAATCAATTAACTGTAGAGGTATGGGCAATTTCTTTACATCATTTTTTTCGTCTTCTCAAGAGGCTGATGCCGCAGAGGATAAGTTAAAAACCGACCGGAAAAACTTCGAAATATTTAAGTACGACGGTATTCGTGCGCAACAGATGCACAGGATTGACTATGCGATTAAATGTTACAGGGAAGCGTTGTCTATTCAGGAAGATTTCGAGACAATGAACTATCTGGTAACGGCTTACTGCACAAATCACGAACTGGAAGAGGCATTGGATGTATTGAACCCGGATGATCTGCTTGGAGCCGGAGCATACGGACACGTTGTTGACCCGTATCAATCTCCTTTTTATGCTCAATAAGGAAGAGGAGGCGGTAAGGGACTGTATGCGTGTGATCGAATCGGATGCATCGAATCACATCGCATGGTTTCTGATGGGACGGGCGAAGAAACAGATCAACGACTTACCCGGAGCAATTGCCGCCTTGACTAAAGCGATTGACCTGAAAGAAGATTTTATGAACGCCTACCTCTTACGCGCCGAAACGTTACTGGCTACGAATCAACTCCCGGATGCCTTGTCCGATATAAAAAATGCCATCCTTTTAGAAGCGGAAGAGGAATCGGCCTACCTGATAAAAGGCAGGGTGCATGAAGCGATGGGGGATCTGGCGGCTGCAACAGACGATTATACGAAAGCATTGGAATTAAACCCCTTCAACGAAGAAGCCTCACTCCTGCTGGGCTCGCTCCTTGTGACGGAAGGAAAGACGGAAGAGGCCATCCGTTTCTTTGATGAAGTCATCGAACTGAAACCGGAATTTGCGAAAGCATACAGCGAACGAAGCAAAGCCAAACAGCAGAAAGGCGACAGGGAAGGAGCGCTGGATGACCTGAAGAAAGCGGCTGAACTGACACCGGATAGCGAAGAAGGACAAATGATTTCAGGAGAAGAGGCACATTTCGACGACCTGTATAAAGACGGTATATTTTAATCAGGAGATGCAACGGACAGAACCCATAAGACCGGTGGAAACGAATACAGACTTTAAAATCAGCCATACGCTAATCGATTGGTATCATGAGAATAAGCGGGAATTGCCCTGGCGGGATACAACAGATCCTTATATCATCTGGATTTCGGAAATTATTTTACAACAGACGCGCGTAGATCAGGGAATGGCCTATTTCCTCCGTTTTACGAAACGTTTTCCCGATCTGTCCGCTCTGGCGGAGGCCGGAGAAGACGAAACACTCAAATACTGGCAGGGATTGGGCTACTACAGCCGTGCACGGAATATGCATGCCGCCGCCCGTAAGATAGCGGCCTCTTTCAAGGGAGTTTTCCCCTCAAAGTATGAAGATATCCTGTCGTTAAATGGTGTCGGCGAATATACTGCGGCGGCGATTGCCTCTTTTGCCTGGAACCAGCCCTATCCGGTGGTAGACGGGAATGTGTTTAGGGTATTGGCGCGGCTTTTCGCTATCGATACGCCGGTAAACAGTCTCAAGGGGAAAAAGACATTTACCCGGATAGCCGCTTTGGTGATGAATCCGGATGTGGCAGGAGTGCACAATCAGGCGATTATGGAGTTTGGGGCGTTGCAATGCGTACCCCGTAATCCCGATTGCGACCATTGCCCGCTTGGCGGCGAATGTCTGGCCTATGCTTCCCGGACAGTTTCGTTATATCCTGTAAAGCCGAAGAAAACGAAAATCCGCAACCGTTACTTTCATTACCTGCATATTGTCCATAAGGGAGATACATGGATCAACCGCCGTTCGGGGAATGACATATGGAAAGGGCTGTATGAATTTCCGCTGATAGAGACGGAAGAGGCTGTCGATTTTGCCGGATTACAAAAACTGGAGCATTTCCAACGCCTGTTAAAAGATGCCGGATCACTCGCTGTTTCCATCGTATTGCCGGATGTTAAACACCTGTTATCCCATCAGGCGTTATACGCGACCTTTTATAAAATTGAGATAGAGAGAGAGAATGACGCGTTAGAATCGTTCCTCAAAATTCCCTGCGGATCAATCGGAGACTATGCCGTACCCCGCCTGATGGATATTTATTTGGAGAAATCGGAGAGAAACGTTGCAAAATAATATGGATTTATGTTTCTTTGTATACTTAATTAAGAAAGAAAAATTATGTCGTTAAATAAAGTAATCTTGATTGGAAATGTAGGGAAAGATCCCGAAGTCCGCTATTTTGACAATGGAGGCGCATTTGCCAACTTCCCGCTGGCGACTTCCGATAGGGGATATACGTTAGCCAACGGAACGGTTGTTCCGGAGCGTACCGAATGGCACAATATCGTGGCTCGCCGTGAACAAGTCTCCTTTGTTGAAAAATGGGTAAAAAAAGGGGCCGGCGTATATGTTGAAGGGAAAATACGTACCCGTACCTATGACGACCAGAATGGCGTCAAACGTTATGTAACGGAGATATATGCCGATCGTATCGAATTTTTCAGCTTCGGCAAACGCGAAGAGGGGCAACCGGCTACCACACAATCGAACCAGCCTTCCCCATTTGCCCAGTCTGCTCCATCCGATACTGTTGTTACCCAACAATCCTCTGCGACGCCGGAAGCCGGCGACTTTACCGAAAAGAACGGTGAAACAGACGACCTTCCGTTCTGAGATTGTTTAACTAATACGGTTCACGTTGGACACTGACTATTTTTTATCCACCCTGTTTGATCACGTAACCATACAGGCATTTACTGCAGCACATGCTATTGCATTGATAACAGCCTCGTTTTTACTGTTGGTCTCCGGCTTTATGTCGGCCTCCGAAGTTGCTTTTTTCTCTTTAGGCCCGGCCGATATAAATGATGTCAAGGAGGAGAAACATACCTCCGACCGGATCATTCGCCGTTTGTTAGACCGTTCGGGGCATTTGCTTGCTACCATACTTATAGCCAATAATTTCGCGAATGTGGCAGTCGTCATGCTCTGTACGTTTGCCTTCCACGGTATCTTCGACTTTTCTGCTGCGCCGGCGCTGGGTTTTATTCTGGAGACGATCGTATTGACTTTCTTACTCTTGCTTTTCGGCGAAATTATGCCGAAAATCTATGCACAGAAAAATACGTTGCCCTTTGCCCGCACATCAGCCCCCGTCTTGCGGATGATCGAAAGCCTCTGCCGCCCTTTCTCCAAAATACTGATCAATTCCACGTCCATAATCAATAAAGCGTTGGTGAAAAAGAAAAACGGCCTGTCCGTAGATGAATTGTCCAAAGCGTTGGAATTGACGTCGAAAGAGATTCCCGAAGAAAAGGAGATGCTGGCGGAGATTCTCAAGTTCTATAATAAAACAGCCAGCGAGATCATGACTTCCCGTCTGGATATGGAAGATATCAATATAAAAAGTACGTTTCGCAACGTGATTGATTTCATCATTGATTCCGGCTACTCCCGTATCCCTGTTTTTTCTGAAACAGAAGATCATATCAAGGGGATACTCTATATTAAAGACCTGCTTCCATACATCGAAAAGCCCGATGCGTTTCGTTGGCAAAGCCTGATCCGTCCGGCCTATTTTGTTCCCGAGACAAAGAAGATCGATGATCTGCTGGAAGAATTTCGCACCAATAAAATACATATGGCCATTGTCGTAGACGAATTTGGAGGCACTTCCGGTATCGTGACGATGGAAGACATACTGGAAGAGATTGTTGGCGACATATCAGACGAGTACGACGAAGACGAGAAACCGTTTATCCGCCTTGCCGACGGTAGCCTGATCTTTGAAGCCAAGATACAACTGAACGATTTCTTTCGTGTGACAAACGTGACCCCTTCCGACTTTGATGGTCTGACTGACGAAGCGGAAACGCTCGCCGGCCTCATCCTTGAGATAAAGGGCGATTTTCCCAAACGGCGCGAGACGATTGACTATAAATCATACCATTTCCAGATTCTGGAAATAGACAACCGCCGTATCCAGAAGGTGAAATTCTATGTATGAAGAAAATGGCGGTCTGGATATGGCTTGTTTGGGCAGGTATGCTTGTTTCCTGTTCGGAATATACGCCAAAGCCGCGCGGTTACTTCCGGATTGACCTTCCTACCCCTCGCTATGCCAAACTCCCCTTACATGATGTACCTTATGCATTTGACATCTCCCAGTGGGTAAATATAGAACTTCCGCCGGATGCCTCTCACCTTGCCGGATGGATCAACCTTTCCTATCCCTTGTACGGGGCAAAGATCTATTGCAGCTACCTGTCCGTTACGCCCCTCTCTCTTGAAGGCGTCATGGCCGAATCCCGTTCATTGGTCTTCCGCCAGGCCAGAGATACGCGGCACATAAACGGACAAACCTATGACGATTCTGAAAAAGAGGTGTATGCCTTTTTGTATCAGTTGGATGGAGAATCAGCTTCTCCCCTTCAATTCACGATAACGGACAGCGTATCCCATTTCTTCCGGGGAGCCTTGCTGTATGACTGTACCCTCAATGCCGATTCCCTGTCGCCTGTCACCCAATACATCAGGGATGATATCATCGAACTTATCCAATCGTTTAACTGGAGAAAATAATGCCCCTCTTCCTCAAACATACAAAGCCGCTTTTTGGCGTCTGGAAAATAGAAGAAAACCAGGACGAACTACTCTCCCTGCTGACAAACAAAGAGGCCGTCCTCCCTTTTCTGGAACATATGCGGACGGAAAACCGCCGGAAAGAGTGGCTGGCCGTCCGTGTCTTACTGAAAGAGTTGACCGGCGAAGAAAAACAGGTGGGTTATCATCCCGACGGAGCCCCTTTTCTCATCGGTAGCGATCTGTATATCAGTATTTCCCATACAAAAGGCTATGCCGCCCTGTTGGTAAGCGACCGGCCTGAAGCAGGCATAGATATTGAATACAGGGGAACTCGGATAGTAAAGGTACGCGACCGGTTCATGACGCCGGAAGAAGAGGCCGCCATAGACCCTTGCCATGAGGTAGAGCAGTTGCTTATCCATTGGTGCGTAAAGGAGACGCTATTTAAAATACTCCGTAAAAAAGAGGTGGATTTCCGGAAACATCTTCACGTCTCTCCCTTTCTTTATAACGAATTGGGGAGCCTGACCGCCTGTGAAACGCTGTCAGACCCCCCTGTTTCCTACCGGCTGAATTACGTAACGTACCCCGGTTTTATTCTTGTTTTCTCTTTTCCCTCCGCCGGCAAGGTATCTTAAAGCCACTCTTTCATGAAAGCCTCCATCTCTTCGGCATGTGCTTCGAGACTATAGAGCATTTGGAGCTGCGCTTTGGTGCGTTGCAGGTTATGCTGTGGGTGGTGTATTTTGTAATATGTATCACCGTTGATGTAATCGGTCAGAAAACGTACGGCCTGCATATAGGTCATCAAACGTCCGCCATAAGGCAGGAGGCAGATCTCCAAAGGCGTCAGGAACGAAGCGGCGGACTCCATATAACCGCGCGTATACGCCTTGAATATCTCTATGTTTACCCCTACGTTCGACAGGTTTTCGTCGTCTTCGGCTCCCGTATTGACCGCTGTACGGATAAAATCGCCGATATCAGACAAGACATACCCCGGCATGACCGTATCCAGGTCTATGACACAAAGCACCTTTCCGTCTTCGTCAAAAAGGATGTTGTTTACTTTTGTATCGCAGTGGTTCACACGCTTTCTCAGCTTTCCCTCCCGGAAAAGTCTCTCCTGCAAACGCATATCGTCGGCGCGGCTTGCAATCTCCTTTATCAGCGACTCCACCTCTTTCAGACGTCCGGCCGCATTCGCTTTCACCGCGTCATCCAACTGCTGTAAACGAAATTCCATATTGTGAAAACGGGGGATCGTCTCTCCCAGTTTCCCATCCGGGAGATCGGCCAACATCAGTTGGAAATTGCCGAATGCCTTGCCCGCTTCATAGGAAAGCTTCGGCGTGACCTCTTCGTACCCTTTGCTGCGGGGAATGAACAGGCATACACGCCAATAGTTTTCGCCGTCGAAATAATAGGGTTGCCCCTTGCGGGTCGGAAGAAAAGTCAATACCTTGCGATCAATATCCTGCTCTCCCTGCTCTTCCAGTTTCCTGCGAATATGCGAGGTCACGATCCGGATATTGTTTTGCAGCATATCCACATTCGTGAAAACATGATGATTGATCCTTTGCAGGATGTATTTTGCCTCTCCTTTGTCGTTTGTCACTTTCAATGTATCGTTGATATGCCCGTTGCCAAAAGGTTCTACCTTCGCAACCGTCTCCTGTAACGAAAAGTGATCAAGGATCTGTAAAAAGTTTGTTTCCATATGATTTTGATATTAAAAAGCCCCAACATTCCTGCCGAGGCCTCTTTATGACTACTTGTATTATCTCAAAAATGGATCATTTCTTATTCCGGTTTCCGTAACGGCTCACAAACTTGTCAACACGCCCGGCGGTGTCTACCAGTTTAGACTTACCGGTATAGAAAGGGTGGGACGTATTGGAGATTTCCACTTTCACCAACGGATACGTAACACCGTCAAGTTCGATAGTCTCCTTTGCACTGACGGTTGAACGTGTAATAAACGTATCGTCATTGGAAACGTCCTTAAAGACGACCGGACGATAAGCGTCGGGATGAATTCCTTTTTTCATTGCTCTATTCTTATGTTTTTAATTTATTATTTATTTTCAAACTATCTGGTAACCGGTAAATTGGCTTGCAAAGGTATGGATTAGAGTTGAACAAACAAAGAAAATAAAATGATTTTTTTATCTGAAATGGCTTTTGTGTTATTTTATATGTTCAATAGCATATGTTTTGTTCGATTGTTTCTATCTTTGTACAAGTTTTTATTAATAACATAACATATAATACAACGATGGTAAGTTACAAAGAATTAGGCCTTGTAAACACAAAAGAGATGTTTGACAAGGCCATGAAAGGCAAATATGCTATCCCGGCTTTCAATTTTAACAATCTGGAACAGATGCAGGCGATCATTCAGGCAACGGCAGAAACAAACTCGCCGGTTATCCTCCAAGTGTCCAGCGGCGCCCGTAAATATGCCAACCAAACGCTACTCCGTTATCTGGCGGAAGGTGCGGTAGCCTATGCAAAAGAATTGGGTTGCCGGAATCCACAAATTGTTCTTCACCTGGATCACGGCGATTCTTTCGAATTGTGCAAAAGCTGTATTGACACCGGCTTTTCTTCCGTAATGATTGATGGATCCCATCTGCCATACGATGAAAATGTAGCGCTTACTAAGAAAGTTGTTGAATATGCCCACCGGTTTGACGTTACCGTTGAAGGCGAACTGGGTGTACTGGCCGGCGTTGAAGACGAAGTGAGCGCCGAGCACCATACCTACACCGAACCGGACGATGTGGTTGATTTTGTTACTAAAACCGGCTGCGACTCGCTGGCGATCTCTATCGGTACGTCGCACGGGGCGAATAAATTCACACCTGAGCAGTGCACGCGCGACGCAAACGGCAACCTTGTGCCCCCTCCATTGCGCTTCGACATATTGGAAGAGGTGGAAAAAAGAATACCGGGCTTCCCTATCGTATTGCACGGCGCATCCTCTGTCCCACAGGAAGAGGTAGCTACGATCAATACCTATGGCGGCGCATTGAAAGATGCGATAGGCATCCCGGAAGAGCAATTGCGTAAGGCAGCGGCTTCAGCAGTGTGTAAGATCAACATTGATTCGGACAGCCGCCTGGCCATGACAGCTGCTATCCGCGAAGTATTCGCCACCAAACCGGCCGAATTCGACCCCCGCAAATACCTGGGCCCCGCCCGCGATAATGCCAAAAAGCTCTACAAACACAAAATAGAAAAAGTGTTAGGCTCAGCCGGCAAATTATAAGCAAGATATACTGTTTAATAAATCCCCCGACATCATTGAATGGATATCGGGGGATTACCAAGTTAATCGGGTGCATTTGACCTGAGGGCCGATTTTCAATTTTGCCAGCTAATTGAAAAAAAATGCTCGTGGAGTGATTTTAGGTGGAGAGGGTTTTGGTCGTTTCGTAAATCTTTCGTTACTTTGCAATCGCTTTACGTAATCTCTGCCGGCACAAGGTAGGCCGTTATATTGCGTTTCGTTTCATAATAACAACTAAAAAGCTATAGAACAATGGATTTAATGAAGATTGCAGAAGAGGCGTTTGCTACGAAGAATGAGCTTCCTGCATTTAAAAGTG
>JAISQD010000147.1 GCA_031274415.1 Tannerellaceae bacterium | reverse complement strand
TCAAAGAACTCTATTCTCGGCAACCACTCTCATGGATTGCGGGTGCAAAAGTAGAACTTCTATCTTTACACTCCAAATCTTTTACACTCTTTTTTTGCTTTATTTTTTATCAGTGCTCTGTTTCAGTGACTTACAGAATACGGTTATTGTTATTCTTTTAAGTAGAAAACGTATTCCCCGCCTTGTACGGTAGGGATATCGTATTCTGACACGGGGGTTACATCCAGCGGGTTCAGGCTGACGCCGGAAGAGATGACGGGAGCGGGAATATGGGGCGTCTTGAAAAAGGGATTCGGGTTTTCGCCGTTCGCTTCCTGCAGTGTTTCCGTGCCGGACAATGCCAGCGGGGAAGCCGAACGTATGCGCAGGTTGCCATCTAAAAGCGACTTGACTTTTACCTCCTTTACCTTTCCGTTTTCCCATTCGACAGCGACCTCGAAACCGCCCCTCGCCCGCAGTCCGGCCACTTTTCCAGCCGGCCATACATCGGGAAGGGCAGGCAGGATATGCACGGCGCCGTCGTGGCTTTGCATCAGCATTTCGGCAATACCGGCGGTACAACCGAAATTCCCGTCGATCTGGAAAGGCGGATGGGCATCAAACATATTGGCATACGTTCCTCCCCCTTTGTACTCCGTCTTCTTGCTATCGGTCAGCTTTAACTGTTCGGTGATCAGCTTATATGCCCGGTTGCCGTCCATAAAGCGCGCCCAGAGGCAGACTTTCCATCCCATCGACCAGCCTGTGGCTGGGTCGCCGCGGTAATTGAGCGACGTCCGCGCGGCGTCGAACAGTTCGGGTGTACGGTAGGGGGATATCAAGTTGGCCGGATAAAGGCCGTACAGATGCGACACATGGCGGTGTTTGTCGTTCGGGTCGTCCCAGTCGAACAGCCACTCCTGTAACTGCCCGTGCTGCCCGATATGCATGGGGACAAGCCGTTCGCGGGCGTTGTGAAGCGTATCGGCAAACGTGGCGTCGACACCCAATATGCCGGCGGCCGAGATGACATGCGTAAACAATTCGAATGCCAGTTGGTTATCCATCGTCACGCCATAAGTATTGCTGACGCCGTTCTTTTTGTCGAACTCGTTTTCGGGCGAATTGGAAGGAGCGACCACCAGCCAGTGGTGGCTGGGTTCTTCCACCATGAAATCCAGCAGGAACTGCGCCGCGCCTTTCATCACAGGGTAGGCTCCGGCCAGGTAATCTCGGTCTCCCGAGTAGAGATAATGTTCCCACAGGTGGCGGCTGACCCACGCTTCGCCCGTAGGCCACATACCCGGAAGAGCATAGTCGATAGGGCCGGTAAGACGCCAGATATCCGTATTGTGGTGCAACACCCAGCCTCGCGTACCGTACATTTGCCGGGCTGTCTCCGCTCCCGTAACGGCGACCTCCTTTACCATATTAATAAAGGGCTGATGCAGTTCGGGGAGATTGGTGACTTCGGCCGGCCAGTAATTCATTTCGGCGTTGATATTCGTGGTGTATTTACTATCCCATGACGGTAGCATCAAATCGTTCCATATCCCTTGCAGATTGGCCGGTTGGTTGCCGGGCTGCGAGCTGGAGATCAGGAGGTAACGCCCGAACTGGAAATAGAGGGCAGCCAGTTGGGGATCGTTGGAACGGGCAAACTCAAGGATACGCACATCCGTTGTTTTACGGACAGAATCGGTCGCGCCCAAGTCCAATTGCACCCGATCGAAATAGCTACGGTAGAAGGCGATATGTTCCGGGCGTAAAACGGAATATCCTTTCTGCAGAGCTGTCTGCATGTATTGTTCGACCCGTTCGACAGGGTCTGCGCTAATATCCTTATAGTTGACAAAATTCGTAGCCATCGAGACATACAGCGTCGCCGCATCGGCATCCGATACGACAAGCCTGTCGCCGTCGGCGGCCAACTTCCCGCCATCGGGAACGACCTTTACTTCGGTCGCGAATGCCACCTTTCCTTCCAGCCCTTCCAGGTCGCCCGATACGCCATTCAGCCATAGCGCGTCGTCCCGGACTTCCGTTTTACTTTTCTGTGGGCTTGACAGCCATGCCGAGAAATTGACCTTTCCCTTTTGCGAAGCGGTCAGGCGCACCACAATGACTTGCCCTGTGAATGCGGCAAACGTTTCGCGCACATAGTCCACGCCGTCAACCGTGTAGCGTGTCGTAGCGATGGCGGATGAGATATCCAGTTCGCGGGAATAGCCGTCGGGGGTGTCATGTCCCGTAAAGGAGAGGTTCAAATCGCCTACGGGTTGATACGCCATCCCGTGATTGGTTTGAGGGATGATCTTCTCGTCCACCAACTTTTGCGCTTCCGTAAACTTGCCTTCAAACATCAGTCTGCGTACTTCGGGGAGAGCGGATAGCGCGTTGGGGTTGATGTTCCGGTTAGGCTGTCCCGCCCAGAGCGTCTCTTCGTTCAGTTGGATCTTTTCCTGTGCCGGGATACCAAATACCATAGCGCCGAGCCGGCCGTTTCCGACGGGCAACGCTTCCACCCACTTTTCAGCAGGCTGGTCATACCAGAGCTTCCAGAGGTTTTCCGTCTCTGCTTTCCGGCACGAGATACATGCTACGAGGACGATGAAAGCGACCATTGCCTGTTTCGCCAAAGGGATGAGGTTTTTACGTGTCTGTTTCATTTTATTTTAAGGTATAAATATGAGTTTCTACTGAGTAATGGAAAGCAAGGAAATAGTATATAAAATACGTGTTTCCGGTCAAATGCCGTATTTTCTCTATGCCTCTATGTACAAGCTTTCTGGCCGATTCGCCTGTCATATTCAGCAATTCACCTATTTTTTCGTATTCAAATCCCTGCATATACCTTAGATAAACGGCTTCCCGTTGTCTGTTTGTTAACAGTTTAAGCAGCTCTTCCACTTTCTTTTGAATGGATAGCATCTCCTCTTCTTCAATGATAGAGTCCATGACGGTAATTTCCGTATAAAACGGCAAGTCGGTGAGATCATCAGGCGAATTTTCTTTTTTCGCAGATCGGTATATATCGAACAGCCTGTTCTTTAAACTACGGAAAAGATAATATTTCATATTTTCTATTTCATGGATATTAATTCTTGCATATATCGTATAGAAGATATCTTGAATAGCATCTAAGGTCATATCATGGCCAAATCCTAAACTTATACCATAGCTATACAAATCATCAATGTATTTATTGTACACTATTGAGAAATCTTTATCCTTGCTGATTATAACCATTATAAGTCTAAATCCGTGTATTGTTTGTTGTATTTTTCTTAATGCGCCGGTAAATTTAATATTAAAATTGCAGAACATGGTTAGTTTGATTCACTTTTTATTATTTTTCTTCACTGACTTCTACCTGTTTCTTCGGTACTAAGTAGCTATTTCATAAGGAGAAACTACCTGGTGGTTCGGTATGTAATGATCGTTCGCCAATTGGCGAACGATTAATGTGTCAGGAAGAACAAGCTACTTGTTGCGGAAGAAACGGTTACTTGTTGGAGAAGAAAGAGACGGGGGTTACTCATGGTTTTTCCAACATGATATTACCTATCGCTTTTAAAAGGCTGTCTTCGTCGCGTTTTGCATCCTGTCCTATCTGCCAGATCATCACTCCGCCTATCTTATTCTCTTTAGCCCAAAGGCATTTTCTCTCGATAGTCGCTTTTCCGTTATAATATAACTTATCAATTTGATCCACAGAATGGACATCTTTGTCAGGATATTTCGTTAGTATTTCTGAATAGCGGTACGCTGTTCCCGGCGCATCTCCTTTATTCCATGAATAGCCATAAAACGGTAGTCCCAACGTTAGCTTTCCGGCAGGAGCGCCCATCTCTTTTTTCCAGAACTCGATGGATTGGATACTCTCATTAAACGGCGCATGTTGCCCTTCGCTATTCCATGGTCCATGCCAATCATACGACATCACATTGATTATGTCGTAGTATGTATGCCACTCTTTTGTATAACCGCGATCCCATGTATTGACGGCGCACGTCTGTAACACAGTCTCTTTCTTTTTGTCGTGCAGTTCTTTTGAAAACAGCAATAAGTGTGTAGCGACGTTGTTCACGCTCCAGTCTTCGAAATCTATATCAAAGCCGTCCAAGTTATTCTTTTCAACATATTTAAGCAGGTTATCCGCAAGTTTGCTCTTGTTGTAAATGATCGCATTGGCAAATTGTTTCTCCGCTGCATCTCTCATTGATACGATCACTTTTACCTGGTGTTTATGGGCTTCCGAGACGATTTGCGCTATATTGTTTCTCAGGGAAGCGTCCGACAGTGTTCCATCTTCATTGGGGAACAGAAAGGACACATTCAGGTGTGTAATCGCATCCCAACGAACATTCCCCGATGCATATTCTTCAGCTATTAAATAAGCAACCACATAGTTTTCTTCTTTCTCCGTATCCGGATCAGGGGTTGGATTCTCCGGTGTCGAGTTTTCTGTTTTAGGTTCGGCATCTGTTTTTGAACAACACACTGTTCCAACAAAGAGACACAGGAAAAAGACAACTATCTTCAAGCATGTTTTTATCATATGAATTGTAAATTAAGCAGGTTATTATAAAGACAGGATTGGCTTTTTACCGCCAATCCTGTTTCATGATCTCTGACATCAATCGCCCCAATCGACAGGAGGCGAGTATTCCCACCAGTCGGCGATCAGGCTTTTTTCGGCTGACAGTATGCTTACCCCTGGCAGCCACGAAGCGTTTTCTATTCCTAACAAGATCGTCAGCAGCGGTATGCTCGGTTTGAAACTCGTATCTAAATAGGTTGCAAAAGGTAGTCCGTCCAGCCACCATTCTACATACAGATTCTCTCCTTGCTGTTCTATGGATATCGTCATCACGAACTCTTTGGTATAATCAACGGTTATATTGTTCAACGCAGGCCCTCCAGGTGCTGAGAGATTCGTCGCTGAGTTCGATGCAATAATGTAGGTATATCCCTCGTAATTATTCGAGCTGAACAACATGCCAAGATATATTTCGGATTGGTTCTCCGGCGTTATATTCGTTGATTTAATGCCGATCGAATAGATTCCATATTCGACATTAGCGATATAGGAACGGTTACGATCTTCTGTTCCACCCGGTATCTTTAGGATCAGGTCACCGTCTTCGTATACCGGTTTGAGGTTATTCCACTGTCCCCAATTTGGCCCTGACTGGTTAAATTGATGCCTGCTCCCGTTTAATGTCGGCGCTTGTTTCAATACGACCGTTTTCGTTACCGGCTCAACACCCTCTGCGCCACCGATTGTTTCGAGACGCAATTCAACCCTGCGTACCGCAGAACCTGTATTCTCCATATAACTGATTTCTACCGTAGCATCTCCGTTGAATGACGTTTGATTGAAGTTTATCCAACTGATATCGTCAGGTTTGCTGATCTTCCATTCCGTATTCGATTCCACAGGTAACCGATATGTACCGGCCAATTTAGGCACTCTGAAAGAATAGGTCTCCGCTTCCAATGTCACCCCTTCCTGTACGAATCTGAGAACGTCGTATGCTTCATTGTTGCGGTCATACATGGTGATTTCCCCAAAGCGGCGTTCGCCTTTATTGGCAACGGCTTTTACCGAGAACGATCCGTCGAGCGACCCGCTTTCACCACCGACAATCGACAACCATTCTCCTCCCGAAGTGACCTTTAATGACCAGTTCTGATTCGATTTTATGACCATCCTCTTTTCTCCGGCATCTTTCGTAAATACCGTATCTTTATCTTCGATTGCAATAAACGCCGTACCTTTCTGGTTGATTGCGAATTTCTTCCCAATCCAGTAATCGCTTTGAATCGTGACCGTATCCACGCGATCATCCAATTCGGTATTGTCATTCGCTCTAATGGTCACTTTATAGATTGATCCGGGTGTACCGCTTGCCGGATTTATGTTATACCAGTCGGCATTCCCATATACAATCCAATCTTTTGTCGAACTGACCTCAAAAACGATTTCTTCAGGTGAAGTTGCTCCTATCTGATATGCATCTTGGGGATTATACCTCAAATCAACTGATGTTTTTGTATTGTTATCGTCATTACAAGATACCGCCAGGCCTTGGAATAATAACGCTACAATAAGAAAACACAGCGTATGAATTGCTTTTTCTATTTTCATATCTTTTTCAGGTTATAATGAATACTCTCTTTTCTCTTTTAATTCAAAGGCGTTTTCTGGAAATAGGCTAAAGTCACGCTTGCTTCCGCTTCGGCTCCGGCGTAGTTTTCATACATGAGGCCATAATAGAAACAGGGGCCGTTCTGATTCGGATTTTCCGCATACAAGTTATTCAGGTTGCTTATCTGCGTTACTTTCTGATTGTTGAAGAATACTTCCAGTCTCAGTTTACCGCTATTCTCCGGATCATGATCCACTTTGATGGTGATTGATTCAAGAAGGCTTAAATCGAAATCGGAGAAAACCGCTTCATCATATGCCCCGAAAGAAGAGCTGATATAATATTGTCCATTGGTATTCAAGAACAGATGGTAATTCCCGGCATCGCTTTCCCATGCGTTTATATCAAACCATGTGGCAGAGTTCGTTGGGAAGTTGAATGCGCTGAATTTCCATGTAAATATACCTAATTTATAATGTGAATAGTCTTCAAACCTTATCCTTGCCCATCCTCCTCCATTTTCGGCGTCAGCATTGGTCATCCGTATCGTAGCGCCATTTGAAGAGAACGTAATGCTTGGAGGAGCATATATGCCATGTCCGTGTCCATCACGGAAATCAAGGCGTGTCGTACCGTCCTGCATATTATCCTGGAAGAAATCGAGAACGAACGGTTCAATACCTTCTGCTTCAGCCGGACGTATGATAACCTGTCCGGTACGCGTCAACAAGGTCGTGTTGTTTGCCGCACTGACTACAATATTGGCGGATGAACTGCCACTCGCCGGACTAACTGTCAGCCAGTCTTTTCCCGAAACGATTTCGGCTTCCCATGGGATATTTGCAGTCAATTCATATTCTTTTATTTCGGTTGCTCCCGAGAAGTTTGTGTCTTCTGTATTTGTCAAACTGAACAGGATACCATCTTGCACAACATGAAATGCTTTTTCGTCCAACCCATTTCTTACAGTAATCGTAGCCGTTCTTTTCGTGGCTTTATTCGGAGCGGCTGTCGCCGTAATGGAGATCGCCTGGTTTTCACTGGCCGAACCGGATTTCGGAGAGATAGACAACCATGTGGATGAAGAGCTGATTGTCCAGTCCCTGTTCGATACGACAGTGAATAGTTTGCTTCCTCCCTGGCTACCGAACGAATCGGTTTCGTCAATCATCTCTACCTCCAGATTCCCTTTAGAATCCTGATTGATCGTAACGGTTTGGGATTCCACCTTTTCTGCCGTTATTGTGAGGGTAGCCATACGTGGCGTGGTCGCTTCATTGCGCTCTACTACTACCGTAATATCTGCTATGAGTGAACTGACCGAACTAAACACCGGAGTTACTTCACACCAAGGTTCGCTACTTTGTATTGTCCAGGGTGTGGTTGAGTTGATGCTGAATCTGACTTCCCTCGGGCTTGTTGCTGTTACCGTATAACTCTCAAGCGCCGTAGTTTCCAGCCGTGGAGATGATTCGGGTTGTGAAAAGATTTTCCCTTCGTCGCAAGAATTCAGGAACAATCCCGAAATCAAGATCGACAGGGTAATAACTGAGAAGTTCACTATTTCTTTCATTTTATTATTATTTTAATGGTTATGCAATCTTTTATATTAGCCTCTTTATTACCACCCACTGTTCTGCGGAGCTAAGTTTGTATTCTTAAATAACTCGGACTGCGGTATTGGATAAAAATACATTTTATCATTCCAGTATCTGCTTTCATACAAGAATCGGGAATAGGTTTTCCCGCCCGAATCATTCAGGTCAATTTCAGCGCCATATATCAGGGTTTGAGTCTGATTTCCAATCTGCCACCTGCGAATATCCCAGAACCGGTGATCTTCAAAGGCAAATTCTACACGCCATTCATTACGTAAACGTTCTATGAATTCGTCTTTCCCGGCGGCAGTAATAAGCGGCATTCCTGCGGCATTCCTTACTTCGTTTAAAGCCCAAAGAGCTGATCTTGTATAAGTAGCATCGGTATAATTGGGATGATCAAAAGCTTCGATCATTGATTCGGCATATGTCAATAACGTTTCGGCATACCGGTAAATAATCCACAGGTGTTTATTCGTAACCAGATTGCCTGGTTCAAAGCTGCTCGTCGGCTGGATATACTTCCGCAAGTAATAACCAGTTGGCGTCCCACCGAGAGAAACAGGGCCTTCGTCCCGACCTCCTGCATATGTTTCAATGACCGATTCTTTGAATGCCATTCCATCTGCCAGGATGGTTGCCGCGAAACGTGGATCGCGGTTCGCATACGGCTTTTGAGGATCAAATACCGGATCTTCGCATTGCCAGCCTGTTTCTGTAAGAACAACCGGATAGCCGTTAATCGTTTCAAAGGCATCCACTATATTCTGCGACGGGCAGGTTCCTGCCTGCGAACTCTCTCCACTCGTGAATCTGACAGGGAAATTGATCAACTCAAAAGTGTTATTATCCCCGTTTAAACGAAACATAATGACCTCTTTTGACGCTATGTTATTCGTATTATTCCTGCTATCCAGTTCATACCATCCGTTGACAATAGACGCATTGATCAGGTCAAGGGCTGCTTTTGCCGATGTTTTCCATTTCTCTTTATCCATAGATGGATTATGACGTCGACTGGCTGCATATAACAACGCTTTTGATTTCAGCGCCATTGCATATCCACGAACCATACGGCCGGTCTGGTCTGTAATTCCTTTGTATGTAACCGGCAGGTTTGGCGCAATCTCGTCACACTCTTTTACAATAAAATGAATAACCTCCTGGAAAGGCGTTTTTTCTATACTATTGGCTTCGTCCGTAGTCAGAACGATGAGCGGCATGGCTATGTCCCCGTACCGGCGAGCTAATTCGAAAAAGAAATGGCATCTCAATAAGCGGGCTTCATAAGGGAAATAGCCCAATTTTATCATCATCTGCTCATATCTACCGTCATACTCGAATCTTGAAAAGTCTACCTCTCCAATATCGGTTATGAATGCATTAGCCGCCCTGATTCCGGTATATAAATAAGACCATTGGCCGTCTACTGTATTCAGCGCCGACCAACTGCCATTTGTGATATCCTGTACCAAAGCTCCTGTCCGGGCAAATTCGGCGTCGTCAGTTGCACAATCCCGCATAGCGCCATCTATCACTCCTAAATCCTGCGATAAATAGCTATACACATCCGACAGTAAATTCTCCGTTGATGAGAAATATTTATATAAATCCTCCTTCGTTGTTAGCCTGTTTGTTTCATCAAAATCAAGCATATCATCGCATGAAATGAAGATACAGGAAAGAAGAATAATGACTACTCGCGGTTCCTGCACATCGCGGACATATCCGCCTATGTTCAATTTCATATCGGTAGAAGGGGTTAACTTCGCATCTATGTTACCTCTGTAATTGTAGCGGTTATACCGGTAATTATTATCATAAGGCAATGAAGAGAATTGTTTAAGCAATCCGTCCTGATATAGATAACCTAACGATACAAAATATTTTATATTTTCAGTACCTCCTGATATATTCACATTATTATTACTTTGCAGGAACGATTTATTAAACATATAGTCTATCCATGATACATCCGGATACATCATCGGATCCGACCCCGTACGGTAAGCCTCTATCTGTTCAGGCGTAAAGACATTGGTTCTATTATCCATAGACTGTCTGGCATTCCAGAAGCGGGCATAATCATAACTTCCGGCAGCTTCTATTAACGAAATAGGCTGCTGGACTCCTAAAGTAGAAGAGGCCGAGATAGATGGCTCTCCGGTTTTTCCCCGTTTGGTCGTCACAAGGATAACTCCGTTTGCCCCTCTTACACCGAAAACGGCTGTCGAGGAAGCATCCTTCAGTACAGAAATACTTTCTATTTCGTTCGGGTCTATTTGTGTAAAATCCCTTTCAACGCCATCTACCATAATCAGCGGTTTGGAACGGCTATTATTCAGCGAACCGCTTCCTCGAATAAATATTTGCGCCGCATCATTTCCCGGTTGTCCCGTAGTTTGGACGGTAGAAGCGCCGGGTAGTAACCCTGCCAATGTGTTGGTCAAACTGGTCGTAGGCACTTTGGTCAGATCTTCGGTTCCGATGACGGAAAGCGCTCCTGTAAGGGTCGCCTTACTCTGTGTACCGTATGCAACGACGACGACCTCCTGTATCTGGTAGGTGTCCTCTTTCATGACGATATTCAGAACAGTGCGGTTTCCGACCGTAACTTCCTGAGGGGAAAAACCGATATATGAGAAGGACAATACGGTTGCAGGCCCCTCTACGTCCAGAGTAAATTGCCCGTCCACATTGGTTATTGTACCTTTATTGCCGGTAACATCCCTGACATTTACTCCTATAAGGAGTTCTCCTTTCGAATCTTTCACGACTCCGGTAACTGCCCTCTTCTGTTGTTGTGTATCCAAAGATGTTGTTCGCAGAGATTTGCCCGGATCTTTGAAAATAGTGATTTGCCTTCCTTTTATTAAATAAGAAAGAGCTGTTTCGGCTAATGCCGTATCCAATATTTTAGCTATTGGTTGATTTTGGGCAGTCAGGCTGATTGTACGTTTCAACTCCGAATAGGCATCATCCGAGATCAGAAAAATATAATCACTTTCTTTTTCAATTTTCGAAAATTGACTGAGTATAGTTCCCATTCCATTTTTCAAGGAAACTTCATCCTTTTGTGAATACATATTCTCCGAGTAAACAGAGAACACGCAAACGATACATAAAAGTAGGGTAATTTTCATGAACTTAAATAAATGATTAACTTTTTCCCATGACATATGGGTTATAGTATCTTTTTGTCTCATATAGTTGATATAATTTTAGTGTACAAAAAATAGTCTGTAAGTCAAGTTTTTTTGAACCGGATAATAAGCGGCTATATTATCCGGTTTGTGTGTTTTTTCTTTAAATTGTCTTTTGTCATAAGCGTTGTGTTTTTTAGTTTAACATGTATTTTTCCTCTCTCGTGGTGATATTCTGTTGCTGATATGGCCGACAATGAAATCATGACATCATCTATGTCGTCTGATAAATACAACTTTCCGGTACATGTCTTTGCTTGCAGTTCATGTTCATCCATAACAAATTCAACATTGTAATACCTTCTTATTTTTTTCAACACGTCTGTCACCGATATCTTATTGAGGTATAACATACCGTCTATCCAACTGATATGTTGTTGAGCATTAACGGTATCCTTTCTCCATTTATCCGGTTGTAACAACAACATCTCGTTGGGTGATAACATAACCGGAGACCGGTCGGGAGAAGTCACTTCTATTTTACCTTCCGTCAACACGACTGTTTGGATATGATTATCGGCGTATGCGGATACATTAAATTTGGTGCCATGAACCAAGATATCAAATCCGGGGACATGTACAATAAACGATTTGGTCTCGTCCCTGTTTACTTCCAGATACATTTCACCCCTAATTGTTATTTGCCGTGTTTTGCCGTCAAAAGTAGAGGGAAATTCCAATTCAGTCCCCGAATTGAGCCAAATACGGCTCCCATCAGCCAGTTTAACTTTTGACCTCTTCCCGTACGGGACTATGAGTTTGTTCGTTGTGTGTGTGTCCAATTTCAGTTCAGATGTTTCCGTCTCTACTCCAAGAAGCAATGCCTGCCCGTCTTCTCCTAATTCTATTTGGACGTCTTTTCCTGCCAGCTCGATGACCTTATCTGCGGTAATCAGTTGTATCTCTTTATTCATCGACCTATTTTCAATGTCATTATTCTCCGCTAATGGTTGTGGTGTATCCCTGCGTTGGAATAAAAAGAAAAATGACGGAATAAGTAAACATATAATGCATGCCGCAACGGAAGTATATAGGGCTATCTTTCTTGTTTTCTTCCGTTTCCGAGCGTGTTGGATAATGTCATGATACATGTTGTTCTTTACTGATTCCGGAACAGTTTTATCATTTATTCTTATCGACTTGAAAACCTGGACAGCCTGATCTAATTGTACTTTTTTGTCGGGATATTCCATGATAAAGTCAGCCCAGTACCGGTTTAATTCATCAGTACCGAACAACCTCCATTCAATAAAACTGGGGGTATTGAGAAAATCGCTATATGTATTTAACGCGTGTATCTGTTCTTCCATTATGCTCATTTAAGTTAAGACGTATAACACAAAAAAATGTGGACAGTTTTTTCATTAAAATCCAATTCATTTGTTTTCCTGTAAAAAATGTTGTTCTTTTGTCCTATTGCTAACCCGTTATTAAAATGATGATAAAAAGACACACTTGGGAACATCTCCTTATCACGGTTCTTCGTACGGCTATCGGCTGGCATTTCCTGTATGAAGGACTCATCAAACTGTTTGCCGACAGTTGGTCGGCCGCGCCTTTTCTGGATAACACCTACGGTTTCCTTGCCGCATTTTACCATGGGCTTGCCGCTTCGCCGATCGTACTGCAAATTGTTGATTTGTTGAATATATGGGGATTAATCCTTATCGGAACGGCGCTTTTTACGGGTATGTGTATCCGGTTAGCGGCGCTGTCGGGCGCTCTGTTGCTCACGCTCTATTATTTTGCCTATCCTCCTTTTGGCGTATCATTGCTTGGTGGCGACGGGACGCTGTTTATTGTCGATCAATTGGTTATCGAAGCGTTCGCGCTTTTGTTTATCTTTTTCCACAAAAAGAAAGGATATGGTTTGGACATGCTCATCAAACGATGGCAAGAGGCAAAGAAACAGGCACCTTCCACGATAGACGAAAACGGGAGGCCGGCCAATATGCGGCGGGAATTGCTGAAAAACCTGGCTGCGTTACCCTTGCTGGGCGTTATGGGATGGGGTTCGTACCGGAGTCGCAAACGGTATGAAACAGACGCTTCCACGGGCGCGACGATCCGGATTAACCGCGTAGCGTTGAGCGAATTGAAAGGCGAACTGCCCAAGGGCAAAATAAGGCATCAGGAACTCAGCCGCCTGATCATGGGCGGCAATCTGTTGGGCGGATGGGCGCACGCACGGGACCTGCTCTATGCCGAATCGCTGTTTAAAGCGTACAATACGGAAAAAAAGATCGTGGAAACCTTAATGCTGTGCGAACAGGCGGGTATTAACACGATCAATATCGGATTCCCGACTATTCCTGTGATGGTAAAATACAAGAAACTTACCGGAAGTAAAATAAAGGTCATCTGTCAGGTGGGGATAAGAGAAAAAAGCCCTGATATCTTCGAAGATGTTTCTGTGGCGATCGACAACGGTATCGACATTATCCAACTGCAAGGCAACTGGTGCGACTGGCTTGTGCGGGACAACCGGACGGATGTGATTGCCCAAATCATGGAACGGATCAGGAGTCAGGGTTATGTGGCCGGAATGGGGGCGCATACGGTCGACTCACTCATCATATGTGAAGAGAAGGGTATTGTGCCCGATTATTACATGAAAACAATGCATCACGACAATTACTGGTCGGCTCATCCCCGCGAAAACAGGAAGCCCTTTGAGGTGGACGGCCATCTGAACGCGGATCATAACCTGTTTCACGACAACTGTTTTTGCCCCTTTCCCGATCGCACCATCGAATTTGTTAACCGCGTAAAAGTACCGGTCATGGGCTTTAAAGTGCTTGCCGCCGGAGCGATTGAACCTAAGGACGGCTTCAATTGGGCGTTTGAAAACGGCGCCGATTTTATTTGTGTCGGGATGTTTGATTTTCAGGTAGTAGGCGATGTCAATATCTGTATCGATACCCTTCAGAACCTGAAAAACAGAAAGCGCGAATGGTTCGCCTGATTCACATCTTCCCCACCGGAGATCACTGATGTTCGGGGCGTAACAAATCGTTTACGGTCTTTACGGGACTGAATGTTTCGACGGGCACTTCCACAAAGACGGTGTTCCAGTCGCTCATCGCACCGTTCCATAAGCCGGGCATCTCCAACGCTTTCAGCCGTTTCCCCTCTTTGCTCTTGCAGGAGATAAAACCGGTGTTCCTGTCCACATAATCGGGGAGGTGGTATTTCTTCCCCTTGTGATCCTTTAGCGCACAAACGATATCTACGGGATTGAAATAGGCGTTTTCCTCGACCATCTTTCTTTTCAGGGGGTCGTCCATGTCGATTTGAGACGTTTCCACGATCTGCAACGATACCGTTCCGTCCGAGTTGACTGCCAGAAAAGGCCCTCCGCCCGGCTCGCCGGAATTTCTTACCATTCCGCAGACGCGGAGGGGGCGCAACAGTTTATTCCGGATGTAGAGGATCAGTTCGGCATCTTCCAGGTATTTGATGTCGGGATTCCTCACGCACAGGTCGTCCTGAAGGAAATGGATCATCTCTTCCACCTGCTTGTGGGCGTACTTCCCGCTCTCAATCAGCTCCAGATAGGCGAATATCCGCTCCTGCAGGGTCACCAGCAGTCCGCCGATCACCTTTTTGAAGATAACGGTTGAATATTTAAGGCTGTCGGGAGCGACATTGTCGATATTCTTGATGAAAACCACGTCTGCATCGAGGTCGTTCAGGTTTTCTATCAACGCGCCGTGTCCTCCGGGGCGGAAAAGTAACTCTCCCTTTTCATCCCTGAACGGTTGATTCTCCATATCCACCGCAATCCTGTCCGTACAAGGTTTTTGCACGCTGTACGAGATGGTATAAAGGACAGAAAATTTCTCATCGATCAACCGTTGGTGACGGGCTACAAACTTCTTGAACGACGCATCTTGTTCCGCCGGTACGGTAAAATGGAGAAAAACCTCCCCGCAGTTGTTTTTGGTATACATCGCGCCCTCTGCCAAATGCTCTTCAATAGCCGAACGCGGCCTTTGGGGATATGCGTGGAAAAGGATCATCCCCTTGGGGTATCGCCCGTAATTAAGTCCTTTCTCCTCAAGGAGGTTAGCGACAATGGCTTTATATTTCCCCGTAGCCAACAATGCCGGAATATCTGCCCCCTCGTTTTTCAGGCAAACATCGTTCAACCGGTCGTAAAAGGCAAATTTCCCGATCCCCTCAAAGAACGCCTGTTCATAACCGGTGACCGGCGCTTCATAACCGGCAGAGAGAAAGGCGTATAATTCCATAAACATACGGCTCGCCGCGCCCGAAGCAGGTACAAACTTGAACACCCGCTTCTTCTCTTTCCGGTATCTATCCCAAGCTGTTACGTAATCAATCTGTTTTTCCTGCGGGATAACTGTAATCCCTTTCCCGGCCGAAGCCGGAGCTGTTATGTCGAGAAAAGGAAACCCTTTCTCGAAACAGGCCAACTGTTCTTCGATCTCTTTTTCGCTGATTCCTCTAAGAGTCAATTGATTCAGGTCGTTTGCACTTAACATGATATTGTTTTTTCATTCATAAATACATTCTTTCAATCCGTTTTTAGCTTCCACTTCCGACAAATGTATAAAATACCATTAGATTTTCACCGGAGTTTCAACAAAAAAAGATACTTTTACCATCTATTTCATACCTGATACGCAATGAAGAAGGTTTAAATCAAACGGCTATGCATACAGAATCATTCTTTACGGCAGAAGAAAAGAGTTTGTTTTTCGCCAAATACAAACAGCTTTTGACCCACTTGTACTCTTCCCTGGAAAAAGAGGACATACGGAAAATGCGCAAGTTGATGCAACAGGTTGTTTTACCGGATTGTTACGGAAGAGACAAGAACGGGATCAACGGGCTTATACGGAACATTGATACGGCGTTAATCGCCGTTTGTGAGATCAGCCTGAAGCGGACTCCGGTCATTGCCATTCTCCTGTACCGTCCGGTGTGGAAGAAGCTCATTTCGCTGGAGGAGGTCAGGAAAACATTCGGTGAAGATGTCGTTCTGATGATCAGCCGCCTGTTAAGGACTTCCGATTTGTATGCGCGGAATACGGCCATCGACTCCGAGAACTTCCACCGCCTGCTCTTCTCCTTTGCCGAAGATGTACGGGTCATCCTCCTGATGATTGCCGACCGCCTCTGTATCATGCGTATGGGTAAACAGCTGAAAGAGGAGAACGACCGTCTCCGCCTGGCGATGGAGGCCTCCTACCTGTATGCGCCATTAGCCCACCGGCTGGGGCTTTACAAGATAAAGGGAGAGCTGGAAGACCTGTCGTTGAAATATACCGATCCGGCACAGTTCGACTTTATCAAACAGAAACTGAACGAAACCAAACGTTCGCGCGACGCCTATATCGCCGAATTTATCGCCCCCGTCAAAAAGAAGCTGGAGGAGGCCGGTTTCACCTTCGATATCAAGGGACGGACAAAATCCATTTATTCAATCAACAACAAATTGAAGAAACAGCAAATCGAGTTCGAAAACATATACGACCTTTTTGCTATCCGTATCGTTCTGGATACGCCGCCGGAGAAAGAACGCTTAGAGTGCTGGCAAGTCTATTCCATTGTCACCGATATGTACCAGCCCAATCCCAAACGGATGAAAGACTGGATATCCATCCCCAAAAGCAATGGGTATGAAAGCCTGCATGTCACCGTTATGGGACCCCGCAACCGCTGGGTAGAGGTACAGATCCGCACCGGGCGCATGGACGAAATCGCCGAACGGGGATTGGCGGCGCACTGGAAATACAAAGGCGTGAAAGAGGAAACCGGGTTGGACGAATTTCTCCATCATGTCCGTTTGGCGCTGGAATCGAAAGAAGCCAATCCACTCGACCTCATGAAGGATTTTAAAATGGATCTCTATAAAGACGAGATCTATGTCTTTACGCCTGTCGGAGAGCTTATCCAACTGCCGAAAGGCGCCACCATACTCGATTTTGCGTTTGCTATCCATACCGGATTGGGAAGTAAATGCGTATCGGCCAAAGTGAATAATAAAAATGTGCCAATCAAACATGTCTTGAACAACGGCGATACGGTGACCATCATCACCTCCCCCTCCCAATCGCCGAAACGCGACTGGCTAAGCTTTGTCACCACCTCGAAGGCACGCATGAAGATCAAGCAGGCGCTGCGGGAAGAGGCGGCCAAGACGGCCGAATTTGCAAAAGAGTTGCTGCAACGCCGCTTTAAAAACAGGAAGATCGACGTGGACGAAGGACTCCTGATGCGGTATATCAAAAAGAAGGGATACAAGACATTAACCGATTTCTACCTCGACATATCCGAAGAGCGGCTGGATGCCAACCAGGTCATCGACGATTACCTGGAACTGGAGAGAAAAGAGAAAGAAACGAATGAACGTACCGACGTCAGGAGCGCAGGGGATTTTGTAACGACAACCGAAGCGGAAGAGATTGCCACGCATCAGGATGTACTCGTGATCGACAAGAACCTGACAGGGATCGAATATAAGTTAGCCAAATGTTGCAACCCGATCTATGGAGACAGCGTCTTCGGGTTTGTATCGACGCAGGGGATCAAGATCCATCGCATGGACTGCCCCAATGCGCAGGGGATGTTCAGCCGTTTCGGCTACCGGATTATACAGGCGCGCTGGAGCGGAAAGGGAGATAACGGGTATGTGGTCAACCTGCGGGTCATCGGGCGGGATAATATTACCATTGTGAGCAACATCACGTCGGTCATCAGTAAAGAGAACGGCGTCACCCTCCGCTCCCTCCATATCGATTCGGTAGACGGGTTCTTCCAGGGGCTTTTCGCTGTATTGGTAAAAGATATTCATGCCTTGGGGCTGCTTACCGGCAAGATAAAATCGGTCAAGGGGGTGAAAAGCGTGGAGCGGCTGAACGCTTAGACAGGCATCAACCCTATCTCCTCCGCCTGTTGCAGCATGTATTGGCGGGCTGCCCCATATTCGTTGGGGATGACGCCATCCAGAATAGCATTCTTGATCTTCTCTTTGATCAGGCCGACAGGCTTGGAAGGCGGCAGGCCGAAGGTCGTCATGATCTCTTCGCCCGAAACCGGCGGCTGGAAATTCCGTACCCTGTCCTTCTCCTCGATCTCCGCCAGCTTCTCACGTACCAGGCGGAAATTATTCAGGTAACGGCGCACTTTGTCGGGATTCTTACTCGTAATGTCCGCTTCGCAAAGCAGCATCAGGTCGTCGATATCGTCACCCGCATCAAAAAGCAAGCGGCGGATAGCGGAATCCGTCACCTCGTCGTCGGCCAGTACAATAGGGCGCATGTGCAGGGTGACCATCTTCTGGACATACCTCATCCGGTCGTTCGCCGGAAGCTTCATCTTCCGGAAAATAGCCGGTATCATACGTTCCCCGACAAAGTTGTGGTTATGGAATGTCCATCCCAAACGACTGTCCCATCGCTTCGTGACCGGCTTGGCGATATCGTGAAACAACGCGCTCCAGCGAAGCCACAGGTTATCGCTGTGCCGGCTTAAACGATCCAACACCATCAAGGTATGCGAAAAGTTATCCTTATGTCCGATCCCCTCCTTCGTCTCCGTGCCCTTTAATGCGCTCAGCTCGGGGAAGATGAGCGGGAGCAGGCCGGACTTGTCCAGCAGGTCGAAACCGATGGAAGGCCTCGAAGAGAGAATGATCTTGTTCAGTTCATCGACGATGCGCTCTTTCGAGATAATCCCGATGCGCTCTTTATTACGCACGATGGCATCAAACGTATCGGGGTCAAGATAGAACCCCAGCTGGCTGGCAAAACGGGCGGCCCGCATCATGCGCAACGGATCGTCGCTAAAGGTCACGTCCGGCTCGAGCGGCGTCCGGATGGTCAGGTTCGCCAGATCGCGAAGCCCGTCAAAGGGATCCGACAGGCGGCCGTAGTCGGATTTGTTCAGGCACAACGCCATCGCGTTGATCGTAAAATCCCGGCGGTTACAGTCATCTTCCAGCGTGCCGTCTTCGACGATCGGCTTCCGGCTGTCGCGGGTATACGACTCTTTCCGTGCACCGACAAACTCCAGCTCCCATCCGCCGGACTTCACCTGCGCCGTCCCGAAATTCTTAAACACGGAGAGAGAGGACTTTTCCCCCATCTTTTTCGCCACCGCTTTAGCCAGTTCGATACCGCTTCCTACCACCACAATATCAATATCTTTTGATGGACGGTTCAGGAAAAGATCCCTGACATACCCACCAATGACATAGACGTCCACATGCAACCGGTCAGCCACATCCGAAACCGTATGGAAAGGTTCGGTTGAAAGGTGACGGATGATATCCTCTTTGCTCAGGCCTGAATACATAATCCTTTTCTTTTTAAGCCTACAAAGATAGGTATTATATACTACACAGTTTTTTATGATGGGAATAAAATTTGGTCATGCGGGAAAAAGAGCACACATTTGCCGTAAAATAAGCGGCAAATATGTATATCTATCAACATCATTTGTTTCTGTATTTGATTAAGGGCCTTTTGACGTTTTGATAGTTTTAACGTTTTTTTTGCGGATGGTGGCGAAATAACAAAATGATAGTTTAACCCCTCTGAAACGCGGCTGTATCGTACCGCTGTCCGAGCTGGTCGATTCTATGGCCTGAAAATGGGGGTTAAGGAAATTCACTTTGTCAGTGAAAATGGAGAAATCGTGGACAAATGCTACATATACTTCATGAAAACGGGGGAATTTAGGCTTTTTTAAGTTGTATATGGGTGATTCGCTATCTTTTTGTCAGTTTGGAATTGGATGGGATTTTGGAGCAATTTTTATTTCATTATCAGGTCATTTATTTTCATATTAGTGTTTGAAAACATTTTGTTAAGGCT
>JAISQD010000127.1 GCA_031274415.1 Tannerellaceae bacterium | reverse complement strand
GTTTTCAAGGGTTTTTTGCCCTGACTTTTCATTACGAACATTGATAAACAGCATATTGCAATGACAGATTTATATTACCATAGAAATATCGACAAGATACCGGATTATTCCAACGTATTTTGTGGGTTTGGAGTTACTGAAGGGGGCGTCATGCTATGAACCCATGCAACTCTACTGTTGGGTCAGGGAGAAGAAACAAAGCAGCGCCCAGATAGATTTCCTGATTCAACAGGGCGAACAGATTGTTCCCATAGAAGTGAAAGCCGGAACGCAAGGCGCTATGCAAAGTCTGCGTATCTTCATGGAAGAGAAGAAGATAAAAAAAGGCATACGCACCTCGTTGGAGAATTTCGGACAATACGAAAACATCGACATATATCCCATGTATGCCATCTCAAATTTAATATAAAGTCGGAAAAAAATTCTATCTTTGGAGCTTCATATTAAATTTGCGACATATGAACGAACAGATAAAACAGATAGCGGAACGGTTGGCCGGTTTGAGGGACGCTTTGGGTATACGTGCGCAAGAGGTGGCGGGAGCGTGTCTTCTCTCCACGGAAGAATACCTGGAGCTGGAAAGCGGCACGGTAGATATTCCTGTAAGCGTATTGCTCAGGATATCACAGGCGTATGGTGTGGAACTTACGGCGTTGATGTCGGGCGATGAACCGAAGATGAACAGTTATTTCGTTACACGGAAAGGGAAGGGTATCGCTGTGGAACGGACGAAAGCCTATAAATACCAGTCGCTTGCGGCCGGTTTTGCCTGTCGTAAGGCCGATCCCTTTCTGGTGACTGTCCATCCCAAGCCGGACGATGACCCCGTCTACCTCAATGTGCATCCGGGACAGGAGTATAACTTGATTTTACAGGGACGCCTGCTGCTCAGGATCAACGGAAAAGATCTCATTTTGGAAGAGGGCGACAGTATCTATTTCGATTCCGGGCTACCCCATGGCATGAAGGCTTTGGATGGCGAAAAAGTCTGTTTTCTGGCTGTAATCATATCATTAATCACCGGTAATTGACAAGCGATATGTTAGAAAAATTTGTCACGCAAACAACCTTTGAATCACAAGATGATTTCAGAAAGAATTTTAGGGTACATGTTCCTGAAAACTTTAATTTCGCCTATGACGTCGTCGATGCATGGGCGGAAAAAGAGCCTGGAAAGAGGGCTTTATGTTGGACGTCGGACAAGGGTGAGCATATTGATTTCACTTTTGCCGATATGAAAAAATATTCCGATCAGACCGCTTCTTACTTTCAATCCTTAGGTATCGGGCGGGGCGACATGGTGATGTTGATACTCAAACGCCGGTATGAGTTCTGGTTTTGTGTGATCGCTTTGCATAAGCTGGGAGCGGTGGTCATCCCCGCAACCCATTTGTTGACAAAGAAAGATATCGTCTACCGCAACAATGCGGCGGATATCAAGATGATCGTTTGCGCCGGTGAAGAGCTTATTGTCAAACATGTCTCAGAGGCGATGCCGGAATCGCCTTCCGTACGGAAGCTGGTATCTACCGGCCCTGTTGTCTCACCTGAGTTCGACGATTTCCATAAAGGTATCGCCGGCGCCGCTCCTTTCCTGAAGCCCGCCCATCCCAACGATAACGAAGATATATCCCTGATGTATTTTACCTCCGGGACAACGGGCAACCCCAAAATGGTCGCCCATGACTTTACTTATCCCCTGGGGCATATCGTGACGGGAAGCTATTGGCATAACCTGCACGGAGAGAGCCTGCACCTGACCATCGCCGATACCGGATGGGGAAAAGCCGTATGGGGGAAACTCTATGGCCAATGGATCGCCGGCGCTACGGTGTTTGTCTATGACCACGAGAAGTTTACGCCCGCCGATATGCTGCGGATCATACAGGATTACCGGATCACTTCCCTGTGCGCCCCTCCTACGATTTTCCGTTTCCTTATCCGTGAAGACCTGAGCCGGTACGATCTCTCCTCGCTCCGTTATTGCACGATTGCCGGCGAGGCGTTGAACCCGGCTGTCTATGAGTCGTTTTTTAAGCTGACGGGTATCCGGCTGATGGAGGGTTTCGGGCAGACGGAGACTACCCTCTCGGTGGCGACATTTCCATGGATGGAGCCGAAACCCGGTTCGATGGGGGTGCCCAATCCGGGGTATGACGTCACCCTGTTGCGTGCCGACGGTTCGTTAGCCGAAGATGGCGAACAGGGAGAGATTGTCATACGGACGGATCGCGGAAAGCCGCTGGGGCTTTTCAAAGAATATTACCGCGACGCCAAGCTGACCGACGAAGTCTGGCACGACGGCGTCTATTATACGGGCGACGTCGCCTGGCGTGACGAAGACGGCTATCTGTGGTTTGTCGGGCGGACAGACGACGTCATCAAGAGTTCGGGCTACCGTATCGGGCCTTTCGAGGTAGAAAGCGCCCTGATGACCCACCCGGCGGTCGTTGAATGTGCCATTACCGGCGTCCCCGACGACGTGCGCGGACAGGTGGTGAAAGCCACCGTTGTCTTGGCGAAAGACTACAAGGAGAGGGAAGGGGAGGCCTTGGTAAAGGAGATTCAGGATCACGTAAAAAAGGTGACCGCTCCCTATAAATATCCCCGTATCATAGAATTTGTAGAAGAGCTGCCGAAAACGATCAGCGGGAAAATACGCCGGGTCGAAATACGGGATAAAGATAAATAAGATGTACCGGTATAAGAAAATAGCGGTAAAGATCGGGAGCAATGTGCTGGCGCGTGCGGACGGGACGCTGGACGTTACCCGCATGTCCGCCTTGGTAGACCAGGTGGCGGAATTGCATAAAAAGGGGGTGGAGATCGTACTGATTTCGTCTGGAGCAGTCGCTTCGGGACGTAGTGAAATTAAGGTAAAAAAGCGGCTGGATCCCGTATCCGCCCGCCAGCTATATTCCGCCGTAGGGCAGGCGAAACTGATTAACCGCTATTACGAATTGTTTCGTGAACATGGGATCACCTGCGGACAGGTGCTCACAACGAAGGAAAATTTCGGCAGCCGGACACATTACCTGAATCAGAAGCGCTGCATGGAAGTGATGCTGGAAAACAGGGTGATCCCGGTGGTGAATGAGAATGATACGATTTCGGTGACGGAGCTGATGTTTACCGACAACGATGAGCTGTCCGGCCTGATCGCCGCCATGATGGGGATGGATGCGTTGATTATATTGAGTAACGTAGATGGCGTTTACAACGGTGATCCGGCTGATCCGGAGGCTTTTGTGATCCGCGAAATAGAAAAGGGGATAGAGGGGTTCATGGATCATGTACAGGCGTCCCGCTCGTCGTTCGGGCGGGGAGGGATGCTGACCAAATGCCGTATTGCACAAAAAGTGGCGGATGAGGGTATCGCCGTCGTGATTGCCAACGGGAAGAGGGAGAATATCCTGCCTGAGCTGTTACGGGAAAAGAGCGACGTCGTCTGTACCCGCTTTAAGCCGTCGGCCAAACCGGTTAGCAGCATAAAGAAATGGATCGCCCATTCGGACGGCTTTGCAAAAGGAGAGGTACACATCAACAAAGGGGCGGCAGACGCATTACTGTGCCCTAAGGCAACCAGTATCCTGTTGGTGGGCGTGACCCGGATCACAGGCGATTTTGAGAAGGATGATATCGTGAAGATTTTTGACGAAAAAGGGAAGCAGATCGGGGTCGGATGCGCCGGGTATGCGAGTAAAGAGGCGTCGGCATGGATCGGCCGGCGCGATATGAAACCATTGATCCACTATGATTATCTTTATTTGGACTGAAAAAGAAAATGGATATACGAACTATTTTATTACACACACAGGCAGCCTCGCATACGTTGGCGGGGTTGGACGACGAGACAATCAGCCGCCTGCTGAGGGATACGGCGGATGTCTTGTTGGAGAACCTGCCGGCTGTACTGGCCGAAAACGAAAAGGACCTCTCCCGTATGGACAGGGAAAATCCGGCATACGACCGCCTGAAACTGACCGAAGAGCGGTTACAGGGGATGGCCGGCGATATGAGAAATGTCGCATCCCTTCCTTCCCCTCTGGGCAAGGTATGGAGTGAAACGGTACGGCCTAACGGGATGAGGATAAAGAGGGTGAGCGTACCTTTCGGGGTGATCGGTATTATCTATGAGGCGCGGCCGGGCGTGATGCTTGATGTGTTCTCGCTTTGTATGAAAAGCGGGAATGCCTGTGTTTTGAAAGGGGGATCGGATGCCGCCTGCTCCAATAAGGCCCTCGTGAAGATTATCCATACGGCATTGGCGGCGTATGGCATTGACCCGGCCGTATGTTGCCTGCTTCCTGCCGGGCGCGAAGCTACGGGAGAATTGTTGCAGGCTGCCGGGATCGTCGATCTGGTGATACCGCGGGGCAGCCGTTCGTTGATTAATTTTGTACGCGAACACGCACGCATACCTGTGATCGAAACCGGCGCGGGTATTTGCCATACCTATTTTGATAAAGACGGCGATAAGGAAAAAGGGCAAGCCATCGTCAATAATGCGAAAACCCGCCGGGTAAGCGTGTGCAACGCCTTGGATTGCCTGATCATCCACAGGGAGAGACTGCATGACCTGCCTTTTATCTGCCGGAAACTGGCCGGTAGCCGGGTCGTGATCTATGCCGACCCGCTGTCTTACGATGCCTTGTCGGGAGAGTATCCGGCAGGGTTGCTCCGGCAGGCGGAGGCGGATAGTTTCGGGACGGAGTTTTTGGATTATAAGATGAGTATACGGACGGTATCTTCCATAGGCGAAGCATGCGAACATATCGCTATCTATGGCTCAAAACACAGCGAATGCATCATCAGCGAATCAGCCGAAGCGATCCGCCTGTTTGAACAGCAGGTAGATGCCGCCTGCGTTTATGCGAACGTATCGACGGCTTTCACCGACGGCGCCCAATTCGGCATGGGGGCCGAGATAGGCATCAGTACGCAAAAGCTGCATGCCCGCGGCCCCATGGCGTTACCCGAACTGACGACCTATAAATACATCATTGAAGGAAACGGACAAGTAAGGATATAAGGGAAGATGAAAGAAATTGCCGCTTTTATAGCAGAATATGCCGGATGCCTTTTAGGCTCTGGGGTACACACTTCGCGGGTAATACGTAATTCAAAACGAATAGGAGAGTCCTTCGGTGTAACCGTGCAAATGACCGCTTTTCACAAAAGTATCGTCCTGACCGTCCATGATACGCAAGGGGCAGACGTGTATACCGAGGTGGTTGACATACCCGTTTTACCGATCAGTTTTGAATACAATTCCGAACTCAGCTCTTTGAGTTGGGAAGCATACGATAAACGGTTGCCGTTAGCTATCTTGTGGGAAAAATACAATCAAATCAAAGCGAAACCCAAAATGCCTTCCTCCCTGATCTTACTGTTGACAGGGTTGGCAAATGCCTCTTTTTGCCGTTTGTTCAACGGCGATTGGATCTCCGTAGGGATTGTGTTTCTGGCTACGCTCACCGGCTTTTTTATCCGGCAACAGATGCAGCGCAGGGGAATCAATCATTTTATCGTCTTTACCGTTTCGGCCTTTTTTGCTTCCATGTGCGCATCCGCCACGCTGTTATTCGACAGTACGGCAGAAATAGCCATCGCGACAAGCGTCCTCTATTTAATACCCGGCGTTCCGCTGATCAATGGAGTGATTGATATCATTGAAGGACATACCCTGACGGGATGTTCCCGTCTGATACAGGCTTTTCTGTTGATTATCTGTATTGCCGTCGGTTTGTCCTTTCCTATGTTGTTGTTTAAAAACAGTTTATTATGATACTGAGGGATATACTCGTGGATGGCTCTCTGGCAGCCGTAGCCGGAATAGGTTTCGGCGCTATCTCATATCCTCCCCGGCGGGCGTTTAAGTACATCGCCATTTTAGCGGCAGTCGGCCATGTCACACGTTTCTGCATGATGAATTACCTCCATTTGGATATAGCGACTGCCTCTTTCTTTGCCTCATTGGCTATAGGCATACTGGCCATGTGGTTCGGGAAATTATCCTATTGTCCCGTGACGGTATTGTATATTCCCGCATTACTGCCCATGATTCCGGGCATGTATGCGTACAGGACGATTTTTGATTTGGTGATGTTCATGCAACATTTGCATGAATCCACTTTTGCAGAACACTATATGCAGGAGATGTTCTCAAATGCCATCGTGACGGTCAGTACCGTATTTTTATTGGCCGTAGGAGCGACAATACTTATTTTCATATTTCCAAAAAGAGCCTATTCCATGACCCGGCGAAAAGAATAAATACTATCTTTGTGACGAAAATGAAAAACAATACTTATTTATGAATAATAGAAAGAGACGTCCCACTATCCCTTTGTACCTGCAGATTCTTCTGGGAATGGCTGCGGGAATTATAATTGGAATAATCGCATTGCTTCTACATGTCGAAACATTCGTCAGCCATTGGATCATGCCCTGGGGACAGTTGTTTATCCGTATGCTGCAATTGATTGCCATTCCTCTGATTTTTGTTACATTAGTGAAGGGAGTTGTCGGATTGAAAGACATCAGTAAATTCTCCAAACTGGGAACAAAGACATTACTCATTTATTTATGTACCACTGCCATAGCCGTTTCTTTTGGTGTCGGGGCGGGACTGGTAGTCCATCCCGGTGACCTGGTAAACAAGGATATTGCCGCCGGTCTGCAGGAAACCTATCAAAACGTCATAGCGGAAAAGGCGTTGGCTGCCGAACAGGTACAGGGAAAGGGGCCTTTGAGTTTCCTGAACGATATCGTACCAGGCAATATCATACATGCCGCCGGGAATAATTCAAATATGTTACAGGTTATTTTCTTTGCGATCCTTTTTGCCGTTGCCATTTTACTGATCTCGCAGGAAAAGGCAAAACCGGTCATTGACTTTTTTGACGGGTTAAACGATGTTATCCTGAAAATGGTAGACTTCATTATCCGGCTCGCTCCCATGGGGGTGACCGCACTTATGGCCGGCCTTGTCACCGATTTCAAGGGAGACGGAAGCATATTCAGCGCCTTGGGGTTGTATGCTGTGACGGTTGCCGTTGCCATGTTTGTCATTATGTTTCTCTTTTATCCGCTGATGATTTGGCTGTTCGGGGGAAAGATACGTGTAAAAGACTTTCTCCGTGCGATATATCCGGTACAGCTTTTTGCCTTTACGACCAGTAGTAGCGCTGTCACCCTGCCGGTCACTATGAAAGTAGTGGAAAGTGAGCTGAAGGTATCAAAGGAGGTTTCCTCTTTTGTTTTGCCGATAGGCGTTACCGTCAATATGGACGGCACATCGTGCTATCAGGCTATCGCTATCCTCTTTATTGCGCAGGTATTGGGCATCGACCTGACGCTCTCGCAAATACTGACGATCTTGTTCATGACTATCCTTTCTTCCATCGGGACGCCGGGTATACCGGGCGGTACATACGTCATACTGGCCATGGTGCTGACTTCGGTCGGTATTCCCGCCGAAGGACTGGCGTTGATTATCGGCATCGACCGTCCCCTCGACATGCTGCGCACCGCCGTCAACGTAACCGGTGATGCCGCCGTAGCCAGTATAGTAGATCAACGACAAAAATAAACTTAATACCTGATACTGATGAAACACAGACAATTTCATCGTCAACTGTTCTTTTGTTTGATGATGGCTATGACGCTTTCCTGTTCTGAAAACAACGTGGATAAACAGACGCAGTCAAAAGTCGATTTGTTGATGGCAAACATGACGTTGGACGAAAAAATTGCTCAACTGTGCGGCATCCGCCCTTCGGAACTCCTTGATGAAAACAGGAAGTTTTCGATCGAAAAATGCCGCGAGAAGATCCCTTACGGTATCGGGCATGTCAGCCAATATGCCTCGTCTATGGGGCTGATGCCGGAGGATTTACGGGATTTTGTGAACGGCGTCCGGCAATTTACGCTGACCGAAACGCCCTCCCGCATTCCGGTTATTTTTCACGAGGAATGTATCACCGGCTTTACTTCGCTGGCAGCGACGACCTTCCCGCAACATATCGGTACGGCTTGCAGTTGGAATCCTGCACTGATAGAGGAAAAGGCGGCTCTGACTGCGCAGACCATGCGTAGCGCCGGCTGCACCCAAGCCCTTTCCCCGATGCTCGACGTGTGTAAAACACCCTATTTTGAACGTATGGAAGAGGGCTTTGGAGAAGACGGTTACCTGACCGCCCGCCTGGGGTTGGCGTTCGTCAACGGGTTGCAGCGCGAGGGATTCACCCGTGGCGTTGCAGCTACGGCCAAACATTATGCAGGGTATGCCGGCATGTATGAAGAAAAAGAATTTTTCGAGGAAACATTGATGCCTTTTGAGGCCGTTATACGTCTGGGCGGCGTGAAAGCCGTTATGCCCGGATATCACCAATACAACGATACGTACTGCACGGGAAGCGAGGAATTGCTGACCGATATACTTCGCGACTACATCGGTTTCGACGGCGTGGTCGTCTCCGATTACGGTGCGATGAACGCGTTGGGAGAAGGGAAAGCCGCCGCCGTGCAGGCTATGAATGCCGGCACCGACATCGAACTGCCGATGCCCAACCACTTTCTCTTTCTGAAAGAGGCTTTGGCCGAAGGATTGGTGACCGAAGAACGCTTCAACGCCTCTGTCCGGAGAGCCTTAACGTTGAAAGTAAGCATGGGATTATTTGACGAAAATCCTCAGCTTTCAACGGAGGAGAAGCTTGACTTTGATCCGCCAGCACACCGCGAAGCCGCCTACCAACTGGCTGCCCAATCCGTTGTCTTGCTGAAAAACAACGGCATACTCCCCCTGAAAGAAGAGATTCAAAAAATAGCGTTGGTAGGCCCGAATGCCGGAGCCGTCCAATCCCTGCTTGGCGACTATACCTACCAGTCGATGAGCGCCTTCTTTTTCAATACGCCGGTTGATCTGGAAAACCCGCACTTGGTCACCCTCCACGAAGGACTCAGAAACAGGCTGCCGGAAGGCGTCGCGTTGGAACACGAACGTGGTTGCGTATGGAATAAACTGTCTGAAATCCAAATCAACGCCGTCGGTGGAGATCCCATTCTTGAAAAGGCAACGGCGAAAGAGATAAAAGGCCTGCCGGTTCCTGACGAAAAACGGGCGATCCGCATCGCTTCGGAAAGCGACCTCGTCATTGCCGCCATGGGCGAAAATGTCTTTCTATCGGGCGAAGGGCGCAACCGCAACACGATCCGCCTGCCGGAAGAACAGGAAGCGTTCGTCCGTAAAATGCTGGATACCGGCAAACCGGTGATCCTGATCATTTTCGGCGGGCGTCCGCTCTATATCACCGACTTTGAACCGCATTGCGCCGCCATCCTTCACGCCTGGTATCCTGGAGAAGAGGGCGGAAACGCCGTAGCGGACATCCTCACAGGCCGGGTCAATCCATCCGGAAAGCTCTGTATGACCTACCCTAAAGACGAATCGCATACCCCGCATTGCTACAACTACGGATATAACACAACCGATAACAACCCGCTTTATCCCTTCGGATACGGATTGTCCTATACGGCATACCGTTACGACAGCCTGACCGTCAATGATCGGGCGACGATGCAAGACCAATGGCTCGACATCTCACTTTCCGTCACCAATACGGGGGAACGCGCAGGAACGGAAATCGTACAACTATACATAGCCCCCGAAAACCTGCCGGAAAAGGGAAAACCCGTTCAACTGAAAGGCTTTACCCGTGTAGAACTGCATCCGGGCGAATCAAAACGGATACATTTCCAACTCTCGCCCCAGCAACTGGCCTCTTATTCCGAAAAGAGTTGGGTCATGGAGCCGGGAAAATACCGGATTCTGGTGGGCGCATCATCCACAGATATCCGCCTCGAAAAGGATGTGACATTCTCCGGAAACAAGACCGTCATACCGCGCAGGGAAGTGTTCTTCTCCGAAACATTTATAAAGAAAAAGAGATAAAATTGTCGAAAACAACAAATTATTGTATATATTTGCCCCAGTTGTGATTTGATTTATTTTGCTTTTGCTTTACATAGTTCTAATAGAACTATGAGAATACAGCCTGCTTCCACAAAGGGAAGTACCTAAGCCCAGTCCATTTTCTTTGATTATTCACTTTTTTTTTAATACTCTATCCTTCAAATAAATACACAGTATT
Source organism: Tannerellaceae bacterium (assembly GCA_031274415.1). Classification (GTDB taxonomy): domain Bacteria; phylum Bacteroidota; class Bacteroidia; order Bacteroidales; family Tannerellaceae; genus DFXE01. The sequence continues at coordinate 217 of JAISQD010000127.1, read as the reverse complement.
TCTTTAGGCATTTTACCATAGTTCTATTAGAACTCATGCAATTGGACTGAAAATGAACATTAAAAGATGCTGCTTATGACTGAATTTGTTAACTAAAATGAAAACAGTATACCGGAAACCCATTGTTTTCCGGCGTATATTTTTGAGATGTGTATTTGTTAAAAACTTAAATCAATAAAATGATATGGTAAATAATGTATGGAAAAAGATCTATTTT
>JAISQD010000085.1 GCA_031274415.1 Tannerellaceae bacterium | reverse complement strand
CTCCAACAAATTTTCCGCACTTGGCTTTGCTATCTTTTTCCTACCCATATTATCTCGTTTTATATGATCTGCTGCAAAGGTCGGTATTTTTCATAGCACCTCAAAAAAAGAATTAACCTGAATTTCTATCGTTTAACTTAGTCCCGATAGGGACTTGGCGCGATGTAGATGCTTGGTTATCCGGAAGTTGCGCCTTCGGCTCCACATCCGGTTATGCACATCCCGTCCCCATGCGGGGACTTTCCTGTACCCACACAAAACGTTATAGAGCCAAGTTTTTTTGACATTACGAATGTGGCATGGATAAATGGATAAACAGAACAGCAATGATTGTTTTAATGGGTTGTCTATGATATCATTTCGTTTTGCTGTTTTCTACCTTGTATTCGGCGGTGACTACGGGGCTTTCACCCTTTTCGCCGAATAGTTTAGCGCGGATGACGGTCGATTTCTCTACCGTAAACGCACCCTCGTAAAGAGCCGATTCCCGTGTGGGTACTGATTCGTCGACGGTATAGCGGATCACGCCGTCTACGCCTGCCGGTTTCTTTATTTTCACTTCCGCCGGCCTGTCGACAGATACCCCGCCATGCGGCGGATTATATGTTTCCGTATGGAATACGGGAGGCGGAAGGAGTTCGACCCCTTGCCACAGGTTGGTCGGTTCATCGAATCCTTCGTAAGCCGGCAGCGTAGGGCGTCCTATCCATTGTTGAGGAGCTTGTAATCCAAGGGCAAATGCGACATCGGCGGCTACGTCGTATCTGTATATTTGCTGGCGGATGGCATAATCCTTTTTGATTCCTTTGCCGGAGAAGATGATGGGCGTTGTCAATTCTTCGTAGGTATTGTCCCCGTGTTTGTGGAAAATGCCGCCATGGTCGGAGACAATCATAATCAGCGTGGATTCGGCGATCCCTGCATCCCTGACAGCATCCACGATGATTCGAACCTGCATATCCGCTTCTTCTATCCCTTTGAGGTAACCGGACGACATGTGTCCGTCGCTATGTCCGTACCCGTCTACTTCATCCAATTGTATGAATACGAAATCCGGCCTCTTTTCCAGAATATATGCTGCCGTCTTTTCCGCCGTTTCCAGGGCTGTCGGGTATGTTTCCGACAAATTCATGACATCTTCGTCCAGCATGCTCCCGAAATCACCCCATTGGTACAACGATCCAAGTTCCGCAGCAGGCTTTTGTTCGCGGACAATATCGAAAATAGTGGGGAAGGAGTGGTTCCCTGTCATCACCACAGGCGGAAATACCTGGAGATCCCTGTACCAACCGTTGGAGGTGACGCCTGTAATATCAGGCCCTGCGCCGCACAACATGGCGTTCCAGTTCGGCTTACTGACCGTCGGCAAGACACAGCGTACCGTATAGCTATACGCCCCGTTCCGCATCAAACTGTCCATACAAGGCGTTTTTGCTTCTATGAAGCCTTGACTGCTCATTCCGTCTATCCCGATGACAACCACATGTTGTATGCCTGCGGGAAATGGATGATCCTCCCGGCAACAGCCTGCCAGGAGAATACAAGCGGTGATGATCCATACATTTTTCATAATCGTAGATATTATTTGTTATTTATTTGATCGGGGATGAACAAGATCTCTTCGGGGAGTATCTGGTCACGGATTTTCTTACTCGAATATCCCACTTCCAGGTATTGTCCCCACGTATCGTCGTAGAAAAGGACTTTCAGCTCATGGAATCCTGCTTCGAGCGCGACTTTTCCGTCTATGCGCGTGATGTGCGACCAGTCCTGGTCAACGACAAGGGTGTCGTCGAGATACAGCTGCGAGCCGTCATCGGAAATGAGATAGAAATTATAGACCCCCTTTTCAGGTATCTTGATCCATGTCCGGAACTCGTATGCAAAATGATCCTCCGACGGCGCATCGTGTACGGAGAAATAATCCATGCTTCCCTTTCCGGTTTCCTTAGTAGAAGCGATATCCTTAACCGATTTGAATGCACCCTCATAATATGTATAGCTCACGCCCTGTTTACGGGGATTCCCTTTTTTTGCCGGCAGGTAAGTCATCGTTTCTTCATCGACGGACGAGATGCCCGTCGGATAATGGAATGTCAGCTCTATCCCTTTGGGTGTTCGTATCCATGTATCAAAAACAAACTCATCCTCATAGAGTTCGATTACCCGTCCTCCCCGTTCCGGTCTTCCGTACGCTTCCGATCCTGTCACCCGTCCGTAAGCCAGCGCAATATAATAGTCTATTCCGATATAATCGTTGTCGTGGTCATGCCCTACAAATGTGCCCATCACATCCTGTTTGTCGATGAAAGAGCCGAACAGTCCCGTGTTGTAATCCGGCGGGCAGGGCTTTTCCCCGTTGGAGCCGACCGTATTTTTTTTGCCAATGACATGGTTGTATTCCGGCAGGGGGATATGGAAAAAGGCCAGCGAAGGCAAAGGGCTGCCGTCGTTCCCCTGCGTATAGTGGTCGCTCTGCGCCCTGTACCACCCGATCTGGTCAAAGAAAATGGGAGCATACGTTCCGTATTTGGGGCTTGAGGAGTAGGCATTGGAATCAAAACAATACAGCAGCGCGGATACCTTACCGGACTTCGAACTCCGTACAGGCAGTACGTAGTTGCCGCATCCATGGATATCATCCGGCCCTTTTTCGCCGACAAAGTAAGGCGAACGGCATAGGATCTCCATGATCTCGGAGCGTGAGATTTTTGTGCTGGATTCCCCGTCATGGTTACCTAAAACGGCGGCGAAAGGCGTTTTCGCCTGCTCAAAGATCCGGGGGATATCCGTCCAGGGTTCCCGTGCAGGCACACTGTATACGATATCCCCTGTCAAAATGGCCAAGTCCGGTTTTTCCGCTTCCAATACCGCTTTTATCGTTGCGACCGTCTTTTCGCAACTCGGCTCGCCGTGTATCCAGTGGATGTCGGTGAATTGTACGATCTTAAATTTACCGTTCGGGTTGAATTTAAATTGGAATTTTTCTTGCGCCATGGCTGGAGAAATAACCAGCAGGCAAAGCATGAAAAGAAAAAGGGGTCGTTTCATGGCTGTAACTTTTAATCTGTCGTTTTATCTGTCTTTATTCTTCCAACACATTGACCTCTTTGATCAATCCCGTTTGGGGATTTAAACGAAGCGTTTTTATTTCGCTTGGTTTGAAACGGCCTTTCCAGCTAAAATCAGCTGAAGGAAAATGAAGCGTTGCAGAAACTTCTTCACCAAGCGTTTCCACCAGACGGATGATCACATCGTCTCCTTCTTCGGATTTCTTGATGGCGGAAACAACAACATTGGGCGTGTCGATCGCAAGAAATGAACCTGATGCGGGCATACTTCCTTTGTGTATCCCCTGGTAAACGACGGCCGGAGGCGCTATAAATTCTTCGGCGATGCGGGGAATATGAGCCTCTTTCCAGCTATCCTTGTGGGGAATCAGCAGCATGCGGAACGTCTGTATCCCCTGATCCATCCAGATATATTCCTGTTCCGGGTTTAACTTGGCAGGGTCGTGGTGCGCGAATGGAGCGGAGCGGGCGACGGAGATGCGCATATCGTTCCCCAAGACGTTGTATCCGTATTTGGCATCGTTGACGACGGTAAGCCCGTAAAGGCCGCCGTCGCGCTTGCCTGTCAGGTCGATCCATCGTTGTCCGGGATCTTCGTCGCCATTGGCTTCGCGTACGATGTGTCCATATGGGATTTCATAGGTGGGCACGGGCGCCTCCACATCGACGGGGAAAGAGAATTTGACCATTTTAAGCTGTTCGTGCCAGTCGAGCGAAACAGCCGCTTCGATCCTGCGTGAGCCGGAATAAAGCGACCAGTCGATGGTCAATGTCGACTTCCCGTATGTGCTGACAACCCGTACGGTAGCCCGTAACGGTCCCTTATCCAGCACCTTGACGGTTGCGCCGCCAAAAGAACCGATTTCTTTGGAGAAGGATTTAATGCCATGACTCCAGGTGTCGCTGGTATCTTCGATGACGACCCCCTTGCATCCGCTGTTTCCGCCGGCAAATACCTCTTTCCCGGCCTCTTTATCGAAAATAGAGATGGTACCGTTTGGTGAGAAGGTGATACGGAAATAGTCGTTTTCCAACCTGTTTTCGTCAGCTTCGGCCACCTTTCCCGAAGGGATGGAAGAGTCGCCTTTCATCACGCGTATCTGCCTGTATCCCATAGGCGGGAGCGGGACGGTGAATAAAATCCGTCTCCGGCCGGTCACCGATTGGGCGGCTGTCCACTGGGCAGGATATACACGTCCACGGTCATCCATGACGCAGGGCGAGGGTTTCCAGTCCAAGTCATAGGCGATATGGGCATCAATCTCCCAGGCATGGGGATTGAATAGCACGACATACTGGGATTCCGGGTCTTCGGCCGCTATCTGCCATTCGAGTTTCTGTATGGCTAACGCGACGGATTCGTGGGCGGTGTTTAAGATATGGCCGTATCCTTCGCGGGCGTCTTGGGAGTGAACCGACACGGAGCTGCCGGCCAGGCTGTCATGGAATTGCAGGAACAGTAGCTTCTGCCACGCGGCGGTGAATGCCTCTTTGGGATAGTCCGCTTTCCAGATCACGGAGCCGATGCCCGTTATTTTTTCGGCTGTGACCAATGCGGCCTCAGCTTGCCGGTTGTTTTTTTTGATGTCACATTCGGCGGTGTAACAACCGACGGCATGATGCTGAAGGTCGTCTTTTACTACCGGTATGGATAAATCCTTATTGGCGCGGATCTCATTAAAATAACGATCGACGCTACCGTAAGAGATCGCAGGCGCATCCTTCCCGGCTTTCAGCTTATTGATGCCTTGAATATTGGCTTTGGTTGGGCCGCCGCCGTGGTCGCCAACGCCATAAAAACCCATCAAAACCGTTGCCGGATGATTTTTCGTTCGTTTTACAATCTCTTCGAGATGGCTTTTTATTGATTCGGCATTGCTGCCGCTATTGTAACCGTCTTGTATACGGTAGGTTAATACGCGGGAGTTGTCTATGCCTTCCCACCAGAACAGATCGGCCGGTAGGGTCTTTTCATGAAGTTCCGGCCGCATGAACACATAATTTTCCATTCCCTGTAACCGGATGATCTGGGGTAATGCACCCGGATGTCCGAACGAATCGGGATTGAATGCAGTGGTGGCGCGGCGTCCGACAAGGCGCTGAAGGGTCAGTTGCCCGTACAGTCCCTGGCGCGCCATCGCTTCACCCGACGGGATATTCATATCCGGCTCTACCCACCATCCGCCCACCACGTTCCAGCGTCCTTCAGCTACCCGCTGGCGTATCTCGGCTAACATGCCGGGATCGTTCAACGATATCCAATGGTAAAATTGCGCCGAACTGGCGGCAAACACAAAGTCGGGTGTCTCGTTCATCCGGTCGAGAGCCGACCGGAATGTACTGTGTACCACGGACACGCCTTCTGTCCAGGGCCATAGCCACACGGGGTCGATATGTCCGTGACCGATCATATAAAAACTGAATTTCTTTGCCTTTTTCGACCATGAAGCAGCGGTTGGATTTGCCAATAGGCTGCTTGCCGGCGTGAGGGCAAGGAACGCTGTCCCGGTTGCCGACCGACGAATAAAATCCCTGCGGGAAATAGGTTTCATATCTGATGGTTTTATGCTTTATTAATCGTCCGGATAAGCCCTATCATATAAAGCCAGATAACAGCCAGAATGGCGATAGCCGCCCACTGTGTGTGGAACGTGTCGGAGACAACGCCCAACAACTGTGCAATGACGCCACCCGAAACGCCCACAATCAGCAACGACGAAATCTCATTCGCCTTTTCCGGCAACTCTTTCAACGCCAGCGAGAATATAATAGCGAACAGATTGGAATAACCTAACGCGATAACCACCACGCTTGCCAGAATGCTCCACTGCGAATGGCTGATAAGCAAGCCTATCAAGCCTACCAACGCCAGCAAAGCGCTGATAGCATAGAATTTCCGTTCCGGTATCTTCATCAGCAGGATACCTCCCAGAAATGCACCCAAAGCCCTGACGATAAAATAGAAATAACTCTTCAGCTGGTCGGCCTGGGATACGTCTGCAATATCGGCGCATTTTTCCATCAGGTATTTGGGCAACGTCGCATTCAATCCTACATCTACGCCTACCAATACAAGGATACCGATAAAAAACAACAGGATCTTCCTGTTCTTCAACAAAGAAAAGGTGGCGGCGAAAGAAACCTCCTTCCGGTCGCCCGTCTCTTCGTCGATATGGGTTGCCCATAACCACACCGCTGCCAGCAACGAAACCAGCGCAAAAACCGGAAACACGAATTTCCAGCCAAGCGTGGTAATGGTCAGCCAAGCGGCTACATTCGGCCCCAACCACGAAGAAAGCGCCTTGATAAACTGCCCCAGCGTCAACGATCCTGTCAGTTTCTCCTTTGCAACCACGTTGGACACCAATGGATTCAATGCCACTTGGATAATCGTATTGCCTATACCGATCAACGCAAAAGCAATCAGGATAAAGGTAAAATTATACACCATCCAGGGGATCAGCAATCCTGAAAAAGTAAACAGGAAACTAATCAATACCGTATTTTTCCGCCCTACCCGGTTCATCAGGAACCCCGTCGGTATGGACAGTACCAAAAACCAAAAGAAACAGGATAGAGCCAACAGGTTAGCCATCGAATCATTCAGTGAGAAGTCGGCTTTTACATAATTTATTGCCGTTCCGATCAAATCGACAAAACCCATAATGAAAAAACCGAAAAGAACAGGAAGAACGTGTCGTAGCGAAGTCCCTTTTGCCGCAGTGCCATGTGTGTCTGGATTCATGATATTAAATTTAATTAGTTTCTGGTCATGTTGGATGCAATGGAAACGGCGGCATAGTCACCGATATTTTCGCCTAATTCGGCCGGTTTGATCCGGCATACCTGATGCGACAAGCTCAACGCCTCTTTCCGGATCACCTCAGCCGCTACAGGATAGAACAGGTTTTCGTTGCGGGCATAGATACTACCCAGTACAATACATTCGGGATTCAGGATATCAATCAGGACCGACAAGCCCCGACCGAGATATTGGGCGGAGATAGAGATGATTTCTTTTGCTAAAGGATCTCCTTTTTGCGCATTTTCTGCAACGATTTGTGCGGAAACCGATTCGATCTCTTCGCGGGCGCACCAATCCACCGTTTCACCCATTTGATATTTTTCCGCAAGCTTCATCCCGGCCAGTTGGGCTATACCTCCTCCACTGGCAAAACCTTCGAACGAGCCGGCTTTTCCATATCCCACAGGGCCGAAACCGGACAGTCGGATATGGCCGATTTCACCGGCATTGTCATTCGTACCGCTATACAATTGTCCGTTGATAATTAAGCCTGCGCCCATGCCTGTACCAAAAGTAAGGAAGATCATGTTTTTTGTCCCTTTTCCCGCACCGAATTTCCATTCGGCCAACGCGCACGCATTCGCATCGTTTTGAATAGCACAAGGGATATGGAACCGCTCTTTCACCATGTCTACAATCGGTACATTTTCCCAGCCGGGCAGGTTGGGGGGAGACATGATGATGCCGCGTTCGCTATCCAGCGGTCCACCGCAACTGATGCCTATTGCATAGATGTCGTCTGTACATAAACCGTTCTTTTTCTGTATCTGATCAAGGTTTAAAAAAATATCGCGTATCGTATCCTTTGCCGAACTTGTCGGAAAGACTATTTTATCAATAATGTGTATACTTGTCTCTTCCCGCGCATAAATAATCGCGGTTTTTGTTCCTCCGATATCAACTCCTAAGATGTTCCTTTCCATATGAAATGATGATTTATTGACATTAAAAATCTAAACACGATCCGTATCGGTCTAATCTATCGAGTCGTCCATATAGCGTTGGAAGTCTTCGTTGTTGGGAGTGGGGAGATAAATATACTCCTGCGTAATGACACGGTTGGCTTCCGCTAATATTTCGCGGTTAAAAGAGGTTAGATAGATGTGGGTCGTTTTCTCGGATGAATGCCCCAGGCAGGCGCTCAATACACCGAGAGGAAACATTTTGTTCTTGCCTATCGACGCCCACGTATGACGGGCGATATGGCTACTCAGATGCCCCTCAAGTCCCGCCAGTAAAGCCAGACGTTTCAGGCGACGGTTATACGTGCGTTCAGCGCTCTCGTATTGTCGCCGTAATGGTTTGTCGTTTTCAACAAGCAGGGGAAAGACGTAGGGAGAATCTTTCGTCTCCGCAGCAAAATCATTGATGATTGACCTCAGGGGAGGCGTAAGACTGATCTCTATCAACCGCCCCGTTTTCTTTCTCCGGTAGGTAATCAGTCCGTTGGAGATACTCTCCTTTCTCAAACAAGCCATGTCCACGAAGCACATCCCGCAGGCATGGAACGAGAAAAAGAAAAGCCGCCAGGCGAAATAAAGCCCTTCCAGCGCTTTGTAAGATAGACGGCTGACGAGCTTCTGATTCATCAGCTCGGGGAGGTCGACCGCAAAGAGGCGGGAAAGATCGTCGGTCGTAAGCGCCCGCTTTCGGGTAGGCTCATAGCTGGTGAACACATCCGCGAAAAGCTCCGCTGCCGTCCTCCTCATTTGCCCTTCGCGATGCGCCCTGTTACATATCACCTTCAAAAGGCGCATATAGAAGGAGATTGTGTTGAGCTGACGCCCATTCATTTTCAGGTTGTTCTCGAACGCTTTTAACAGAACGGGCGAGAGGTCGGTGAGCATTAGGTCGCAACCGTTGAACCTTACCAAAGCGTTTGCCGCCGCGCGGTAGGCATACGCCGTCCGCTCCCGGTTGTTCCTATCCTTCTCATCGGCCAGCACACCGGCATATCCCCGGAGGCTTTGCTCACTTTCATGGAAAAGATACGCCTGCTGAATCTCCGTCACCCCATAGTATCTACCGCTACGTTCCAACTCATGAATAACGGCGTTTAGTGAAATGGTATGATACGATAGTTTTTCGGACACTCTACGCAAGTATTCCGTACGCACAACATTACCACGGGGTAAGACAACCCGCTGCTTCTTCTCGTCCCATTCCCATGAATCCACATAACAACTCAGTGACCATTGCCGTGCTCTCCGGCGATAAATGATACGTACATACAAAGTCCCTTCGCTTTTACTCGTAGATGACGGGCGGAAATGAAATGAAATAGTTACCATAGTCATATATTTAAAGTTACAAACTCTTGTCAAACTTACACATAATTAAAGTATGCAGCAACCGCAGAAGCACCAAATGCTATCACACCTACAAATGCTCTTTTCTCCATTTTCTTTTGTTATTTCACATGCGCACAAAAGAAAATATCAAAATGTCAACAAATCAAAGAAAATGCGCCGACATATGATTAAGCAAATCTACAATATGTTATATGTAAAAAACAAATAAACAGACAAAAAAAATGTTTCATACAGAAAATGAATAGTCAGGCGTCCTGTTTTCGGCGGATTTGCATAATAATTTGACATTTTTTTGGCAAAACAAAAAAATGAGCCGTCCCGATGATCTAACTGGGTGTCGATTACGCTCCGCTACCAATTACTTCCCATCTTTGGTAACGAATATAAACCTTATTTGATATCATTTTTATTTTCTTAGGGGTGCGTAAAAGGCTTCTTTCAGGTGGTCAATTTCGTAATCGCCGCCTCTACTTCCCAGCAAGGTAATGATATCGAATCTTACAGGCATATCCAGTTTGAAAAAACGGGCATACACATCGGCTGCCGAGACGATTCGCCTGATTTTTCCGTTATCTATCGTCTCTTCCGGCGAAAGGAGGCAATTTTTCGAACGGGTTTTTACCTCTACGATAACCAGCTCATGGTCTTTCGTAGCCACAATATCCAATTCGTAATGACGCCATCGCCAATTCGTGTGCAAAATCGTATAATCCTGTTTGATTAAGTAGTCGCAGGCCTGCTGTTCACCCTCTTTTCCGATAAGGTTTTGTTCCGCCATAGCTATTTTTTTCTACAAATATACGGTTTTTCTTTTTTATTTAAGGTTTCGCCCATATATTTGCACGCATGAAAAAGAGGCGTAAATATTTGACAGCTTCACCCAAGCAGCCACGTGTACATAAAGTATCATTCATGCTGAATGACGAAGAGTACAAGGCGGTTGCACATTATCTTTCCAAATACAAAATCAACAATAAATCGCATTGGCTGCGGGAAACCATCCTCACACATATCCTGAAAATGTTGGATAAAGATTATCCGACCCTGTTCAACGAACACGAAATGAGAAAATGAATCCGTTCAACGACGAGTATTTTATGAAACAAGCCCTGGCGGAAGCGCGTACGGCCGGCGAAGAGGGTGAAACGCCTGTCGGGGCGGTGATCGTTTGTCACAACAGGATCATCGCACGCGCCCATAATCAAACAGAACGGTTAAACGACCCGACAGCGCATGCCGAAATGCTGGCTATTACGGCGGCGACCTCCGAATTGGGGGCGAAATACCTGACGGATTGCAGCCTGTACGTGACCGTCGAACCGTGTGTCATGTGTGCGGGAGCGATCGGTTGGTCGCAGATACGTACGGTCATATATGGTGCACCGGACGAAAAAAGAGGGTTCAGGCGGTACGCGCCGGACGCATTACATCCTAAAACGACGGTCAAAGGCGGCTTGTTGGAAAAAGAGTGTGCAAATGAAATGATAACCTTCTTTCGTGAACGCAGATAACTACTCCTTTATCTCTTCGTAATCCACATATTCACCTTCATCCTTGGGGAACAGCTTTTTCCTCTGAGGGGCTGCCTGTTGTTCCCGCGATGCGCGTGATTGTCCGGAATTTCTTTTATTCGATGGCCGTTGCTGTCCGGTCCTTTTCTCATTCGCCCCACCACCGAAGAGCATTTTCCTGAACATACGAATGACAGAGAAACCCATCAAAAACATCAACAGGAGAAAAAAGATGAAGAAAAACAGAATGATTCTAATCATAATTCAATAGCTTTTTCTGTTAAAAATAGACAAGAGAATATAGAGAAATATGGTACCGGCTATTCCAAGGAAACCAAAAAAGAAAATAAACACGATAGCGCAACCCGCCAAGAGATAGCGAAACTCATTCCCTTTCCACGAAAAAGTCCTGATTTTCAACGAAAACATGTGGATCTCCGATACCAGGAGCCAAGAGGTTACAATGGCCAAAACAACCGCTCCGGAGGTAAATACCCATTCGTTTCCATACACAACAGGCTGCAAGGCATATCCTATGGAAGACCAAAACAGCGCATGCGCCGGAACGGGAAGCCCGATGAAAGAGACCGTTTGCCGTTCATCAATATTAAACTTGGCCAGCCGCAAGCCGGAAAAGGCCGGTATAACAAATGCCAGAAAAGGGACGTAAGGATTCACCCCTCCCAAGGGCAATGCCGCCGACGCCTCACGAAGCAGCCAAAAGAGAACCATGCCGGGAGCCACGCCAAAACTGACCACGTCGGCCAACGAATCCAACTCTTTCCCGATCGGGGAATAGGCCTTCAGCACCCGTGCCGCCAAACCATCGAAAAAATCCAACACCGCAGCCGCAATCACCCAAATGGCGGCATAGAGCAAACGCCCCTCCACAGCCATGACGGCCGCTATGCATCCCGCCACCAGATTGAGGCAGGTAATCGTATTCGGTATATGTTTCCGCAGATGATTCATCTATTGATCCGTTTAGTTGACAAGAGGGCGTTCCAGACGCGCCAGGACAGTTTGGTTTCCAATCACTTTCTGATCCATATCGACCAGCACTTCACTTCCGAGAGGGATATAGACATCCACGCGCGAGCCGAACTTGATAAATCCCATATGCTCGTTCACATCGCAGCTCTCCCCCTCTTTGGCGTACGTCACAATCCGGCGGGCAACGGCTCCGGCAATCTGACGGGTCAAGATATCCACCCCGCACCGCGTCGTTATCACAATGGTGGAACGCTCATTTTCCGTGCTGCTCTTGGGCAGGTATGCCGCCATAAAACGTCCGTTGGTATGGGAGACATGCCTGACCGTTCCGTTGACCGGGAACCAGTTGGCATGGACATTAAATACAGACATGAAAATAGAGATCTGCACACATTCCCTCTTCAGTATCTCGCGCTCCATCACATCCTCAATCACTACAACCGTCCCGTCGGCAGGCGCAATGATCAACCCTTCCGGGTCGAAAGGAAAACGGCGGAACGGACTGCGGAAGAAATTCAACGTCAGAAGAAACAACAGGGAAGACAGGACGGCAACCGAATAGAACAGGGTACACTTTCCCGCCGTATGATACAACCCGAGATTGATGACAAACAAGGCTGAAAACAGAGACAATAACAAGCCTGTCCCCTCTTTATGTACCTTATGTACTTTTATTTTCTTTATTTTCCGAATGGCCATCATTTTTTATCTGTCTGCAAAAATATACATATTTAGCGAATATCAGCCAATCACAGGTTCTATTTTATTTAATTCAACATACCAGAGGTAGCCCTCCACCCGGCCGTAACCCATCCGGCGGATAAGGGAAAGGTAATTCCTGACCTGTCTGTGGTGGCGCTTTTCATCCTGTAGCCCGAACTTATAATCCACCACGACCACCCTGTCATCCTCAATCATGACGCGATCCGGACGGCGCGTAATCCCGTCGCCCGCAAGAATGCTCACCTCATTCAGCACACGTGCAGGATGGTCAAACCACGGAGCGACATCCGGCGAGGCCAACAACTCCTGCAAACGCAGCGCCAGCATCCGCTCCTCTTCACGGTCGATAATCCCCTCCAACCGATAACTTTCCACCGCAGCGGGAATATCCTGCTTCGTCCCTATCCTGCTCAGTACCTCATGCATCAACGCCCCGTGCTTCCTCTGGGGACGGTCAAAAAAGAAACCCTTGCCATGAAGCCGCAACCGTAAACGTTCGTCGGGCAAAGCCGAAGAGAGGCGGCGCATGGGGATCTCTTCCGCCCCCCGCTCGTCAACGGAAGAAGCAGCCGGCCGCCATTCCCCGCCCAACTCAAAAGAGCCTTCCGTCCGGTCAAACGATGCGGATAACGGAATCAGCGGTTCCCCGCTCCGCGTATGCTCTTCCGGCGTACATAAACCGGCCCACAGCAAATCGGCGATAGAGCTTATCCTCCCGATCTCCCCGCTCTCTTCGTCCACTTTGGAAGGACGGGGCGAAAAGACGATCAGCTCCTCTTCGGCACGGGTAAAAGCGACATACAGCGTGTTGAGATTGTCGATCGAGGTATGCAGCCGCTCATGGAAATAGTCTTTGGCAAAGATTGTTTTCGTCAGGATCTGCCCATAACGCACGGGCACAAGGGAGAGGCGGTTGAACGGCTCTTTCTCAGGACGGCACCACAGGATCACCGATTGGCCGGCGCGATGGTCGATCTCCCAATTGCCGAAAGGAAGAATAACTGCTTTAAACCCCAAGCCCTTTGACTTGTGTATGGTCAGGATACGGATCGCATCCTGCTCTTCGGGCGTGGCAATCGTCTTGCGACCCCCCGTCTCGTCCCACCATTTCAGGAAGCGGCTAAGGTCTGCGCTCTCTTTCCGCGCAAACTCCGACACCATATCGAAAAAGGCCTGTATAAATACCTGCTCGTTTTCCGGAAAGAGATCCGTAAATAGCCGGAACAGCCCTTCGGCTATCTCATACAGCGAACGGCGCGACAGGGCATCCAGCGAACGGCGGACACCCGGCGGGAAATCCTCTCCCCACTCCTCCGGCGACAGATGCCCCTTCATCGCCGCACAAGCGATAAGCGCCATCTGTTTACGTGTCATGTCATCCGGATTTTTCAGGTAGCGCAACAGGGCGATCAGGAAACGAACGCCCGGGGAACTGCTGATAAACAGGGCGTCGTCGGAGATCATGTCGTAACGGTAGGCGGTGGACGGATGTTCTTCCTTATAGGCCAGCAGCGTATCGGCAATCATCGCCCCCTCATGATTCGTCCTGACAAGGATGGCCATCTCTTTCAACGCATACCCCTTGTCCTGCAGCTCCTCCAACACCGAAGGAAGACGCAGCAGGGAAGCCTCTTTCCAGCCGGCTTCCTCTTCATCGGGAAGAAACTCGATCCGCACATGCCCCTCCTTACCCCGCAAGGGAGGCGGCGTCAACTGGAAACTCCCCTCATAGGCCGACATGATCCTGGAAAGAAAAGGCGCCTGCTCGCTCTCCGTCAACGATGAGGCTTCCAACGATTCGTTATACAGGGATTGCAGCAGGGCGGGGGCAATCGTGAAAAGGGCATTGTTGAACGAGACGATATGCCGGCAACTACGCCAATTCTCTTTCAACGTCTCCTCCTCGACCTGCCCGGGAAGAAAATCGTTTTTCACCTGTTCATCCAGCAATTTCCAGTCGGAATTTCTGAAACGGTAAATACTCTGCTTCACGTCCCCGACAACCATATTATACTGCCGGTGCGCCAGGCTTTCGCGGATAAGGGGATAGAAGTTATGCCACTGCATCCGGCTTGTATCCTGAAACTCATCAATCATATAATGGTCGATACGCGTTCCCGTCTTTTCGTAGATAAAAGGCGTCTCGCTCTCGTCAATGACTTTATGCAACAGCTCCGCCGTATCGGTGATCAGCAGGATATTCTTCTCCTCCCTGTAAGCGGCGATCTGGCGGGAGACATCACCCAATATGCCCAACGTATAATAATGGCGCACAATCTCTTTCGCCGTATAGTAGCCCGCCATGTTCGCGAAAAGGGTGACTACGCGCCTGACGCACTCATTCAGCCCCTCTTCAAAGGCGCAGCCAATGATCTGCACAATAGCGGGGGGAGTTGTCCGGGTATACCAGTTTTCCACCGTATCGACCAAGCCGGTAAAGGTAGCGGAAGGCTCTTTCATCTCGCCGCTTCTTAATTTCTCAAAGAAATAGAGGGGAGAGCGGCTTACCCCCTTAAAGTCGGATGGCTGCAAACCGTATTGCCTCATCAGGCTTGTCCCCTCTTCGCCCAATCGCTTCGCTTCGCTCTCTACGGAACGGATAACGGCGTACAGGGTATCTTTATAGCGCTCAAGCAATTGCTTGTCGCGGATATCTTCGGTCTCCCTGTCGCTGAATGTCTTATAACTCTCCTTAAAAACCTCCCGGCTCAGCGCCTTCATCTCGCGGCGCAGGTTCCATTCGCCCCCATTCTCTATCTTCTCTTCGGCAAAACGCAAGAGCCAACCCAGCAACTCCTTGTTTTCAGGCTTCTCCAGGTCGTCCATCAAACGGTCGATCACCTCCGCAAGCACCAACTCCTGATCCATCTCAATCCCATACCCGCCTTGCAAGCCGATCTCACGGGTAAAGGCACGCATTGTCTGCTGGAAAAAACGGTCGATCGTGCTGATATTAAACGCCGAATAGTCATGAAGGATCGTGATGAGTATCTTCCTCGCCCCGGCACGTACCTGCTTTTCCGAAAAGGAATAGAGCGAGGCCAGCTCTTCCATATAATCCGACCTGTGCCCGGAGGCCAGCCGGTACAACTCTTTGATGATACGCCCCTTCATCTCATCGGTTGCCTTATTCGTAAAGGTAACCGCCAGAATACGCTTATACGCTCCCTGTTGGGAAAAGAGCCATTTCAGGTATTCACCCGTCAAGCGGTGGGTCTTCCCCGATCCTGCCGAAGCCCTGTATACCGTCAGCATAGGGGTCAGAGTATGCGGCTTTTCAGGTAGCCTTCCTTCTGTAATACATCGTATACTTTCCGGCGCAGATCACCCTGAACAATGATTTCGCCCTCTTTGGCCGACCCTCCCACGCCGCATTTTACTTTCAATAACTTGCCCAGGGCAGTCAAATCATCCGCCGTACCGTGAAAACCGGTAACCAACGTAACCATTTTACCTCCCCTGTTGCGTTTATCCAACGAAATACGCAACGGCTGTTTCTCCTTTGCGAGCGTCTCTTCCCCCGTTTCGCCTCCCGTATCGTACCGGAAGTCAGGATTCGTAGAATACATCACGCCCAGCCGGTCTTTCCAATTATTATTTTTCATTTCACCTGATAGCTTACGTCACAAAAATACACTAAATCTTCGAATATGAAAAGAAAAGAGCGCGGGAACGATCTTCTTGACCGGAGTGACTTAATGTCAGCGAAACCGCCATTCTACTATCTCAGATATACCTCATATTACCGGAGTTCGTCTATCTTGAAGAAGTCCTGATCCCCGTAATCGAGGTTCTCGCCGCCCATGCCCCAGATAAAGGTATAATTGGATGTTGCTGCGGCCGAATGGATCGACCATTCCGGTGATAAGACCGCCTGATTTCCTTTCATCCATATGTGGCGCGTTTCGTCCGGTTCGCCCATGAAGTGGCAGACGGCTTGTCCTTCAGGCACTTCGAAGTAGAAATAGACCTCCATCCGGCGGCTGTGTATGTGGGCGGGCATGGTGTTCCATACGCTTCCGGGGGAGAGTTCGGTCATGCCCATCTGTAATTGGCAGGTGGGGAGTACCTGGTTGACAATCATTTTGTTTATGTTCCGGTGGTTGGACGTTTCCAGTGCGCCCATGCCGGCTACCACTGCATTGGCTTTGGTGATCTTCCTGTCCGGATAGTTCCTGTGCGCCGTCAATGAGTTGAAATAAAACAGTGCGGGATGGTCGGGGTCTTTGCTTTCAAAATAGAGTTCGCGATCTCCCGAACCCAAATAAAGCGCTTCTTTATAGTCCAGTTCGAACGTTTGACCGCCAATATGAACGATACCCGTCGCGCCGCCTACATTGTATATACCGATTTCCCGGCGACGAAGAAAAACCGGTTGTTTAAGCGGATCAATGGCTTCCAGCAAAAGCCGCTCTTTTACCGGCATTGCTCCTCCGGCAACCATGCGGTCGTACATGGAATAGACCATATTTACCTCGTCCGGCACAAACAGTTTTTCTATTAGAAAATCGCGACGAAGTCTTTTTGTATCATACTGTTTCGCATCTTCCGGGTGTGCTGCATACCTCAATTCATATGTTGTTTTCATATGTAATTCCTCCCTGATTTATGTTATTTTAATCGTAAAAGCGCCTCTATATAGTAATAATCGGCATAGGCAAGAGGGACATCTATCTCCGAGTTCCCCGGCAGGTTACCTACGCTGTGCTTCAATATAAAATGGTGGTTACTGCCTGCTTCTGCCAGATAATGGGGCGAAGACAAGGAGCGCACCTGCTGTTCCGCCATGACTAAGCATTCTTTCCCGAAAGGGGTATGATCCAGCCGGCTTAATTCGACAAATGCGGAGGCCATAATGGCTGCTGCCGACGCGTCGCGTTTGGCAGCAGGCATATCCGGCGCGTTAAAATCCCAGTAAGGAATTTTGTCTTCCGGCATATCCGGATGGTTCATGATAAACGTTCCTATCTGCCGCGCCAGCTCCAGATAGGCCGCATTTCCCGTTTCGCGGTACATGGCGGTATATCCGTAAAGTCCCCATGCCTGACCTCTTGCCCAAGCCGATTCGTCGGAAAATCCCTGATGGGTCTGTTTTGCATGTGGAGAGCCGGTCAGCGTATCGTATGAGACGACATGGTAACTACTGTAGTCGGGACGAAAATGGTTTTCCTTTGTCGTCTTCGCATGGGCATTCGCCATGTCGCCAAACCGGGTGTCGCCGGATGCTTCCGACGCCCGGATCAACAGTTCCAGATTCATCATATTATCAATAATGACAGGGAATTGCCACTTTTCCCTGTTAAAATCCCATGAGCGGATGGCGCAGACTTCCGGATGGTAACGCGTCGCCAGGGAGTAAGCGCCCGTAATTATCACCTCTTTGTATTGTGGGTTACGGGTGATGCGGTATCCGTTGCCAAAACTGCAATTGAGCATAAATCCCAGATCATGCGTATTCGTCAGATTCTTTGCCGGTTCTACGCGGGCGGTATACAGTTCGGCATATTTCTTTAGTTCGGGAGTGGGGTTTTCTTCGTACAGATACCAAAGCGTACCGGGGAAAAAGCCACTCCCCCACCAGTCATAATAAGAGGTTTCCAAAGTCCCGTCCGGACTGATTGTTTTAGGAAATTGCCCTTCCCTGTGTTCCAGTTCCTTAGCCATAGACAACGCTTGTTGGGTCGCAACCTGCAAGCCGCGTTCAATGACGGCCGACAGCGGCTCGCTTTCCCGGGTATGGCAACCGGCAAACATGAAACAGGGCAGGAGGAAATAAAAAGTCAGTCTCTTTTTCATTCGAAATCAATTTATCTGTTTCCGCAAACATACGAAAAAAAATAAGAGCCGGCAACATATCATTTTCTGTAAGGATTTATTATCTTTGTTTGCGTTCTAACTTTAAAACAGATTTTCATGAGGACAAAAAAAGTAAGTATCCTTTGCCTGTGGTTGTTGCTGTGCACAACGCACCTGGTAGCTCAACAAGCAGTGCAGTTACCTGTCGATCCCAAAGTTCGTTACGGAAAATTGGACAATGGGTTGACCTATTATATCCGTCATAATGAAATGCCCAAAGAGCGGGCTGATTTTTATATCGCACAAAATGTCGGTGCCGTACTGGAGGAAGAGAACCAGCGCGGGTTAGCCCATTTCCTTGAACACATGGCGTTTAACGGGAGTACCCATTTCCCCGGCAACGGCATCACGGAGTACACGGAAAGCATTGGTATGCGCATGGGGGAGAACCTGAACGCCTATACCGGTTTCGACGAGACGGTCTATATGCTGATGGACGCCCCTGTGGCCAAAGAGGGGGTTGTCGACAGCTGTTTGCTGATCCTGCACGACTGGTCGGGGTTCCTTGCGCTGACCGATTCGGCGATCGAGAAAGAGCGGAAAATCATACATGAAGAGTGGCGGACAGGGCAAAATGCGACGGCGCGGATGTGGGAGCAGCAGCTTCCGAAAATATGCGCCGGTAGCCGGTATGCCAACCGGATGCCGATAGGGAGCATCGACGTGATCGACCATTTCAATCCGGAGGAGTTACGTGCCTATTACAGAAAATGGTATCGTCCCGATTTACAGGCGATTATTGTGGTCGGCAACGTTGATGTCGATCAGGTGGAAGAGCGGATTAAAACGCTTTTTGCCGATATTCCCGCGCCGGTGAATCCTGCTGTGCGCGAGCTATTTCCCGTCCCCGACAACGATGAGCCGCTCGTCTCCGTCGCGACGGACAGGGAGGCCTCCCGCATCGCCTTGTCCCTCTATTATAAGCACGACAAACTGTCGCGCGAAGAGCGGGGTACCATTACCGGTTTCCTCTACCATTATATCCAGAATGTGACGGCAATGATGATCAACGAGCGGTTCAACGAGATCATCCAGAAAGCGGATCCTCCTTTTGTATATGCAGGCGCTTCAGACGGTAATTTCCTGATGGCGAAGACAAAAGGGGCATGGACGGCTGTGGCCATTGCCAAGGATGAAACGATAGGCAAGGCGCTTGATGCGTTGGTGGTGGAGATGGAACGGATGAAACAATACGGCTTTACCTCTTCGGAATACGAACGGGCGCGCGCCAATATCCTGAAAGAGTATGAATCGGCCTATAATGAACGGGAGAACCGGAAAAACAGCATCTATACGCGCGAATATACCGACCACTTCACGAATGGCGGGTACATACCCGGCATCGAAACGGAATATACCATGATCAGCCAGATCGCTCCCTCTATTGCGGTCGAACAGGTCAATCAATACCTGAAGGGTATCATGGGAGAGAAAAATGTGGTCATTTCCCTCACCGCTCCTGAGAAGGAAGGGGTTGCGTATCCAACGGAGCAGGAGTTGCTGGAGCGTTATACGAAAGCCTTGCAGACAGAGGTAGCGCCTTACGAGGAGACCCTCTCCGGCGAAGCGTTGATCCCCGAACTGCCGGAACCCGGTAAAATCCTGGAAACGAGGGAAGACCCATTGTTCGGCGCTACGGTCATGACGCTTGGCAACGGCGTCAAAGTGGTACTGAAACATACTGATTTCAAGAAAGATGAGATATTGATGACAGCGACCAGCCCGGGCGGTAATTCGCTGTTTGGCGATGCGGATATCAGCCACCTGAAAGTGTTTAACGACGTGATTCGCCTGGGTGGATTGGGGAACTTTTCGGCCGTCGACCTGGGCAAGGTTCTGGCAGGGAAAAAGGTTCAGTGCACGGCCTCGCTGGGGATGGAAAACGAGCATATGTCGGGGTCGACTACGCCCTCCGATCTCAAAACATTGTTGGAGCTGGTCTATTTGAACTTTACCGTTCCGCGCATGGATGAGGCAGCCTATTCGTCGTATGTCTCCCGTCTGAAAGCGCAATTGCAGAATGCAGCGCTGAACCCGATGTTTTCGTTTGGCGATTCGATTACCCAAACGGCGTATAACCGCGATCCGCGTGCGATCCGCGTACAGCCTGAAGATCTCGACCGGATCAGCTACCAGCGTATCATAGAGATGTACAAAGAGCGGTTTGCGGATGCGTCGGATTTCGTTTTCACGTTTGTGGGTAACTTGGACAAAGAGGAGGTGCGCCCGCTGATCGAACAATATCTCGCTACGCTTCCATCCCTGAAACGGAAAGAGGAAGCCAATCCT
This sequence comes from Tannerellaceae bacterium, assembly GCA_031274415.1. Lineage (GTDB taxonomy): Bacteria > Bacteroidota > Bacteroidia > Bacteroidales > Tannerellaceae > DFXE01. The sequence goes on along the minus strand of JAISQD010000085.1, from coordinate 746 downwards.
GAAAATACCCCCGCTATCCGTAAGGGACAGCATGTCAACCGGTTCAACCGGCAAATGGAAACGCCAAAAGCGTCGGTCATCAATCTCTATTCGGGAACGATGGACTATACGCCCGAAAACGTCATCACCATTTCTTTCCTGAAACAGGTACTGGATATTGTCTATACAGAGAAAGTGCGTGAAGAGCAGGGAGGTACGTATGGTGTGCAGACCTATGCGCAAATCGCTTCCTTCCCCAAGGGACAGACCATCCTGCAAATCTATTTCGATACCGATCCGGCAAAACGGGAAGGGATGAACGCGATTGTCAGGGACGAGCTGTCGCGGATTGTCGAATCAGGCCTGAGGCAGGAAGATTTTAAGAAAACAAAGGATAACATGCTGAAACGTCATGCGGAGAATCTGCAGGAAAACAGTTACTGGTTGGGAGTGCTGAATCATTATTATTACAACGACATGGATTTCCATACCCAATACCTGTCGACCCTTGAAGCCATCACGCCCGAAAAGGTGCAGGCTTTTGCAGGGCAGTTTCTGAGGCAGGGGAATAGTGTCGAAGTGGTCATGGAACCTTGATACGAAAGATAGAAAAAGATGAAAAATTTAGTCGTTTTAAGTGGCGCCGGTATGAGCGCGGAGAGTGGGATATCCACTTTCCGCGATTCGGACGGGCTGTGGGAAAAGTACCGCGTGGAAGAGGTGGCCACGCCGGAAGCGTTTGCCGTCAAGCCGGAGTTGGTACTCGA
>JAISQD010000059.1 GCA_031274415.1 Tannerellaceae bacterium | reverse complement strand
GCACCTGAGATTGCACACCGACCCAATCGGCTTAATCATCACATACAGCGGCTTGGCAAAAGGGGCTAAAGTTGTCGCACTCATTGCCCCTCTCCCACCTTTCTGCGGTCAGCGCCCCGACGGATATTTCTCATATCATTTAATGTGTGTGCCGATGCTTGCATTCAATAATATTATTTTCATGGTGACCTCTATCTGTTTCTTGTGATTTCCTCAAAACGCTTTTTCAACTCTTCTAATTTGGACGGATTGCTTTTCGCCAAATTTTCTGTTTCTCCGATATTGCTGTCCAAGTTGTACAATTGTTCTTCGGGAGAGTTACCCAAATCCGTATTAGTCCATTGAGAAAAGGCAGCCCCTTCGTAAGAAGGAATATAAGCCCATTCGTCCTGCCGATACGCTAATTTCCCTTGCGCTTCCTGTACCAATTCCGTCCGTCCGGTTCCCGACTTGCCCAAAAATGCATCCAAAACGTCTTGGCTGTCCTTTCCGGAGTCTGTGTTTTGACCAGTAAAACGAGCGAACGAGTTGTAGAAATCCATTTGACAAACCATCGCGTCGGATACGCCCGGTGTGACGGCGCCTCTCCATTGGACAACAAACGGCACCCGTGTACCACCGTCAAACAGGCTGTATTTTCCTCCTCTCAGAGTACCGGCGGGTTTGTGATCTCCCAATTTTTCGACAGCGTCATCCTTGTAACCATCATCCACGACAGGTCCGTTGTCACTAGTAAAGATAATGACAGTATTTTCTATCAGTCCTTTTGCTTCCAAATAATCCAATAATTCTCCTACACACCAATCTGCTTCCAAGATAGCATCACCACGGGGGCCCAATCCGGATTCTCCGGCAAAGTTCTCGCTTGGAATGCGCGGGACATGTGGCTGATGCAACCCGTAATACAAAAAGAAAGGCTGATCGCCCTGTTTGTCAATAAATGATTTCACCCGGGAGGAAAACACCTCGGCCATGGTTTCGTCTACCCACAAGGCCGATTTTCCTCCATGCATAAATCCAATGCGGGAAACGCCGTTGACGATGCTTTGATCATGCCCGTGGCTCGGGTGCATCTTCAAGAGTCCCGGATTGTCTTTTCCTGTGGGTTCTCCTTCAAAGTTCTGCACATAACTGACTTTTATAGGATCATTCCCATCCAGATTATCTACGTGATTGTTTTCCACATACACGCATGGTACCCGGTCATTGGTCGCCGCCATGATGTAGCTGTAGTCATACCCTATTTCCCGTGGGCCGGGAGCTATATGTCCATTCCAGTCGATTGAACCTGTCCCTAAGCCCAGATGCCATTTCCCGACGGCGCCGGTGACATATCCGGCTTTTTGAAACAGACGGGGCAGGGTTTCCATATCGGGAGTGATTATCAAAGGTGCATCTCCCGGCAATATCCTTGCGTTTTTATTCCGCCAAGGATACAAACCTGTCATCAAGGCGTATCGGCTGGGGGTGGAGGTGGCGGAAGAAGCATATCCACAGGTGAAACGCAGTCCCTGGTCAATCAGCCGGTCGATGTTCGGCGTGCGAATAGCCTTTGCCCCATAGCCACTGACGTCACCATATCCCAAATCGTCGGCCAGCACCACTATTACGTTTGGTTTGCGGTTCGGTTTGTTTTTTTGCGCGTTACTACCGCAAGAGATGAGTATACCTCCAATTGCTGAACCAATAAGGCAAGTACTGCCTGCATTTTTTAAAATAGATAGCATCGTTTGTGTTATTTATGTCATTACTTTTATTTATCTAAGATTCGGATTAATATCCTGTTCTGTTTGAGGAATAGGCCATTGATAATCCTGTGGATTTCTGAAGTTACGGGTAATAACATACCAACGATCATGTGGGTCTGTTTCTTCACCTTTTTTCCGCATATTTTGGGCGCCGGGGAAAGGCGCTCCGTAGAAATCCGCATTCAATACTTCATGAGCGACGCCCCAACGCAATAAATCCCAGTATCGATGCCCTTCCAGCGCCAGCTCTACACGTCTTTCATTGCGAAGTAACAAACGGAGTTTGTCCGGATTTGTTTCACTGACCGGAGGCATATTTACGGAGGCTCTGCTGCGAACTTTATTTATTGTCATATCAAGTATTTCCTGTGTGATAGTGGTTCCTGCTTCCAATTCCGCTTCCACGTAACTCAATAATACTTCCGCATAACGTACTACTACCGTATTGGCGCCGTACTGGGTCAAACTGCCACCGTATCCTTCATCAAAGTATTTACGCAGTCCAAAACCCGTATAGGTCGCTTGCTTTCCGGCTCCCAATTGGTCTAATGACTTGGACGAGTCTGGATGACAAATGTACTTTTTTCCTTTAAAATCACAACCATCATACAAAAGTGTATAGCGAAGTCGCGGGTCTCTGTTTTTACCTAAATCTGTCGGGTCGTAAAGCGAATTATCATACGAAAATGGTTCCCCGTTAATGAAATAATAAGATTCATACAAAGAACCTAACGGACAGACCAGATGCCATCCGTTTGCAACAGCCGGATAAGCGTGTTGAGGCAATGCGTTTCCGGCCAAACTTTCTAAATATTGAGTAGAATAGATATTCTCGCTACTGTTTTTATTAGACGGGAAAAAGATGCTTTGATAGTCAGGATCGATCTGGTTATCTCCCCAGTCAATGATTTGTCTGAATGTCTGGGCGGCCTTGCCAAATTGTTTGTCAGCCAAATATAGGCGTCCTAAAAAGGTAAGTGCAGCCTGTGCTGTCGCCCTGCCCACCTCATTGGCCTTTATATCTTTATGGCGAGGTAAATCGTCTGCAATCTCCGTGAGTTCTTTTTCTATGAATTTTGTGATGTCTGTTTTGGAGGTTTTCTGAACATTGTTTGCCTCATCCGGCGTCAATGTTTTTTCTACAAGCGGAACGTCTCCGTAATATTGAGAAAGGTAGAAAAACTGCATTGCACGCAGGAAACGGGCTTCGGCTTTCATTCGTTCAATTGCCGACTGTGCAGCAGGAACCTTGTCAACATTTTCAATAAAACGGTTGCATCGGGTTATTTTTAGATAGGAGTTCTTCCAATAATTCATAATAGAGCTATTGGATGTGTTCAACGTCCCGTCTGATAATTTATGAAGCGTAGAATTGCCGGTTGTTGTCGCACGGCGGTCAAAGGCATTATCCGTAGCGAATTCAAGAAACATCAATCCGCCGTAGGAGCTAAAATCCGTTTCAAAACCTGTCCCGTTGTACGGTATATTTCCTTTATAACAGCCCATCAGAGCGGTCAATGCATTTGCTTCACTTGCCCATACTTTATCTTCTGAAAGACTGACTAAAGAGGATGTTTCCAACTGTTCCCCGCAAGAAACAGCACAAAGAGCAACAACCGTCAGGTATATTATATGTATATTCTTTTCTATTCTTTTCATTTTGTTTATATTTTAAAATTAACACCAACTGTATAAGTCGCTAACCGTGGATAATAATGTCCATCCGTATTGATTTCCGGATCCCAACCATTGGGATAATTACTCCAGGTTAACGGATTTTCCAGACTCAGATAAAAGCGCAGATTTTCCATCTTCCAGGTTTGTGTCAGCTTCTTTGGCAAGGTATAGCCCAATTGAACATTTTTCAGTCGCAGATAGCTGGCGTCCAATATCCAGAAATCAGACAAATTGCCGTTATTCCCGGCTGAATTACCTAATATCTCCAAACGCGGATAACTTGGGTATCGTTGAGGATTTTCCGAATTAAAACGTCCTTCCCACATCCAACGCTGGATAGAGCCTATGTTATGAAATGCCAGCCCGGCATACGATTCCAATCGCCCTGAAACTTTAGCTACTCCCTGGAAGAATGCACTCAGGTCTATGCCCTTGTATTTAAAGCCCAGATTGAATGCATAGGTATATTTCGGAATTCTGCTGCCCAATACCTTCCTGTCTATTGACGCCGTCACTTTGCCGTCTCCGTCTATATCCACATAACGCACATCGCCGGGACGGGCGCTGTTTTTAGGCATCAAGCTCGACTGGTCATTCAGTTCATACCACTCATCAATGTCGTTTTGGTCGAGGAATACGCCGTCTGTCTGATAACCGTAATACAGTTCCATAGGGTATCCTATGAACAAATCCGTGCCGTTTCCAACCAAGCCGTTAGGTTGTTCCACATTGCCTACGCCCAGGCTTAATACTTCATTGTTAATAATGGAGAAATTAGCGCTGATATTATAGCGGAAGTCGCCAAAGGATTTTTGGTGTGACAAGTCAAATTCCCATCCCGTATTTTTCAGAGAACCAGTATTCATTTCAGAGAGATTCGTACCCAAAACGGAAGAAACGCTCGACGTTGGTTGATACAGGATGTTTGTCGTATGCCTGTAAAAGTATGATGCATTAAAAGAAAGCAAGCCTTTCAGGAAGATAAATTCAACTCCGGCGTCTGTGGTACGGGTACTCTCCCAATGAATTGTAGGATCGGAGTATGTCGTCATGGCAGACCCTTGGTTAAAGACGCCTCCAATCGTATAATTCTCCCCCAAAACATACATGGATTGCCAAGGATAATTGCCTATATTCTGGTTTCCAAGGATACCCCAGGATGCTTTCAATTTCATGTGTGATAACCAGAAAGACGTTGATTCCATAAAGGACTCTTCCGTGATACGCCATCCCGCGGCAAGAGACGGGAACGTAGCGTATTTCTTTGTGGGCGGAAAACGCGAAGACCCGTCGTGCCTCAGCGTGGCTTCCAGAAGATAGCGATTCAAGTAAGCATATTTCAGGCGGCCGAAATACGACTGTATCGCCCACTCATATCCTCCTCCGCTCGTTTTCTGATTGTCCGGAGAACCTGCATCCATATATGGAAGGTCATTCCCGGGGAACTTGTCTCTTGATCCGCTTAAATCTCTGTATCCTTGTTGTTCGAACGAGTAACCTGCTAATACGCCGATGTTGTGGCCTCCTATCTCTTTGGTATAATCGACCGTCGCCTGGGATGTGTAATATATCTGTCTTGTTTCAGCTTGTTCCAGCGTGGATGGCCCCATGGTATTTGTATCTGTCAGCCGCATGGTAGAACGATACAGCTTGGTCTCATTATGAGTAAAGTTATACCCTCCAATGGCTGAAACAGTGAGATTCTCCAACGGACTGTATTCCAATCTGGCGTTGAAGTCGGCTTTCCACAGAGGTTCTTCATAGAACGAAGGGCTTGCAAGCCATGCAACAGGCGTACCGCTACTTTCCGGGCCGATACCATAATCGCCATTGGACAGTTTCCCTGCATATACCGACGGATAGCGTATCGCATGACGGATAATGCCATCTATACGCGCAACATCCTTGCCGCCGGGAACGGCCGGTTCTTCTACTTTGGAGTTTAAGCCGGATACGCGTGTGACTAATTTTAGCTGGGAAGTCAATTGACTTGTCATGTTTATGCGTAAGTTATACCGGCTATAGTTATTCTTTTCCACAATACCATCCTGGCTTAAATATCCAACTGCCAGATAGTAGCTGTTTGTACCGGTTCCTCCGGTCAACGTCAGATCGTGTCCTGTCTGGAATCCGCTCCGCCCCATAATATCATTCACAAAGTCTGAATTGGGATAGTTTACAGGATCGCTGCCGTCTTTGAATTTCTGAATATCTTCGGGTTTATACGTTTCGGTTCCTGCTGCTTCGTTATAAGCCATCGCATACTCCCAGGCCGGAAGGTATTCAGGTAAAGCTGTGGGATTGACGAATCCTGCATGTCCGCTGTAGGCAATCCTGACTTCGCCTTGCGACCCCGACTTGGTCGTAATCAGGATGACGCCATTTGAAGCACGGGCTCCGTAAATGGCGGCTGTTGAAGCATCTTTGAGTACGCTGATAGAGGCAACTTCCTCCGGACTAACATCATTAATGTCTCCGGGGATGCCGTCAATTAATACCAAAGCATCTGCTTTACTCTCATCGCCGCCAAAGGATCCAACACCACGGACACGTATGCTTCCCGGACTTGCGCCCGGCCTTCCGGAACGCTGAATCAACGTGACCCCCGGCATTTGTCCGGCCAATGCATTCGATAGTACAGCTACAGGCCTTCCGTCCAGATGTTCGGAAGACACTTGTGAGATAGAACCGATTACACTTGCCTTTTTCTGGACTCCATACCCAATAACAACAACTTCGTCGAGCGACCGGGAGTCTTCGGTCAGTTGAATGTGGATGGAGGTTTGGCCGCGGGTGGGGACTTCTTTGCTGAGGTAGCCGATGTAGGAGATCAGAAGGACGGCGTTGGAGGGGGCTTCGAGGATGAAGCGACCGTCGACGTCGGTGATGGAGCCGGTGGCGGAGCCTTTGATGACGACGTTGGCGCCTATTACAGGGTCATTGGCCGCATCGGTCACCAGACCGTTGATTTTTTGTGTCGCCTGGGCTTGCAGCGCATCGGGGGAGGCGAGGTGGGAGAGGATTAGTCCGCTGAGGAAAATAATTTTCGGGAATTGCTTGCGAGCTTTAAAATTTCGGGATAGATTTGTCATCATTTTTTAAATCATTATTGTTTTCATTATTTAATTGATAGTGGTATCCCTCGAATCCACCGCGATGGTGCATAAGAGGGATAC
>JAISQD010000205.1 GCA_031274415.1 Tannerellaceae bacterium | reverse complement strand
GTTCGCCATATGGAGGCCGATCGTTCGCCATATGGCGGTCAACTGTTCGCCAATTGGCGGTCAATCGTTCGCCATATGGCGAACGATCAGTGTATACCGTACAATCAGGTAGTTTCTCCTTATGAAAAGGATAGTTTGTACCGAAGAAAAAGGGAGTGGTTGCCGAGTGATTTTTGTTTCCCTCCCGTTATAAGGATGATCCGGTCAGAAGTTCTTTCCGGTGTCCCACCACAACCGCGTTCCGCCGATATCTTGTCCGTTCAAGGCGTTGCACAGTGCTTCATATTGGATGGGGTCGGAGGTTTTGAGACTTACGGGGAAATTCAGGCGGCGAATCATGATGCCGGTGTCGATCTTTCCTTCGCTCTTGTTGAGGAGGACGGGGAAGAGGCGCGGATAACCCGTGCGGCGCTGTTCGGCCCACGCTTCGCATCCTTCGGGGTAACAGGCGATCCATTTTTGCGTGATGATCTTCTCCAGTTTGATTTCGTCCGGTGCGCTTTCGTCCCACTTGGGAGATACATTGCAACAGGCTTTTATGGCATACGCCGGCTCGAAGGTATCCGTAAAGTCCCGTCCCGTCCGGTCGCTCTGCAGATAGCCGGCGGCATCTTCCACGCCCCATTGGTCGAACGACGTCTCCACGCCTTTGCGGTAACAGTAGGCCGCATCTTCGCCCGACCAGCCCCTCAACGCCGCTTCGGCGCGCAGGAACCAGACTTCGGCGGCGGTCATCAATAGGGCATCGGACGTTTGGGTGATTGTACTTCTGGAATGGTGGATGTATTTTGTGTGGTTAAATCCCGTTCCCTGACGGATTCCCCGGAATTGTCCGTTGAATCCCTGCCCTGTTGCCGGTTCGAAGTATTTGGCCATGCGCGGATCGTCATATCCCCCCAGTATGGATTCCATATTGGCATTCATGGAGGCCTCTTTCCATGCGATGTTGATCTCCCCCAGAGGGTTGGAATATCCTGTTCCGGACGTCGATACGGCCACCTGATCGTCGCGCTGCTCCAGCAGTCCCCCGTTTGCCGGGTCTAACGCTTCCCTTGCCTCTTCCCGCGCTTTCGCGGGATCGGCCATAGCGATCCTGACCGCCAGCCGTAGACGCAACGAATTGGCAAACTTCACCCATTGTTTATATGTCCGTTTCTCTTTCGGCATGATCATATCGAAGCGGGCGAAGGTCTCCTTTCCTTCATAGGCGGCAAGAAGACGGACAGCCTCTTCCAAATCCCCGAAAAACGCATAATAGGCCTCTTTCTGTGAATCGGGCATGACGTTGGCGGCCGGTTGTCCGAACCGTGTATAAACGACCGGCCCGTAGATATCCGTCACCCTGTGCATCAGCTCCACCTTCAGGATCCGGGATACGGCATAAAACGCCGGCGCCTTTTCACGTGTCAGCTCTTCCACTTTCTTCACCTCCGTCAGTATATAGCCATAGGTATTCTCCCACATTGTCCCGTTCCAGGCATCATTCAGACGGTAGACAGAGTTGCTTAACCCGGCATCAAACGGTTTGTAATCGTGCATATACCCGCAAAACATATCTGCGCTCAGGTTCTGCATCATCTGAAACGGCCAGTTTTTGCCGCCGCCCCAGTCGTGGTTGTAATAGATCCCCTGCTGTACGACCTGGAGGGGAATGCCGTACAGGCCGAAATCGTAGGCCTGCTGCTCCTCCGTAAAGCCGGTCTCATCCCTGTTATACTCTTCAAAAGGGGCGGTGCAGGAGGCCAGCAACACCCAGACCAGCCCTATCCGGTATATCTTCTTTTGTCTCATACCCTATTCATAAAACAAGCTGTATTTTAAACCCGAGACTTCGCGTAGCAGGCATGCCGAAGATGTCGATGCCCTGGTTGTTATTCCCTGTCGACAAGACAACATCCGGATCGTACGGCGCCCCATTATAAAAGAAAAAGAGATTCCTGGCCGTCATCGACAGCTGAATCTCTTTCAGGAAACCGGCGCCCTTCATCCACCCGGCGGGGAAAGTATAGCCTAAGGATATCTCCCTGAGGCGGATATTGGTGGCGTCGTACATATAATATTCGGTTACGCCGTTCCGCCCGCCTGTCTGTTCAAAGAACGCCCTTACATCCGTGATCCTTACCCCTTCGAGGTCGACATACCCATTCATGCGGGCTTCTCCCGTCCGGCGGGATACGCCTGCCTGGTCGAGCATGGCCTCGGTCTGCGACAATACCTCTCCCCCAAAACGCCCGTCAACTAAGAAATAGAGAGAAAACAGGCGACAGGTCAACGCATGACTCCAGCCCAACAGGAAGCGTGGATTGCTGTTTCCCACCTTTACCGTATTGCCTTCACCCCTCGCAAGGGGCATCCCGTCTTTCCCGTACCGTATGCTCCCCTGCCCGTCCCTATCGAACGCTTTTCCGTATATATCGCCGAAAGAGCCTCCCTTCACCAGCCTCATCGCATAACTGGACGAAAGCCCCTCTTCGCCATACACAAATGCCGGCAGATCGTCGTGCAACGCCACTACCCTATTTCTATTTCCCGAGAAGTTGATGAAGGTTTTCCATGTAAACCCTTTTGTGAGAACAGGATTGGCTCCCAACATCATCTCAAGGCCACGGTTCCGTATATCTCCCGCATTGACCAAATAATACTTGTAAAGCGCACCCGCAGAGGAGGGCAAGACAAAGAGCTGGTTGCGGGTATTGGTCTGGTAAAACGTGACGTCGATGGACAACCGGTGATTGAACAACTTCCACTCCATCCCTGCTTCGAAAGAGGTGGTCATTTCCGGCTTCAAATCTGCGTAGGGCGCCCTGTCTTTCGGCAGGAAAGCGCCGCCTGCGCCGATATGCGCCATGAAATCGCTGTCCCCCACCGGCAGACCGTTACCGACCTTGCTGAACGACCCCCTCAGTTTGCCATACGATACCCATCCGGGCAAACGAAGCGTTTTATGTACCACCCATGCCCATCCCGCCGAGGGATAGAAGAACCCTTTGTCCACACTTTTGGTCAACGCCAGCGTGGAAGACCAGTCGTTACGTGCGGTCACGTCGACATACACACACTCCCTGTATCCCCACTGGGCTGTGGCAAACAGTGACTGGACATGCCGGCGCCGGTCGATGGCTTCGTCAATATAGGCGCTGGTCGACATGACGATATTGGCTACGGTAAAGACGTTCGGATAGTAAAGGGAGGCTGTTTTGGAATCCAGCCGGAGGGCATTGACCCGGTCGTCCCAAATACTTCCGCCTACGGTTGCGTTAAACTGGACATGATCGCCATGCGCTGTGGCTGTCGCCATGAGATCGCCGTACAGAAGCGTCTGCCGGTAAGAGTAGTCGATATAGCGCCCGTTCATTCCGGCAATACCGGGAGAGGTCGAAGCATATATTTTCTGCCGGAACAGATCCTGCACATCGTCCATATTCCCTTTGCCCTGTATCGTCAACCAGCCGGTGATCCGGCCACGCGCCGTCAGGGATGTCATCGTCCGTGTACGCTTGTCCGTACTCTGTATCCGGTTGACTAACCAATAGGGATTCTGGTCATAATCCGTGATAGGGGTGTACCAGTTCTGGACAGGCATATTGCGTTCCGTATCAAACACCTCAAACGATTGTTTGTACAAAGAGAGATCCACTCCTCGTGGAAAGGTATACAATCCCGGCAAAGGATTCATGTAAAACCCTCCCGACACCGGCCTGTCGGGTGTACTCTGCATCATGAGGGATACGCGGCCGCCTAATGTCAGGCGGTTGTCGAACAGGGCGGCCGTTTCGTGAAAGGTCAGGTTGTGTTTACTGAACCGGTGGTGTCCTGTGATTCCGGTAGCGGAGGTATTGGCGTATGAGAAGTAGTTTTGCAGCCGGTCGTTCCCCGACGATACGGACAGCGACTGGACAGCCCTGATCCCTGTCCGGAAGAAGTCCCCGGCATGGTCATAGGCCGGCATTTCCGCCGCTTCCCCCCAGCTGCCCGTTGAATCGTCCGCCCTCCCGAACCGGTTCTGGAAGGCCGGAAGAAGCGTGGCCTGGTCGATGGTCAAATCCGACGAGAAACGGATATCCATCTTCCCCCGCACCCCGCTCTTTGTTGTGATCAGGATCACGCCATTTGCCGCCTGCCATCCATACAGGGCGGCAGCTGCGCCTCCTTTGAGGATATGCAGGCTTTCGATATCGTCGGGATTGAGGTTGGAAATGCCGTCGCCACCGTCACGGTTGCCGGCATTCGCCACCCCTCCGATAATGGTAAATGGCTGCTCGTTGCTCTCATTCAGTATCGGAAAGCCGTCTATGACGTAAAGCGGCTGGTTGTCGGAAGAGACCGACCGACCGCCCCTGATCAGCGTCCTTACCGATCCGCCCGGGCCGGAGGCATTTCTGTTGATGTATATTCCGGCCGCTTTACCGGCTAATGCATTCATCAGATTCAGGTCTTTCGAGCGGGTCAGTTCAGCGCCTTCGATGGTCTGCGTGGCATAGGGCAGGGATAACTCCCTCTTTTTTATACCCAGAGCCGTGACCACGATCTCTTCCAGACTGTGCGCATCTTCCGTAAGCGTGATGTGCAGGGAAGGTTCTCCGCGATAGACCACCTCTTGCGTATGATAACCGAGGAAAGAGATGACCAAGACGGAATCGGACGACAGGTTCAGGCGAAAGCGGCCGTCCTGTCCGGTTACCGTTCCTTTCGTCGTCCCTTTTATCCGGATATTGGCTCCGGCAACAGGCTCGTTCGCCTGATCCGTCACGATTCCGGTCACTCTCTTTACCTCCTGCCGAAACAGGCCAAGGGATTCTTTCCTGCTCAGGATAATTTTGTTGTGTATAACGGTATAGGCAATATCCGATGCCTCAAACAGGCCATTTAACAGATCAAACACATGTTTGCCGGACACCTGTACTGAAACCGTAAAGCCTACATCCACCACATTCGCGTCATACACAAAAGAAAAAGGCGTCTGTTTTTCGATTGCTTCCAATACTTCATAAAGCGGACGGTCAGACATATTTACCGATACCGTCGTATCCTGGGCATACAGATGATGCATCACCCCTGAGATTAGATCTAACAAAACCAGTATAATCATTCCTTTCATAGCATACGATTTTTGTAAATAAATGTCCCGCCAAAGATAGGAAAAATCCGGTATAAACCGCCTGCCTGTCTTTACAGCAAATCAAAGAGTCAATCCAACGACCAGCCGTCGCGATAGGTATGGCGGATATATTCCTCCGCCGCCTGCCTGGCATTCAGCGTCAGGGTACGCGGCTCCTGGCGGGGGATACCGTTAGCCACTTTGATCTCATCGGTATCGCTCAGGTTCGTTATACGCATACCGGGGCCGTCCCACTGCAGCTTCTTGTCCAAACTCTTCAACCTGACAGCCAGATTACCCATGACCACCATCTCATTGAGCGGGCCTGCATATTCGAAGTTGGACAACGGCAATACGCGGTTCTCCGACGATTCTTTGCATGCACGGACAAAATCCATTTCATGGCTCATGCCGACCCGGCGCAGACGTGCAGCCGGCGCAGATTTCTGTTGCGGAAACAGGCGGTAATTGCTTCCATAAGTTCCACAGACCAGGATCCCTTTCGTACCGTGAAAGATCACACCGTTCTTTCCCTCCCCAAGCTCTACGCCGTCGGGTAATACGCCGGGGCGGGCGGGAAGCAATCCGCCATCATACCAGCAAACGGTCACGGCGGGCATATTCAGTTTGCCCTCTTTCGGGCGGGCGGGAAACTCATACCGGATTGTGGACGCTACCGGTGCGCTTTCGGAATTTAGCGCCGTTGACGAGGCTTCCACTGCCGAAGGATGCCCCAGCTTCATGGCCGCGAAGACCACATCGAGCACATGACAGGCCATATCGCCGAGCGCACCCGTTCCGAAGTCCCACCATCCGCGCCAGTCCCAGGGATGATAAGCCCTATGATAAGGACGCATGGGCGCCGGGCCGATGAAGAGATCCCAGTCGATATGTTCGGGAACCCACATACCCTGTTCGGGACGTGTCAGTCCCTGCGGCCAGATAGGCCGGTCGGTCCATGCATCCACGCGGGTGACTTCGCCAATAGCGCCGCTCCATATCCATTCACATACTTCGCTGACCTTGTCGTCGCTGTGCCCTTCGTTGCCCATCTGCGTCACGACGTTGTAACGGCGCGAAGCCTCAAGCAACACCCTCGACTCATACACCGAATGGGTTAACGGTTTCTGTACATAGACATGTTTGCCCAGCTGCATGGCCGCCATGGCGCATACGGCATGGGTATGGTCGGGCGTGGCAATCACCACGGCGTCGATACTTTTCGCCATCTCATCGAACATCTTGCGATAGTCCTTAAAGCGTTTGGCATGGGGAAAGGTATTGAAACAGTTTTGGGCATACTGCCAGTCGATATCGCACAGGGCAACGATGTTTTCCGTCTTCATATTGCCCAGGTTGGCACTGCCCTTACCGCCTACGCCGATACCGGCGATATTCAACTTGTCGCTGGGAGCGACATGTCCCAGTCCACTCACCGTATAACCCGGCACGATGGTAAAGAGACCCGCCGTAGTGGCCGATAATTGGATAAACCGGCGGCGGGAGATATGTGTATTTTTCATGGCGGGGAGGAGTTTACAGTTGCTTAACCTGAATATTCCGGAACCAGATCAAAGCGGCTCCATGTTTTCCCTGAAAACCGATATACCCTTTGGTAGGCAATCCGGCATAAGGTTTGGGCAGCCACGAAGGGATTTCCGAACCGTCGGGATTGGTTTTGCCCGAAGTCCAGCGCTTCATGTCCATATTGGTAACCTCTTTCCCGTTCAGCTCGACCTTGATGCTCTTCCCCTTGGCGGTGATCACCATGGTATTCCACTCGCCCGGTTCTTTCACCAGACGGTATTCCGTTGGGGCCAGGTGGCCGTAAACCGCCCCGCAGGATCCGATGGAGGCCTCCGTAGCGACATGGTCGCAATAGTCGTCGGCGATCTGTATTTCCACCGCATTCGGTATCCAGTCCTTTTTGTCGGTGCAATAGATCACGACGCCGCTGTTCGTACAGTGGTCGTTTTTAAATTCAAGCGAAAGTTCAAAGTTCTCATACTCTGCCGTAGACCAGATCGCCTGGTCGGCCGTAGCAGATATCACGCCGTCCTCATCCACCGACCACACGGCAGGATCATAATCGGCATTAGACAAATCAGCCGTAAACAAAGGCTGAAACCCTTTTGTTTTATTCGTTTGACCGAAAGAAACAGCGCATACACATGCGCAACACAACATGCAGAAGATTAATTTTTTCATGATAGCTGTTATTTGAATATTGTTCCGACAAAGATAAAACTCTTTGTGCAACATGCAACTATAATCCCCCGTTTATTTTCCGTGGTGTCCCATCTTGTTCCCGCAGGAAAATAACCACTAAAAAAAGGGGCGGTACCTTTTTTGTGGTACGCCCCTTTGCTGTGCAAGACATGTTACATTTATTGTGAAGATGTGCAGTAGTTTTTGTTTTTGTCCCACCATATGGGTGTTGAGACGACGTCGGCTCCGTTGAGGAGTTGGACGCCTTTATCGTATTCCGCTTTGTTGATCTGTATTTCGTTTTGCGGGTACTGTACGCGTTTGATGAAGTTGGTGGGATCAAGGATATTGGTGTTGCCGTTGTCGTACAGCAACTGATCGCGTGAAAGGCCGACATCCATACGCGGCAGATTCAGGCGGCGTTTGTCGTTCCATGCCTCCATCGCCATATCGGGGAAAAGCCCCAGGTACTTTTGCGTGATGATCTTTTCGAGCGGCGTATTTCCTGCTCCGGCGTTGTCGTCGAAGGCTGCGCTTGTCCCGGCGGCGTTCTTTGCGGTAGAGGCCAGATAGATATCCACCTTATCGGCGACTCCCCATGTAGCAAACGACGTGCGTACCCCTTTTTCGTATTCCGCTTTGGCATCGCCGGCGGCAAAACCGCGCAGGGCGGCTTCGGCTTTCAGGAAGCAGACCTCTTCGTAGAGGAAGACGTCGTAGGGGCGGTTCTTGTAGGGGGCGCCGTTCCGGATGAGGATACCCAGTTCAGGCCAGCGGTTGGCATTGTATTCCGGATGATCCTCAATCATGGCGGAGGAAAGCCCGAAAGGAATACCTGCCCACTGTCCTCCCACCAGCGCCGGTTCGAACATTTTCGGGGCGCGCGGGTCTACTTTCTCAGGATGCGAAGAGACAGGTACTACGGCGTTGCCGCTCAGTATCGGGCGGTTGTTGACAATGCCCTCCGGCCAGTCGATGCCGCCAATGCCTGTGACCAGCTTTTCGAACGAAGAGGTCATATTCAACGGCCCGCTCCAGGTGATCTGGAACATGGTATAGTTGTAGTCCGCTCCCCAGTCGCCATTGGCTTGCGGGGCGATATAGGCATTGTCGCCGACATTTTCCATCACCCCCGACCCGATCGCTTTGCCTGCCTGTTCCTTACAGACTTCGGGCGCTACTTCCGACAGGCGCAACGCCAGGCGCAGACGCAGGGAGTTGGCGAACTTCCGCCATTTGGCGATATCGTTTTTGTATACAATATCGTAGGCCGATTCGGCGAATACGGGATTGGGACTCTTCCGGTCGATCAGGGCGACGGCGGCTTCCAGTTCGCGGAAAAATTCGGTATAGGCGTCTTCTACCGACCGGTAAGGCGGGTTGGCCTCTATTTCCGAATACTTGGCAAACGGGATAGGCCCGAAATAGTCTATGCCGTTCGACTGGACATACACGCGCCATATTTTGGCTACGGCAAGGATATTGGCAAACTCATCCTCTTTTGCGCCCAGGTTACGGATCACGATATTGAGGGAAGAGATGGCGGACTGTACGCGGCGGTACATCCGTTGGTTCCAGTCTTCGTTCATCAGATAATTTTTTGTCGGCCATGTGCCGGCGTCCAGCATCTGTGCATAGAAGTCGATCATCAACGATTTGATACGCTGTTCATCGTCCCCGTCTATTGCGGGAAGGCTGGTGCGGAAAGCTGTGGCTAAGCGGACAGCATCCAGGTTGTAATCCACCTCTGCTGTCGGTTCGTTCGGATTGACATTGATGGCCGTCAGGTCGCATCCTGTCATCCCCAGAGAGAAGAGGAGGCATGCGGCAAATAACTTGATACTATTTTTCATGTTGATATTCATTTTAATGAGACTACCTGTTTTGTTAGAATGCAACGCTGATATTGAATCCGATGCTTCTCATCGTAGGCATGGAGGCAAACTCATAGCCCTGTACCCTGTTTCCGTTACTGAAGCCGGACTCGGGGTCAAACCCTTTGGTCTTGCTGTAAATCATAAAGAGGTTACGGGCGACAAGGCTTGCCTTCAGGCTGGTAAACGGCGTCTTTGCCAGGACAGTGCGCGGCAGGCTATAGCCGAAGCTCAATTCGCGCAGGCGGGCATTCGTCGCATCGTAGATAAAGGCTTCGGAGATTCCCCTTACGCCGTTCCAATACTGTTGGGACGTTATTTTTTTGCTGTTTGCGGCGCCGTCTTTCGTTACGCCGTCGACGACGATGCCTTCGTCGCCCCGTCCGGGGAGGGTCATCGCCAGGTTACCATAGGTCGTGCCCACCTGTATGGAGCCCATATAGACGTCGCCGCCATAATTGAGGTCGATCAGGAAGCCGAGCGAGAAGTTTTTGTATGTCAGCTCGTTCGACCATCCCATCATCCATTTCGGCTGGTTATTCCCCAGGTTCTTCATTTCGCTGGCGCGGACAGGCAGGCCGTCTTCTCCGACGAGGATCCGGTTGTTGGCGTCGCGTTCGTAAGCATATCCGTACATGTCGCCGTAAGAGCCGCCCTCTTCCGCTACGATCTCCAACTGGCTAAGGCCTGTCCCGTCGCTCAGGATCTGTTTTTTGGTGTCGTCGGTGAGCGCGACGATGGTATTCTTGTTTGTCGACCAGTTCAGCAACGTTTCCCATGTGAAGCCGCCGGCTGTTTGCAGCGGCGTACCGTTCAGTGCGATTTCCCATCCCTGGTTCTGGATATCGCCGGCGTTCACCAATTTGTATTTATAGCCGGTAGCGGCGGGGACGGATATTTTCAGGATCTGGTCAAACGCATTCTTCTTATAATACGAGACGTCTACGCCCAGGCGGTTGTTGAACCCTTTCAGTTCCAGACCTACTTCCCACGACTGTATTGTTTCGTTTTTCAGGAACTTGTTCGACATCCAGTCTTTGTTCTTTACCGTCTGCATGCCTCCTTTGATATCATAATCAAGGGTATAATAGTCTTGCAGTTGATACGGTTCGGTGTCGTTACCTACCTGCGCCCATGATACGCGTACTTTACCGAATGTCAACGCGCCCAAATCCTTACCCATCCGGTTCAACATCTGGGAAAAGATCCAGCTACCGCCTACCGACGGGTAGAAATAGGCGCTGTTGTCTTTCGGCAGTGTCGACGACCAGTCTTCGCGCGCCGTCACGTCCAGGTACAAACAGTTGGCCCACGAGAGTGAAGCCGTCGCATAAAGCGAGTTGATCTGTTTGCGGCTTTTCCAGTAGGCCGCTTTATGCAGCTTGCCGTTGGAGATGGAATAGAAGTCGGGGATGACCAATTCGCCGGAGAAGTCGTTATTCAACGAAGTCGACCGGTACATGATATTTCCTCCCACCGTACCGACAAGACCGAAATCGCCCCAGTTGCCCTGTGCCGTGAAGAGGAAGTCGGAGTTGAGTTCCTTGAACCGTTCCGTTTGTGTACGGAAGCTGCCGGAGGTCTCCCAATAAGGGTTTCCTGTGGCGCGTATATTGTCGTACACAAAGGTATAGTTATCCATACCGGTGCGGAGCTTCAGGCTCAGCCAGTCGGTGAGGGTAAAGTCCAACGAGGCGAGGGAGATATAACGGTCCCTCTTGTCGGCATTCGTATTCCGGTACACCGACCAGTAGGGGTTACGGGGCGCCGAGTTGTGATCGGTCACATAACCGGCCGGACGTCCGTCGGCACGTTTCCAGTCGGCGTTTTTATAGGCGTCGTAGTCGGAAAAGGCTACGCTGCGCGGCATAATCAGGTTTTCGTAGAAGACATTGTCGGGGTCTGCCGCCACCTTGATCCGGTTCTTCGTATTCTGGTTCACGTAATTGATCTTCACGTCGGCGGAGAGCCATTCGGCCATTTTGACGGTAGACCGCAGCGTGATGGAAGTACGGTCTATGCCGCTGTTGGGGATCACCGCTTTGTTATCCAAGCGGGTCACGGCGGCGCGGAAGGTGATATCCTCGCTGTTTTTGCTGATATCGAGGCTGTTTGTCCAGCTGTTGCCGGTACGCATGAAGTCGCGGTAGAGGTTGTTGTCGCGGGCGGAATAGGGCAATTCACCCAATGCGGCCGACACGGTTTTCCCGTCCATTTTCGCTCCCCAGCTACCTAACGTATTGGCGTCGAACGCGCCTCCCGACCCTTGTCCGTATTCGTTCTGGAATGTCGGCGTCTGCATCGGGTTCTCAAAGGTCAGGTTCGTATTGAACGAGATCCCTACCCCTTTGCCGGATGCCCCCTTTTTCGTCGTGATCATCACAACGCCGTTACCGGCACGGCTACCGTATAAGGCGGCAGCGGCGGGGCCTTTGAGTACCGACATGCTTTCGATATCGTCGGGCGAGATGTCGGATATACCGGATCCCTTATCCACATTGCCGTTTCCCCAGTAATCGTCTGTTGTGCTGCTAAAGTTGTCGATCGGTACGCCGTCGACAACGATTAGCGGCTGGTTGTTTCCTCCGATGGAGTTGTTACCGCGTATCA
Organism: Tannerellaceae bacterium; assembly: GCA_031274415.1. GTDB lineage: Bacteria > Bacteroidota > Bacteroidia > Bacteroidales > Tannerellaceae > DFXE01. The sequence continues at coordinate 4,618 of JAISQD010000205.1, read as the reverse complement.
CAATACGGGTCGACCCGCCTACGCCGGTACCGTTTTGTTTGATCTGGATACCGGCTATTTTCCCGGCCAGGGCATTGGCCACATTCGCATCGCGGGTTTCGGTCAGCTGATCGCCCTTCACCTCTTGCATGGCATAGCCCAACGCTTTCTTTTCGCGCTTGATGCCTAAAGCCGTGACGACGACCTCTTCCAACGTCTGCGTATCTTCAATCAGCGTGATATCCAATACCGTCTGCCCGGCATAGATGATTTCCTGCGGATGGTATCCGATATATGAAATCTGGATGGCTATCCCGTCTCCTTCGGGAATGTCGAGGCTGAACTGCCCGTTCAAATCGGTAATGGTACCGACTGTTGTCCCTTTTACTAAGATATTCGCCCCGATGACAGGTTCGCCGGTATTGTCGATCACCGTACCGGAGACTTTTTTATCAGCGGCAAATGATGTGTGAACACACATACTCAGGAGAAAAAGAAAAAGTATACAACTTTTTTTTCGAATACATATTAAGGTTGCATTATTATTCATACTTTTGTTATGCATTAATTTATATTAAAGTGATTTATAAACTGCTGGAACAGTTTGTAGATGGTACGGAAGAATATTCATATGTTCTTCCGTATGTTTTTATACATTTTACAGGCTTTTATTCATCGGCATACTGATTTAATTATTAGACATTCTATTTCGTAATTTCTATCGTTTGCTTTTCCAACGTGTCGAGGCTGTTCACGACCGGTTGATGTATCGTATAATGAATCCCTGAAGCGGTTTTCAGGTAGTCCATAATCTGCGACAGGGGCTCTTCTTTAAACCGGAGGGTGATCATGGCATGGTATACCTCCGGGTCTTTCACCTCAAACCGCACGTTATAATGCCGCCCGAGCGTGCGCAACACCTGATCCATCGGCGTATGCCGGAAAACCACTTCGCCGCTTCTCCACGCCGCTCCCGATACGGCGTGAACCGTTGAGAGGTGCGTGATCCCGGAATGTTTCTCATATCCGGCTTTTTCATCCGGTTTCAGTTCACGGACGGCTCTTTTCCCATTCCCGTAAAGGATGTTCAGCTTCACGGAGCCTTCCGTCAACGTGGTCTCTATCACATCCTCATCCGCATAGGCGCAGACATTGAACGATGTACCCGTCACCTCCAACAGGCAGGAAGAATCCGCCTGGACAACAAAAGGCCTGCCCCGATGTTTAGCCACCTCGAAATACCCTTCGCCGTTCAGTTCAACCCATCGTTTACCGGTTTTCGGACGCATGGCATATTTCATGGAACTGCCGGAATTAAGCCATACCTTCGACCCGTCGGGCAGGTCGAAGGCGGAGATAACGCCCGGAGAAGTATGTACCTCAACCGTCTGCAGCCCCCCGTCGTCATGACGCATATACACATATCCGGCAAACAGGAACAGGGGGATAAACAGTATCGCGGCTATCCGCTGGAAAGCCGGCCACAACCGGCCTGAACGGATACGCCTGTTCTGCCCCTTTTTTGTTTTCGCCCTGAAATCATCCAATGCCTTTTCGACATCCACCGCCCGCATGACGCGCAACCGTTCCGTCATCTGCAACATGAGATAAAGCTCTTCCGCCCTTTTCCCATTCTCCACAGAAGCGGCCAGCCAGTTCTCCACCTCCGCTTTCGCGTCGTCAGGTAGTTTCCCGTCCAGATAATGAATCAATATCGTGTCGTCTATCGTCATTGTACAGTTACTTGTCTATTACTAATACAATCGAAAAGGGAAATAGACTAAACAAAAAGATGTTTTTTTATTGGTTCAACCCAATGGAGCGGGCAACCTATGACCACGAAAGGAACATGTGTACTCGGATGTGTCCTTCGTGTTCCTCATTCGGCCTCAATCACCTGGAACTTCACCCAGGCTACGGACATGGAGGTGAATATGCCCAACGCATTGTCGATGAAGCTGACCGGATTGGCCAGGTCGGAAGAGCTGATCCGTTCGTATAGCTCCACATATTCCTTATTGACGCGATAGACATACATGTAATAGTTGCCGACCGACCTGAACTCCATCGGCGGCATTGCGTAGGAAGCGGCCTGGATGGGTTGCATCATCCGTCTCCGGGAATTGGTGTCGAAGAAATCGGACGACGTATTGGATGCATCGACATAGACTTGGTAATAGCCATTGTCGGGGTTATCCCATGTCAGGGTGATCCGGACGCTGTCCGATTCCGTATTCCAGTAGCCGTAGGATGCGCTTTGCTCCATGTATTCCGGCTCCACTTTCAGGTTCTTGACCGATTGGGGGACAAGCGTCGAGGCGTTGATAGCTTTCCCCCCGTAGTCGAATTGCAACGCATATTCCCGCCCCTCACGGATAGTATCTTCCCCCAATGCCAGGGTATAAAGCCCTTTGTCTGTTTCGGTCAGTTCCCTGTCGTTGATTTTGAGCGTTAAGCCGGTGAGCGGTTTGGAAAAGATATAGTCTTCTTTCAGGAAGACCTCCATCGAGTATAGCTTGACGCTGATACTGTTTTTCCCCTCTTCGAGGTAGCTCTCGACGACCGGCGTCGAGGTGTTGACTTCCTGCGGCATCAGCTCTTCCCCGCAGCCGGATAGCAGCAACGAAGCACACGCTGCAACGAATCCCCCGAACGGTATGGCATACTTTTTCATCATACGGTGTCTTTATTGTTATCTAAGTTGAATACTCCATGTGACATTCGGCGTGAAGCCCAACAGGTTGACGTTCGTCTCCGTGACGCCGAGACTGTTGTCATACACATATTCCTTATACCAGACATTGGCGTGGTCGTAGACGTTGAAGAGGGAGACGCTGATGCTGGATTTGATTCCCTTTATGAACGAGAGGTCGTACTTGGCCAGTAGATCCAGCCGGTGGTAGGCGGGATAGCGGGCATTGTTCTTTTTGTCCACCACGATGAAGTTGAGGTTTCCGCCATTGGGGAGGTTCAGCGTATAGCCGCCGATAGGCTCGGTGAACGGTTTGCCGGTGGCGAAGATCCAGGTGGCCGACAGGGTCAGGTCTTTGCGGGGCTTGTAGGTCAGTACGGTCTTAAATTCGTGTGTGACATCCTGGTTGGCCGGGAAATAGCCCTCTCCATAGACGGGGAAACGGTAGCGCGTTTCGCCCAGCGTATAGCCTATCCAGCCGGTCAGTTTGCCGTACTTTTTCTGTATCAGGAAATCCACCCCGCGCGAATAACCTTTCCCATTGTAGAAGAATTGCTGGTAGTCCGCCAGGTCGATAAAGGAGGGGGCAAACCGCAACGTATACTCGCTCAGGTTGTTCAGCTTCTTGTAATACATCTCCACGTCGAACAGGAAGTCGTCGGTTTCGTAACTGCCGCCGGCCAGGAAATGTATCGCCTTGCTTACCGGAATCCCGCTCTTGTCGGACAAGAGCCATATGTCGCGGCTTCCGGCGGAGATATCCTCCCTCACGATCCGGTTGACAAACTGGTAATAGTACCCGAAAGAGCCTTTCAGCTTAAATGCCCTGTCGGGCTTGTAGAACACCTGGAAGCGCGGCTCGGCGTACGGGCGGGAGGTCACATCGTAGTACGAAAGCCGGATGCCCGGAAGAACCGTCACCTTTTCCCCGATCGTCCACCTGTCCTGTGCGTAGAGGGTGAAGAGGTTTCCCCTGTTCCGCATATTCAGGATATCGGCGGTATCGCTCCGGGAGTAGCGGTAGTCGATCCGGTAATTGGAGTAGTTCAATCCGAACTCCAGCTTGTTTCTTCCGTTGACTTTGAACTCGTTGTCCATTTTGAAGGAATAGTCCCACAGGTCGTTGTGTTCGTTGGTGTTCTGGTCGAACATGACGGCGACGTTATTCGTTGTGTTTGTGCTGCTTGAGGTCGTTGTGCTGTTTTGCCTGTCGCGCATACTGTAATAGTTGGAGAAGGAGGCCAGGATATTGGAGTAGAAGCGGTTGTCCCAGTTTCTCGACCATTTGAGGCTGCTCCCTACGTTTCCCCAGTCCGTTTTGTCCGTGATGCTTCCGCTCATAAAAGAGCTGCCGAAGCCCTCGCGCGAGTTGTCCAGGTCGTCTTCGCCGTTGAAGAAGCTGAGGGAAAAGATATCGCGCTTTGTCGGGTTGTAGGTCAGTTTGGCGTTGAGGTCGTAGAAGTAGGATTTGGGTTTTTCCTGATTCCGTTGGTTGAACTGTCCGCCCGGCCCGCCGGACATGCTCTGCTGGTTTTCGGAGTATACGCCGGTAAACTTATCATACATGAAGCTTTGGAACGAGCGCCTCCCGGCCAGGAAGAAGGAGCCACTTTCGTTTTTGAACGGCACTTCCATAAAGGCGTTAAACCCCAGGAAACCGATATCGCCGCCGATATTGAACTGCTTGTCGTTTCCCGTCTTCCCGACAATCTCCATCACGCTCGACAGGCGTCCGCCGTAGCGGGCGTCGAACCCTCCCTTATGCAGCTGCACATCCTTTACGGCATTGGTGTTGAATGCGCTGAATACGCCCATCATGTGTTCCTGATGGTAGATGGTGAAGTCGTCGTAGAGGACGAGGTTCTGGTCGGGCGTTCCTCCGCGCACATACATCCCTGCCGACGACTCGTTGCTGGCCGATATCCCCGGCATCAGCTGGAACGTGCG
>JAISQD010000157.1 GCA_031274415.1 Tannerellaceae bacterium | reverse complement strand
CTTGTTTACCCGCGGCGTAACCGTTACCTCGCCCAGCGCGTACACGTTTTCGGTCATTTGAATTTCGAGAAAAACTTCTTTAGCCGCCGACAATAAAATTTCTTTGATAATGACGGGTTCATAGCCCATAAAACTTGCCTGAATGTCGTATCTCCCGATTGGGACATGCTTGATGGAGAATCGTCCGAGACTGTCCGTCACCGAGCCTTGCGGCGGATTGCTCTGCACAACCACCGTTGCATATTCGAGCGGCGCGTTGGACGATTTGTCCCTGACAATGCCCCTAATCTGCTGAAAAGACTGCCCGTGCAATAAGGCAACAAAAAATACGTTTAGGAAAATAATGATAATTCTTCGTCTCATAATCTTATTTGTTTTAACCGATACAAAGGTACCGGCCGGATATGCAGGTTGCAATACGGAATTATCAGTATTTTGAACGGCGATGGACAAGTTGTTAAAAGAATACGCGAGGCTTTTATCGTTGCAGGTTTTCGATAAAGCCGATATGGATTACACGCTGTTGGAGACGCGACACAAACCGATGTTAACTCAACTGGCAAAGGTTTCCAACAGTGTGATAAGCGTTTTTGACATGCACGTCAGAAGGCATGTTTTCACTTCGCCCAATTTCTTCGACCTGTTCGGTCACGGCGCGAATATCGAGGGGATGGACAAGCATATACATCCTGACGACATGCCGTTTTTACTGCTGAACGCCATTGCCGCCATCAAATTCATATATGCCCACAGGGAGAATATGACGAAGTATAAATTTATCACCGAATACCGGATCTGCAATGTGTCCGGCGAATATGTGCGGGTCATCGAACAGCAATCCCTTTTGGAGCCGGACAAAGCCGGCAACACCTGGCTGGCGTTGAGTGTCCTGGACTTATCGCCCGACCAAAGTCCCTCCAAACTGGTAAAAAGCGGCATACTAAGTATGAAAGACAACACCTTCCTCTCCCTTCGGGAACTTTACGAAAAAAACAGCGCCGGCTTGTCTCCGCGCGAAATAGAAATCCTGCAAATGGTCAGGGATGGCCTGCTGAGCAAGGAAATATCCGAACAGTTATGCATCAGCATCTATACCGTTAATACGCATCGCCAGCGAATATTGAGAAAACTGGATGTGGGCAACTCAATGGAAGCCGTCAAGTATGCGTCGGCGCTGGGGTTGCTGGGTTAATTCAAGGATTTAAAGATTCAAATGTCTTTGTTTCTCCTCCGTTTTTTTGTACTGCTTAAACGGAACTCAGATTACAAGCCTGAGTTCTGTTTAAGAAACAGTCCGTCAGGACTTGCATATCAATAGAAAACGTTCTTATTCTGCTGTTTTTTGTCCGCAGGACATCCATGTGAATTCCCTACGGGGAATTTTTAGGAGAACCATATTGTTTTTTCTATTGATATGTATGCCCTCGTATGTTTGCAAAAAAAAATGGATTAGTTAGTTTTGTAGTCAAAAAAGCAGGAAATAAAACACGGGAATAGCATTGTGCCCTAGATAACTGTAAAGTATATCGTCCGTTAGATTTTGCACCCGTGTTTACTCTCATGTAGTCTGAATAAGTATCTAAGAAATAAGTCTGTTACGACTTATATTCAGCATATATTTACGAGGAAAGACGAAAGGAGAGTGTTATCTTCCTGTTGGATGTTTAATGATTAAAAATGAATTTAACATGAAATTAGTAGCAGGGATTGATGTATCGAAAGATACCATAGAGGTGTGTCTGAAAGAACTCACCGACAAGGGAACAGTGAGGATTAAGCGTACTCATTCCTTTGGTAATGATGGCAAAGGCTTTGAAGCGTTTTTGCGTTGGCTGGAAAAAGACAGAACCGTCACCCGGCCCATCCATGTGATGGAAGCAACCGGTACTTATCACGAAGATCTGGCTTATTTCCTGTACGACAACAAGCAGAAGGTTTGCGTCGTTCTGGCCAACAAAGTCAAGTATTACGCAAAGAGCCGTAACATCAAAACCAAGACGGACAAGGTTGATGCCTCGGTGATTGCCGATTTTGGCTTGGAACGTTCCTGTCCGTCATGGGAACCCATGAGCGAATCTTACAGGACATTACGCGATTTATGCAGAGAATTGATTTCGATCAAAAAGGCGCTTGCACGCTCACAATGCCAGCTTCATGCCATGAAGCATTCTCACCGGAAAAACGAAACGGTTCTTTCCCTCAAATCGGAGCAGACAGCTTTTTATCAGCAGAACATCCAGGCCATAGAATCAGAGATAAAAAAAGAGGTGTCCCGGGACAAAAGTTTCAAGGAAAAGGTTGATAAAATCACCACAATCAAGGGCGTAGGCTTGATTACAGCTGTGAGCGTATTGTGCGAAACAAATGGATTCCAGCTTTTCAACAACATTCGCCAAGTGGTCAGTTATGCCGGTTTGGATGTAGAGATGAAGGAATCCGGCAGCTTCAAGGGCAAGACCAGAATAAGCAAAAAAGGGAACGCCCGTATCCGCCACGCTCTGTACATGCCGGCCCTGACAGCCATCACACACAACAAAAACATCAAGGCCCTGTATGAAAGAATTGTGGCAAAACACCCTGACATAAAGCGCAAGGGAGTCGTCGCCGGAATGCGTAAGTTGCTGGTTCTCATCTTTGTTCTTTGGAAGAAAAACGAAGTGTATCAGGAAAATCATCAATGGAACGGCAAAGTGCAAGCCTGCACATCGGGTAACGATGAAACCGAAAGCCTTCATTTGGTTAAAAAAAAAGCGGGACGATTCGTCCCGCACGTGATAGACTTCGGTATAACGAATCAACCTCAGCCTTCATTTGGTTGAGGCAAAGATATAAATTTTTAGCTTTTGCGAAAAAAAGATACGATTTTATTTGCATATAAACATAGTATCTAACGGGCAAATCGCTTAATCTTCGGCAATTTATCAATTATTCTTATCCGGAACTCAGGTTAATAATAGGCGATGGAATTGTTGTCGCTACAGGAAAAACATTTGAAGAACTTAAAACTCAAATGAAAGAGGCCATTGAGTTCCATCTGGAGGGGATGCGCGAAGATGGAGATGAAATGCCGACTGTTTTTAAGGCAGACTATGAGTTGGTTTACCGGTTTGATACGGAAAGTCTTTTGCGACATTATAACGGAATATTCACGAATGCCGCTTTGGAACGCCTTACCGGCATCAATCAACGACAATTGCAACGCTATGCCACCGGCATAAGCAAACCTCGCGAAGAACAAGCCCGGAAAATAGAATCGGCATTACATCATTTAGGAAAAGAACTATTGGCCGTAGAGCTATAAAACACTCTCAGGGAGGCGCCACGCTATACACCGTATCGGCAGGATAGATCACCAACCCGCCGTCGCGCAAGATGCCGACGACTTTGTTGACCTCCCCCGGGTTGGGTTTTCCGGATAGATCCTGATCAGCATGGCCTGCAAGGGGTATTAACGGTTATCCTTATCCGTAAATAATCCGCCCATCTTCGTCGCAAAACTCCTCCAGCGCCTTACTGTACAGATTCATCGCCCGCAGACTCATCCCCATGCTCGAGAAGCCTCCATCGTGAAAGAGGTTCTGCATGGTCACCTTACGCGTAAGGTCTGAAAAGAGGGTGATGCAATAATCCGCACATTCCGCCGCCGTCGCATTTCCCAACGGACTCATCCTGTCGGAAAAGTCCAGCAAATGGTTCATCCCTTTTATCCCGCTACCGGCAGTCGTCTGCGTCGGGGATTGTGAGATCGTGTTGATACGGACATTCTTTTCACGCCCGTAGATATAGCCGAAACTGCGGGCGATGGATTCCAGCAAACTTTTGGCGTCGGCCATATCGTTGTATCCGAAAAACGTACGTTGTGCCGCCACATAACTAAGGGCGACCACCGAGCCGTATTGGGCGATGGCATCCTGCTTTTTGGCCACTTGAAGCATCTTATGAAACGACAGCGCCGAGACATCCAGCGTCTTTTCCAGCAAGTCGTAATCCAGATCGTCGTAGGTACGTTTTTTGCGCACGTTCGGGCTCATCCCGATCGAATGTAACACAAAATCGATCTTCCCGCCCAATATTTCTACCGATTTCTCAAACACTATTTCGAGGTCTTCCACACTGGCGGCGTCCGCCGGAATGACCTCTGCGTTCAGTTTCCCGGCCAATACGTTCACTTCGCCCATACGGATGGCTACCGGTGTATTACTCAGCGTGACCACCGCTCCTTCTTCAACGGCTCTTTCCGCTACTTTCCAGGCAATAGAGAGGTCGTTCAGCGCACCGAATATCACTCCCCGTTTCCCTTTCAATAAATCATGACTCATACTCTATTCTAATTTAATCCACTGCAAAAGTACGCATTAAATGTCGTTTTATTACAGAAAAACGCCTTAATTTGCCGGATGAACGTTTTAAAGAAGAAATAAGATGAAAAAGATTTTAGGGTTTATCGGGATGGTTATCATTGCTTTTATCGCCATATCTGCCAATGTACAAATCGTTTTAGCGGAAAAAGTATTGAATGTGGATGCAGCCATGCATACTCAAAATATCTTTGAATCATGGAATCTTTAAATGCACAAAACCATGCTGCGTGAAGTATAAATGCCTTTGCCTTGATTCATGCCTGCATTGCTTTTGTGACGCCTTATTCTTAAAAATTCAAAAATAAAGCAAGAAAGTCGATGTGATATTATCATTATATGAAAATGATGTATTATCTTCGCCAAAATAAATTTCACCGGGAAAAGCATAATTTTATGGCAACGATTTTCTCATATAACATCTCTTTAAATCAGGCAATTGCTTGGTTTGGCATGATTATTGCGAGAGAGAGAGAGAGAGAGAGAGAGAGAGTAACACCTGCGCTACATTAATAAAATGCGCACGCGCGCAACTTAATAAAAAAACTTCAAAGTTTATACATAGCCGTGACATGTTTTTCATGTTATGGTTTTTTTGCGCCCTGCATGTAATAAATGCACTGTGGACGCCTGTGTCCTGTGAGCAACGCAAAATGCAGGGAATAACCGAACCTGAAAACACCCACCCTTTAAATCGGACTGCCTATGGATAAATAAAGAATGAAGAAACTCAACCGCGACATGCGTGTCGCCGGACGATGAACATGCCTGTTCATCAAATAAAAACGATTTAAAAATAAAAGAATTATAACTTAATTACAAATTACAAATGTTGTTATGAATAAAAGAAAAATCATTAACTGGAATACACTGCGGAAAATAATAATGACCGTATGTATTATGAATTGTACGCTTTTGTCGTTTGCGCAAGGAGGCGTTCCCCTTACCGGTACGGTAACGGATGCAAACGGCGAACCCTTGATTGGAGTGAACATTTTTGTCAAAGGAACTACAATCGGAGTGATAAGCGATGTGAACGGAAAATATTCGATCAATGCGCCAAACAGAGAGTCTGTACTGGTATTTTCGTTTGTAGGATTTGCTACGCAGGAGATTACGGTAGCCAACAAAACAAGCATCAATGTCGCATTGAACGAAGATGCCAAAGAAATCGAAGAAGTGGTAGTGGTAGGTTATGGCAGCCAGCGGAAAGTCACCCTGACCGGAGCAGTGGCGGCCATTTCAAATGAGGAAATCATTACTACCAAAACCGGAAACATTCAGAATGCACTGTCGGGAAAAATTGCCGGCGTGAAGAATTATCAAAGAACATCCGAACCCGGAACGTTTAACAACGATTTTTCGATTCGTGGCATGGGAAGTCCGTTGATTGTAGTGGACGGTGTGCCTCGTGACAATTTTACCCGGCTGGATGCCAACGAAATTGAATCTATCTCGGTTTTAAAAGACGCATCTGCGTCCATTTACGGGGTACGTGCGGCAAACGGGGTTATATTAGTCACCACGAAGAAAGGTCTGCGGAATGCCAAATTTCAACTGGACTATACAGGTTATTATGGCATACAGCGTACGCTCAAGCCGGAAAGACCTTTGAACGCTCTTGAATATATGGAATTGCGGAATGAAAGATCACTGAATCTTGGCGGGACAAGCATGATGTATCCGAGGGAATCGTTTGAACCTTACTGGAACGGTACGGCAAAAACCACCGACTGGACGAGTGAGATTAATGAAAATGTTCCCCAGGCATATCACAATATCAGTGCAACGGGAGGTACCGAAAAACTGGATTATTTCGTGAGTCTCGGATACAATGACGAAGACGGGATATGGAAGTCGGGCGATTTGAACTATCAGCGCTACAATCTCCGTTCAAATATTACCGCTCATATCACCAAAGGGCTTAAAGCGGAAGTGTTGCTGAACCTGATGACTGATACCAAAAACCAACCGTCGAATTGGGATTCGGCGAACTTGATCAAAGGGATGTACACGCAAGTGCCGTTGAATCCTTATTATGCCAACGACAATCCTCTTTATCCGTATAATGCGGCTGATGGCCTGCATCCGGAGATGACAACTTATGCCGAATATTCGGGTTATCAGAAAAGGCATCAGCGTTTAGCCCAGACTAATCTGTCGTTGGAATGGGAATTGCCCTGGGTGAAGGGATTAAAAGCAAAAGGGATGTACAGTTATGACTATACGGAAAATGAAAATAAAATATTTCGTAAGCAATTCAATTTGTACGAATACAATCCGAATACCGAAGTGTACAATACGGTTACAGTCCAGTCGCCAAGCTTCGTACAAAGAGCATATTACGGGCATATAAATTCGCTGTTCCAATTATCCTTATCGTATGCCGGAAAATTCAATGAGGTACACAATGTCAGCGCTTTGGCTTTGTATGAAGAAACCGAACGTGAAGGAGACAACTTCTGGGGGCAAAGGGATCTCAGCCTGGATGCCCTTGACCAGTTGTTTGCAGGGAACAGTACCAACCAGCAATCGAATATGAATACGGGCATAGGTGATTTGTACCATTTTGTTTATAAGGCGCTTGTGGGTCGTGTCAATTACGACTATGCATCGAAATATCTGGGCGAATTCAGTTTTCGATATGACGCTTCTTCCAAGAATGCGCCGGGGCATCGCTGGGGATTTTTCCCTTCCGGGTTTGTCGGCTGGCGGTTGTCTGAAGAAGCCTTTATTAAAGACAACGAATCGCTCCGTTTCATTAACAATCTGAAAATACGCGCTTCCTACGGTTTGATGGGAGATGATTCATCCACCAACAGTTATCAGTTCGTGACGGGCTACAATTATCCCTCCGGCGGTTATCTGTTTGGGTCAAACTACGTCAATGCCCTGGCTTCACGCGGTATGGCCAATCCAACGATTTCATGGTATGAGGCAGCTATCACTAATATCGGATTGGATGCCGATTTATGGCACGGGTTACTGGGTGTAAACATTGACGTTTTCCAACGCGACCGTACCGGTCTGCTGGCAACACGCGTCGGAAGTCTGCCCGGCCTGGTAGGAGCTAATCTGCCACAGGAAAATCTGGAGAGTGATATGACTCGTGGATTGGAACTGACACTCTCGCACCGGAATGAAATAGAAAACTTTCGGTATCATGTATCCGGCAATCTGGCGCTATCCCGCAACAAGACTAAATACAGGGAACGTGCCAATGCGAATAACTCGTATGACAACTGGCGCAATAACCCGACCGATCGCTGGAACAATATTTGGTGGGGGTTGGACTATCTCGGACAGTTTCAGTCGCGTGACGAGATATTTGCCCAAGGTGTGATTTATGAATACAACAGTCAGTCCAACACCTTAATGCTGCCCGGCGATTTGATCTATGGCGACTGGAACGGCGACGGTTTGATCAATGACGACGATGCACATCCTATCAGCATCAATAATGAAAGTGATCCGATTTTGACCTATGGCTTCAACCTTAACGGGCAATACAAAGGATTTGACTTGAATCTCCTGTTTCAGGGAGTAGGCATACGATGGACCAGATACACCCGATTTTATCAGGATCAGTTTTTGTGGGGGCGCAACGGGTTGAATATTTACACGGATCGTTGGCATCGTGCCGACCCGTTCGACCCGAACAGTGATGAATGGATACCCGGAAAATATCCTTCCGTATTTGATGGGAGAGGTGATTTTGTTGCAACAACCAATCAGTCGGATCCGGGTCCGGCTTCCGATTTCTGGATATTAAATGCCGCCTACCTTCGCTTGAAGAGTGTGGAGTTTGGGTACACCATACCTGCGCATATATCGAAAGTAGCAGGGATGCAAAAAGCGAGATTGTTTTTTAATGCCTATAACCTGTTTACCCTTTCGGAGGTCAAGTTAGTAGACGTCGAGCATCCTACGGGTAATGATGGTTTCGCTTATCCGGTAACCAAGACATTTAATTTTGGTATCAATGTTTCATTCTAAAATAAGAATTATCATGAAAATAAATAAATTAATATGGATCAGCATCACGGCCATTCTGTTTGCCTGTAATGACATGGATGTTCCACCCATGAATATTTTGTCCGACTCGGATATATTTAATTCCGAATCGGGAATTATGTCCTATATGGCGCGGATGTACAATGATTTACCTGTTGAAATGGCTGATGGTGAGAATACGGTAAATCATTTCACTGGTGAATCGGCGACTTGTAATTATAGTTGGATAGGAGCCTCAACCAGTCCAAGAGGTGACTATTGGAACTATGGGCATGTACGTAATGTGAATTATTTCCTGCAGGAGTTTCCGAAATATGCCACTTCCTTTACGGAAGCAAATGCCAATACATGGTTGGGAGAAGCCCGTTTTATACGCGCATTCACTTATTTTGCCATGACGCTGCGTTATGGAGGCATTCCAATCGTCAAAGAAGTTGTTAACTACAACGGGCAAGATATCGAGTCACTAAGAGCTCCCCGTGATAAAGAAGTGGATTGTTACAATTTCGTCATATCCGATTTGGATGAAGCCATCCGCTTGCTTCCTGCGACCAATGCTGACGGGCGGGTGAATAAATATGTGGCATACGGTTTGAAAGCGCGGGTTGCGTTGTGGGCTGCTTCCATTGCCAGATACGGAACTGTCCAGCTTGACGGAATCCTGGGCGTTCCCTCCGATCAGGCCAGAGCCTATTATGAGATGGCGCATGCAGCCGCCACGGAAACAGCCAAGGGCGGGTATGAACTGTATAATGACGGTAGCGGTGACCTGACAACCAACTTCACCAAAATTTTCCTTGACAAAAGCAGTAATGAAAGCATGTTTGTGAAACTCCTCCGATACCCGGATAACGGAACATCTCTCGATCTGAACTTTACCCCGTGGCAGATACGTGGCCCACAGAATTATTCCAGCCGCGCCAATCCTACCCTCGATTTTGTGGAAAAGTTCGATGACATTGATGGCAATCCCTTTATTCTGAATACCGGAACAGACGAAAATCCGGTGTTATATGAAGACCGGATGGATATATTCGCTAAAGCTGAACCCCGTCTGAAAGCCACGGTTATTTTCCCGGGCGACGTTTTCAAAGGCGAGGTGATCGATGTCCGGAAGGGAATTGTTCCGGCCGGTGAACCGGTCTCTAATTTCCAGTCCACAGCTTCTTTTGGCGATATGTATGAAGATATGAGCATTCAGGGAGCAAGCGGCATCGGTCACAACGAAGCTACCGTTACCGGATTCTATATGCGAAAATTACTGGATCCCAATCTGCCCAGAGCCAATGTGGCCAGTGGAAGGAGTGAAAACCCGTGGATCAACATGCGGTATGCCGAAATGTTGCTGATACGTGCGGAAGCGGCTGTTGAACTGAACAATCTGGGCGACAATTCGAAAATGAATGACGCGGTAGAATGTATGCGGCTCATCCGCGAAAGAGCCGGTGCAAAAAAAGTATATACCGCGGATGATTTGATAAATACGGATGACCCGGCAGGCATATATCCCAAAGGCACCTATCTGGTGCGTAAGGAGCGCTGGATGGAGTTGTTTTTTGAAAGCAAAATCTATTGGGATCTCAAGCGTTGGAGAACTTTTGATAAGGAAGTGGAAAACCGCCAGTGGAATGTGCTGTGGCCTATCTATGTCTGGGATCAGAAGAAGTACTATATGAAGCGGACTAAATATACCGAATTCACCTTTAACTTTATCCCAACCTACTATTACTTGCCCATTTCGGGGTCCGAAATTCAGAGGAATCCGCTTTTGGTTCCGAATCCGGGTTATTAATCTTAAAATTTTATTCAAATGAAAAAGATTCTATTTATATTAAATATCATTTGCATGTCACTCGCAGGCCTGTTGGTTTCCTGTGACATTGATAATTATGACGAGCCGGACGGGACGCTAACCGGAAGTGTGATTGACGCCGTAACAGGCAACCCCATCATTACCGAACAACCCAACGGTTATCGTATCCGGTATAAAGAAATCAGTTGGAGCGAGAGCGCAACCAACCAGTATCTTTGGGGAAAACCGGATGGCACGTTCAATCACACGAAACTGTTTGCCGGCACCTATGAAGTGACAGCGGTGGAAGGCGCCTTTATCCAGTCCGAAACGCAGACAATAGATATAAAATCGGGCGGCGTCGCCACAGTCAATTTTACGGTGACCCCGTATCTCAGTTTCAGTAACGTTTCCATAGTCAAAGAGGCTCCTGCGAGCGTAAAGGTGACTTTCACGGTCACCCGCAACGTCGCGTCGGCTGCAACACAGGATTACCGCATATTCGCGTCGTCCAAAACGCCGTATATAGGGACAAATACAGGCGGTTCGGAGAGTGACATCAGCAAAGCGGCCACCACATTGACCGAAGACATGCTGGGAACACCCATCGTGGTGACGCTGGACAATTATGTTGCCGGTAAGACGTATTACATCCGTGTGGGCGCCCGTTGCGCCAATACATCAAACCGTTATAACATGACGGAGGTAGTGAAGATTCAGTTTTAGTAATTAATTGGAATAAAGAAGGGTAACGCTTGGTCATTACTCTTCTTTCTCCCGTTAAAACAAGTTATTTCAATTATTTAAAAATTTCAAGAAAATGGCAGAATCGAAAAATAATGTAGTAACCCACGGCTTGAGCGGGACGATTGGCGACATGCTGATATTCAGCCAACGCTATGGAAAAACAATTGTATCAAAAGTTCCTGACCGGTCAAAAATCATTGAGTCGGAAAAACAAAGGGCGCAGCGCGACCGGTTTCAGGAAGCAATTGTTTACGGTAAGATAGCCGTGTCCGACCCGGAACTGAATGCGGCCTACCGCGCGAAGGCAGGCAAAGGTCTGACGGGCTATAATGTGGCAATAGCCGACATGCTTCATGCACCGGACATCAAAAGCATTGATTTGTCGGACTATACCGGTAAGGCAGGCGACGTGATTCGCGTCAGCGTAACGGACGACTTCATGGTAAAGGACGTAAAAATCAGCATCGTCAATATTGATGGCACATTGGTGGAAGAAGGCAGTGCCGTTCCCGATGCGTCAGGTTACCTGTGGACATTCAAAGCTACTCAAAACAATGACAGTCTGATCGGCGACAAAATCACCGTCACCGCGTCCGACCTGCCGGGAAATGTGACACAGGAGGAACAAGTGTTATCCTGAAAAATTGTCCGGCAATATGGAGAGCAGGGAGGCGGTTTTATTCATCCTCCCTGTTTTTTTTAGCTTAGAGCGACCTTAGAGCGACCTTAGAGAAAACAGAGAAGGAGTTATGAAATTCCAACCACAGAATTTACGGAATATTACGCATTCGGTTAATTCGGTGATTATTCTTTCCCGTCATTCGTGGATTGAATCCGTGTGAATCTGCATGAAATGACTTTAAATTTCATAATTCCTGAATAAGTCGTATTTTTGTCAGATTATAATCTGATGTCATAAAGAATCAGGTTGAAATTCAATTTACTTACATTATAAAACAAGGTTACAATGAAGAAGAATCTGTTTGTTTTAATATGGGTAATGGCCTGTATAAGTTTTCTTTCGTGCGATGGGGAAAAGAACGAAATCACCGTGAATCAGGTCCCGATGCAATGGCGGTACGACGCCCCCGCTACAAAATACTGGGAAGGATTGCCGATTGGCACAGGTCGGTTTGCAGCAATGATTCCGGGTTCGATAGACCACGAGCTCATCCCGTTCAACGACGAAACGCTTTGGACGGGGGGACCGTATAATCCCAATAATCCGGAGGGTCCGGAAGTATTGAAAAAGATACGCGAATACGTCTTCGCCCGCGATTATGTCAACGCGACCAAAGAGTCTTGGAAATTATCCAGCGACCCGGTGTCGGTGCAGAATTATCAGGCGATGGCGCAACTCAACATCCGGTACGAAGGACACGAGCCTGCAAAGGTCAGCGGGTACGCTCGCAGTCTGGATATGGATCATGCGCTCGCCGAAACAGCGTATCAAATCGACGGCGTGAACTACACGCGCAAAGTATTTGCCAGCTATCCCGACCAGGTGATCGTCGTCCGGCTCACCGCCGACAAGAAAGGGAAAATTAACCTCTCCGGCTGGTTCACCAGTTTGCAACCCAGCGCCGTCAGCCGTGTCGAAAACGGTGAAGTGATTATGGAAGGCAGCACAATATCCGACGGGGTGGAAAAACAGCGTCAGTCAATTGGTCTCAGCAAGGAATATCTGGATTATTTGAAGGATAAAGACAGGCGCGACGACCCTTACCGTTTGCTGCCGGCACAAATGAAATGGCAATCCAGGGTGAGAATCATCCCCGAAGGAGGCGTTTTGACGTCCGACGGCGACAAACTTGTTCTCAAGGACGCCGATGCGGCAACATTGATTCTCGCCGGCGCTACCAACTGGGTGGCATGGAACGACATTTCGGCGGATGAGAAACAGCGTTGCGGCGATTATATTGCCAACGCCTCAAAGCGCCCTTACGAAGACCTCTTGAAAAGGCATCTGGATGATTACTGTCCGCTTTTTGCCGCCTGCCAACTTGATTTAGGCGCCGATCCCGACCCGGCAAGAACCACTACCCAAAGCATGGAAGCCATTCGCGGAGGCGCCATTGATCCGGCTTATGAGGCGCGTTACTTTCAGTACGGACGTTACCTGTTGCTTGCCGGGGCAAGGGAAAAGACCCTTACTTTCAATAACCACAATATATGGCTCAACGATTTGCAAGGGCGCTGGAACGGGCGTTGGACACTCAACATCAACATTCAGCAATGTTACTGGCCTGTGGAAAGTACCCATCTGCCGCAAGTCAACGAATCCCTGCTGCTTTTTGTTGAGAATCTGGCGCAGGCAGGAGCGCGCACGGCAAAGGAACTGTATGGCTGTCGCGGATGGTGCTCCCATCTCGGAACGGATATATGGTTCAATACGGCGCCTACAGACGGTCATCCGCGATGGTCTGTTTTCCCCCTTTCGGGAATGTGGCTGATGCAGCAGTTGTACGACCATTATCTCTACGATCCCAACCCCGAATATTTGCAACGTATTTATCCGCTGATGAAAGGGGCGGTTGAGTTTTGCCATGACTTTTTAGTAAAAGACCCCGTAACCGGTTATGTGCTCACTGCTCCTTCCGCATCGCCCGAAAACGATTTTATGGATGACAAAGGAAACAACGCATCCATATCTATGGGGGGGTCGTGCGATATTCAAATCATCCGTAACCTGCTGCGCGATTTTGTGCAGGCTTCCGCCACCTTGAACACGGACGCCGACATGCGGCAACGGTCGGAAGAGATGTTGACGCAATTGCCGCCGCATCAAATCGGTCAATACGGACAGTTACAGGAATGGCTGTACGATTTTAAAGAACAGGAAGTGACGCATCGGCACATGATGCATCTTTGGGCATTCTATCCC
>JAISQD010000093.1 GCA_031274415.1 Tannerellaceae bacterium | reverse complement strand
GTTCGCCATATGGAGGCCGATCGTTCGCCATATGGCGGTCAACTGTTCGCCAATTGGCGGTCAATCGTTCGCCATATGGCGAACGATCAGTGTATACCGTACAATCAGGTAGTTTCTCCCTATGAAAAGGATAGTTTGTACCGAAGAAAAAGGGAGTGGTTGCCGAGTGATTTTTGTTTTCCCTGTATGTATCTATATATATGCTCTCTCCGAGAGCCGTTGATACTTCTTCCGAACAGAGTTGTGTATATGAACTATTACCCATACATTTGCGGATAAAAGAGAGATAAACAAAGACTTTATGCGAATTGATATATTGACGGTGCTTCCTGAAATGATTGACGGGATGATCAATTGTTCCATATTGAAGCGGGCGCAGGAGAAAGGGCTGGCGGAGATATACCTGCATAATCTCCGGGACTATACGACGAATAAATGGCGCAGGGTGGATGACTATCCTTTCGGGGGAGAGGCCGGTATGGTGATGCAGGTAGAGCCGGTAGACCGGGCAATCACCGCACTGAAAAAGGAACGACCCTATGACGAGATTATCTATACCTCCCCCGACGGGGAAACCTTTAACCAACCGATGGCCAACAGCATGTCGCTGCTGAATAATATCATGATTCTTTGCGGGCACTATAAAGGGGTGGATTACCGTATTCGCGAACACTTAGTCACGAAAGAGATATCCGTAGGCGATTATGTGCTTACGGGTGGAGAGCTGGCGGCGGCGATTATTGCCGATGCCGTAGTGCGGCTGATTCCCGGAGCGATTGGCGACGAGCAGAGCGCTCTGTCGGATTCGTTCCAGGATAACCTGCTTGCGCCTCCGGTGTATACCCGTCCGGCAGAATACAAGGGGTGGAAAGTTCCCGACGTCCTGTTGTCGGGGCACGAACGGAAGATCAACGAATGGCGCTTGCAGCAAGCCGAAGAGCGCACGGCACGGTTACGCCCCGATTTGTTGAAGTAAGCCATCGTCTTTTTGTTGCCTGTTTTTATACCGGGATGCAACTTTCCGGGAACTATTTTCATTATATGTAAGAGAGCGTATTATTATGGATGAAAAACTGTTAATTGACGGATACATACGAGGCGAATCATGGGCTTGTAAAGAAATTTACGAAACGTACGCTCCTGCCATGATGAGTGTTTGTATGCGTTACGTGAATAACAGGGAAACAGCTCGCGATCTGTTGCAGGAGGGATTCATTAAAGTCTTTACCAAAAAACATATGTATTCGGATACCGGCATGTTTGCCGGCTGGATACGGCGGATTTTTGTAACGACCGCCCTCGAATACCTCCGGACAAAGGATACATTGAAATCGGTAGCCGCTATCGACGACTATTCCGATCAGCTGTATGATATGGATGTGTCCGTTCTGGACAGGCTTTCGACGGATGACTTGCTGGGGTGCATTGCGCGGTTGCCTGCCGGTTACAGGACGGTGTTTAACCTGTATGCGATAGAGGGGTATTCGCACAGCGAAATTGCCGCGATGCTTGGTATTAGCGAGGTGACTTCGCGGACTCAATTTATCAGGGCAAAGCATGCGTTACAGAAGAGTGTACAATCATTAATAAAAAATGAAGATGTCAGACAACAAAGAAGCAGACAGACCCTTTGACCGTTTCAGCGAATACATGCAACGACGGTTTGAGGATCACCGCATACCCGTAGACGGCGACGGCTGGAAAGAGGTAGAGGCGAGGATGCAAAGGCGGCATACACCGACACTGCGGAAAGCTGCCCTTTGGATAGCTGCGGCCGTACTCCTTCTTCTGTCGCTTCTGACTTTCCCATGGAAAAGAGCGGAGGTATTGCCCGAAGCATCTCCCGACCTGTTTACCGGACAGGCGGAAACCAAGGAAGAGGAAAAAAGGGAAGATCATACGCCTCCCGTCCCTGTCCTATCTGTGGTAAAAGCGGAGAGGCCAGTCGCCGGATTACCGGACGATACGCCTGTCGATGTAGCACAAGAGGGCGATGCGGAAGCCGGTACGCCGGAAGAGAAAAAGGAAGAGAATTCCGCTGTTTATACCGCGGGGCACCCTGTTATCAGCTTGGATAACTCATGGGATGAGCCAAAGCCGGTACGGGCGAAGAAGGGGAAACAGTGGTTGATAGCCGCCGCTTTCGGATCGGGAGGAGGTATCCCGTCGGGCGATTGGGGAATCGAAAACGATCCGGTCTATGATTCCCCACCACT
Organism: Tannerellaceae bacterium; assembly: GCA_031274415.1. Classification (GTDB taxonomy): domain Bacteria; phylum Bacteroidota; class Bacteroidia; order Bacteroidales; family Tannerellaceae; genus DFXE01. The sequence continues at coordinate 7,407 of JAISQD010000093.1, read as the reverse complement.
ACTGGGCAGCGACAAAATGACCAATGCTCCCGTTCTCCCACCGGAATATGGATACATTCTCCCCGGAGACTTCTCCGACATCACCTATACCATCCCGCTATCTTTCGGCATCACCGTTCGCAAAAACCTCGGGCAACGGTGGGCTGTCGAGAGCGGCCTGATGTATACCTATCTCCTGACGAAATTCAAAAAGCAGGAGCCGACCTATTACGAAGCCGGACTGGAGTTACATTATATAGGAATACCCCTCCACCTGGTTGCCTATATGTGGAACGATACGAAATGGACGGTGTATGGTAGCGTCGGGGGGATGGGAGAGAAAGGGTTACGAGCGGTGTATACGCAACATCAATACAGGCCGGATGTCATAGTCACGTCGACGGTCAAAACATCTATCCGGAAGATGCAGTGGTCGTTGAGCGGTTCGATAGGGGCCTCTTACCGGTTTTATAAGGCGTGGAGCATCTATGCGGAGCCGCGCCTCTCTTACTATTTTAAATCGGAGCAGCCTATGAGTACGCGCACCGAACACCCGGTATGCGTTGAGCTGGGCATAGGCCTTCGATATGCATTTTGAATAATCACTAAAAACAAATAGAAATGAAACGATTGATCTTTTTAATTGGTATGGCGGCAGGCCTGTTTTTTCCAGGCTGCGATGATACGGTACGGGAAACGATACAGTATATGATCAACGAACCGGTCGTTATGACCGCGGCGGAGTTCCGTAGCTTACCCATTCGGACGAAAGCTCCACAGGAGATTGAGACGCAGGGTAAGATCTGTTTTTACGAGGGATACCTCTATATCTGCGAGCCGGGAAAGGGTATCCATATTATCGACAACCGCAACCCTGCGTCGCCTGTGCCGGTAGGGTTTATTGAACTATTGGGCAATGCCGATGTGGCGATCCGCCATGGTAAGCTGTATGCCGATGCCCATGTCGACTTGGTATGGTTCGACATCAGCAATCCTGCCCAACCTCAATTGCTTGGCCGCGTAGAAGAGCTGTTTAGAGAGGTGTTGCCTTCGGTTGAGAATGAGTACGGATATGATTACAACATGTGTATGTCTGCAAAGGAGAAGGGGAATATTGTGATAGGCTGGACATTGAAACAGCGATCCGAAGAGGTCGTCCGCTACCGCGATAATGGCGAGTATCTCCATACCGAGATGTCCCCTGCCTCTGACTCAGGAAGCGGAGCAAAAGCCGGTGGAGCGAATGGGGTGAACGGCTCCATGTCGCGGTTCGGATTGTACAAGGATTACCTCTATGCGGTCATCAATTATACGATGACCATTATCGACCTTTCCGGCGCAGAGCCTGTAAAAGCGGCGGATGAGATATACGTAGGAGAAGTGGAAACCATCTTTAGTTATGAGGATAACCTGTTTCTGGGAGCGCCTACCGGCATGTCGATCTATTCGGTAAAGAATCCGTTGTCTCCCCAGAGGATGTCTACCGTATGGCATGTCTATGGATGTGATCCGGTGGTGGTGGAGAATGACCTGGCCTATGTCACCGTCCATTCGGGCAATGCGTGCGGACAAAACAACAATGAGTTGCTGATCATAGATGTGAGCAATGTAAGCAGTCCGAAACCATTGGTCTCGTATGCCATGACAAAACCCAAAGGGCTGGGGATTGACAATGGCGTGCTTTTCCTTTGCGACGACGGGTTGAAAATCTATAAGGTGGGTGATCCGCAACAACTGATGGCAAACCGCTTAGTCCATTTCTCAGACATGGAGGGCTACGACGTGATCCCGTATAATCAGGTATTGATGATGATTGCGGAAGATGGCCTGTATCAGTATGATTATTCCGATTTGGAGGAGATTACGCTGTTGAGCCGGATATCCGTCGGGAAGTAGATGACAATCTCCACGCGGCGGTTCAGTGAACGGCCTTCTGGTGTACTGTTATCGGCAATGGGATCATGGACGCCTTTTCCTTCGTATGTCATGCGGTCGGCCGTGACGCCCTGCGACGCCAGGTAGTCGTATACGCTTTGGGCGCGTTTCTCAGACAATGTCTGGTTGTAATCCACCCGGCCGGTGTTATCGGTATAACCGGTGATCCTGACATGGGTATCAGCATGGTGTTGCAAGCTGGCGGAGACGTTTTGCAACGCCGTTTTGGAAGCATCGTTCAGCGTATTTGAGTTGGCGGCAAACAACATACCCGAATCAAACGTGACCTTCAGCGCTTCGCCGTTGTTTGCCACCTTCACTGCCGCACCGGGTAGGGCATTTTCCAGCTCCTGCTTTTGTGTATCCATCTTTTTGCCGGTCGGCGCGCCTGCCGTTTCGTCCGTTCCAACGCCAATGCCTGTCCCTGTCCCCTTTGTCATACGGATTGCCCCGCATCCTGACAATAACAGGGACAGGCAAATGGCTGCAACAACAGCGTTATTCTTTGTCAAATACATTGATCGAATCGCAATAGTCTAACTCGCCCTGTATGATATGGGTGATCTCGTCAGGATCAAATTTGCCTACCTTGTCCTTCATGGCATTTGTTACGACATAGTTCACCAGCTCCTCTTCATCAATGGCCACTTCGCTGTCGTCTTCAGGCTCTTCGTCGTCCAGGAATCCTTTCGATTCGTAGTAATCGTATATCAGGTCTACAATGTACGTAATCTCATCATCGCTGAACTTGTCTTTTATCTCCTGTGGGAGATAGTTACGGATAAACCGGATCGAATCGTCTCCGTCATATTCCAATACATCTTCTTTCTCATCCATATAGTTCATTTTTTAAGGATTAATTATGGAGGCAAATATACGATTTACTTTTCAATACGTATACGTGCATCTACTGCAAATAATCCCCTGTCAGTTGCCACTAACGGATTTATATCCATCTCTTTTATTTCGGCGGCGAAACGGAGCAGGGTCGAGAGGCGGACAATGATATCGGCATATTCCTGTTCGTCGACTCCCCGTTGTCCGCGCGTACCTTTTATAATCGGATAGCCGCGCAAAGAGTGGATCATGGAAAAGGTCTCGTCGTACGAAAGCGGCGCCAGGCCATAGGATACATCCTTCAACACCTCGACAAAGATACCGCCCAATCCGCACAACAGCACATGCCCGAAACGGTCTTCATACTTAGCCCCGATAAACAACTCCTGCCCCTTCAGCATGGGTTGTACCATGACGGCGGTGACATCCGGCAGTTTCATCATCCGCTCGTATTCAAAGACGAGGTGTTCTTCGCTGCGGATGTTGAGGGCGACGCCCCCTATGTCGCTTTTATGGACGGGGCCAACCACTTTGGCCACTACCGGGTATTTCACACTGTTGGCGAATGCGATCAACTCCTCCTTATCGGTCGACGTGATCTCTTTTACCAACGGTATCCGGGCGATCTGTAACAGTTTGCGTACATCGTCGGGAGATAAATAGCCGTCGCCCGGCAGGTTGTCCATCATGCGGCGTATTTCGGGGACATCCACTCCGTATAACTGGATATCCGTACTGGCCGGTTTCGGTGTGTTCAACACGCGGGAGAGGGCGACGCCGAGCGTCACTTCGTCCGAGAAGTTCACATGCCCTTTCCGGATAAAGCTTTTCACCTCCGGCCCGGCTGTCACGATAGAGGGCAGGATGGGAAAGATCGGCTTCTTGCACTCTTCCATTTTCTGGTGAAGCACTTCGTATGTGTCATACAGCTTCACCAATCCCGGACTGCCGAAGATCACCATCATCAGGTCTACCTCATCGAAACGGCGTTCGCAGTAGTCGATAGCGGTAGCCAGGTGTTCCGGCGTGCCGGTTCCGATGATATCAATAGGATTACCTACCGCCGAACCCGGGTAGAGCTTTGTCTTCAATTCGTCGGCTACCGGCCCCTCCAGGTTGGGCACGTTGACTTGTCCCTTCGACAGGGCGTCGGCCAGCATGACCGCCGGGCCGCCGGCATGTGTGACAATGGCGCAGTTCTTCCCCTTTACCTCTTTCAAGGTGAAGATACAGGCTACCGTCGTCAGCTCTTCGCGGCTGAAACAGCGGACAATGCCCGCTTTGCGGAACAACGCTTCCACCGCCGAATCGGAGCTGGCGATGGCGCCGGTGTGCGATGATGCCGCACGTTTGCCCGATTCCGTGCTTCCCGCCTTGATAGCGGCAATACGACACCCTTTACGGATCAACGACGAGGCGTGGTATAACAGTTTGTCTGGCTCTTTCAGGCTTTCGACATAAATCATTTTTACCCGCGAATCGGTCGCCGGGTCGAAATGGCGGTCCATATATTCTATCACATCCTCTACGCCGATCTGTTTGGAGTTTCCTACCGTCCAGATAGAGGAGAAGCGTAGCCCTTTCGTCAGCGCGGATTCGATGATAAAGAGGGCTGTCCCTCCCGAACTGGAGATGAAGTCCACCCCGTCGGCATGAAATTCGGGCACCGGCTGGGTAAATACGCCATGGTAATGCATATTCATCATGCCGATACAATTGGGGCCGATCAGGGATGCGCCGGCTTCGTTTACGGTTGCCAGTATCTGTTCTTCCAACACGCCGCCCTCTTTTGTCTCTTCGCCGAAACCGGCCGAAACGACGATAAACGCCTTTACGTTCTTTTCTTTTGCCAAAACGTCGATAGTTTCCGGGCAGGACGTGCTGGGTATAGAGATAATAGCCAGTTCTGTTTCCGGTATATCGCGGACGTTGTGATATGATTTTAATCCCTGAACCTCCGTCTCTTTGGCATTGACTACGTATAATTCGCCTGTGTACTTTCCGTCCAACAGGTTTCTTACCGTCCGTCCACCCGGTTTGTGGACATTGTTAGAGCCTCCGACAACAACGATGCTTCGCGGATTGATTAATGCTTGATTGATCATAACATTTTGCTTTTTTTTATTCCATAATACGGCCACAAATATAACTTTTTTATCTGTTTCCTTCTGGATATCGGCAAAATTATTTACATTTGGCAAAATGAATAAAACATACTCATATGTTCAGTAAAGAGACCTACATAGCCCGCCGGGCTACATTGAAACAAACCGTAGGATCTGGTTTGTTGTTGTTTTTAGGAAATGATGAGTCGGGGATGAATTATGCGGATAATACGTACCACTTCCGCCAGGATTCCACGTTCCTCTACTTCTTCGGCTTGCCGTATGCCGGCTTGTCCGCTGTCATTGATATCGATCATGACCAAGAGATTATTTTCGGCGATGAGCTGACGATCGACTCCATTGTGTGGATGGGGACGCAGCCTACGCTGAAAGAGAAAAGCGAGCGTGTCGGGGTACACGAAACCCGTCCGTCCAACGAGTTGGAAAGCTACCTGAAAAACGGGCAACAGAAAAAACAACCCATCCACTACCTGCCCGTATACCGCGCCGAACACCAGGTGAAGCTGCTTGCCTGGTTGGGCATTTATCCGGGGACGGAAAAGCCGTCCGTTCCTTTTATACTGGGCGTGGTGAATCAACGGAATTATAAAAGCGAAGAAGAGGTGGCCGAGATCGAGAAAGCCTGTATCGTGACGGCCGACATGCATCTGGCGGCGATGCGCACGGTGCGTCCCGGCATACGCGAAAGCGAAGTGGCCGCCGTCGTAGGGGAGGTGGCCTTTGCCAAAGACTATCAACTCTCCTTTCCCATTATCGCTACGGTCAACGGGCAGACGCTTCATAACCACTATCATGGCAACATGATTAAGGAGGGCGATATGCTCTTGCTCGATGCCGGCGCGGAAACGGAGATGGGCTATGCCGGCGATATGTCGTCTACGATACCTGCCGGACGCCGGTTTACAGCACGCCAGAAAGAGATCTATGACGTGGCCGTCGCTTCGCATGAGGCGGCCGTCGCCGCGCTCAGGCCGGGCGTACTGTTTGAAGATATCTATGATTTGTCGGCTGCGGTAATTATGGAGGGGCTGAAAGGGCTTGGCTTTGTGAAGGGCGACCCTGTGGAGGCGGTCAAAGCCGGCGCCCATGCTCTCTTCCTGCCTTGCGGACTGGGGCATATGATGGGGCTTGACGTACATGATATGGAGAATCTGGGCGAGGTGTATGTAGGCTATGACGGCCGGCCGAAAAGCAGGCAGTTCGGACGGAAATCGCTTCGTTTGGGACGTAAGCTGGAGCCGGGTTTTGTGCTGACCATAGAGCCGGGTATCTATTTCATTCCCGAACTGATTGATCTATGGAGGGCGGAACATATGTTCACCGAATTTATCAACTACGAAAAGGTAGCCGCCTATAAAGACTTTAGCGGCATCCGCAATGAAGAGGACTACCTGATTACCGAAACGGGCGCCCGCCTGCTGGGTAAAAAGATACCCCTCAGTGCGGACGAAGTAGAAGCGTTCAGGGCCGGTTAAAGATACGAACAGAGGGTTTCGGGAGTGACATGGGTCGCAATGATGACGCCCTGATCGTCGATCAGGAAGCTCCTTAACCCCCTTTTCAGGTTATACTGCCTGTATAATGCTGACTTTTTACCCTGTTCTTCGTGCAATTGCGTTGTTTCCAGCCGGTCTATGTTCACCGTTTCGGCAAAGACAGACCTTTTCTCATCTAACGAGATGGAATACATCACAATTTTTCCGGCACTAAGCTTGTTTACTTCTTTCGACAAGCGTACATTGTTGGCTCTCGATCCGGCATCGTAAGCCGCCCAAAAGCTGAGTAAAGTGTAAGATCCCGATTGGTTTTGGAAATGAATACCGTTCTTTTTTCCTAAAGACGCTATTTCCGGTGCAAGATCGCCCGGTGAAAAACCTTCAGCTATTCCTGCGTCCCTCGTAGCAGCCGATATTGTCAACGACAACACCGTTACAAGAAGAACGTAAGCTTTTACTTTCATACGTTGATTTTTATGTTAAACATCCCTTCTCTAAGGTCTTCTTATTATAAAAATAGGAGGGAACCCGTTGCCTTTGGGTCTCCTCCCATTCATGAGTCATCATCTGTTTTATTCTGCGCTTGCTTCTGCCGGAGCGGCTGCTGCTGCCGCTGCTGCCTGTTTCGCCTCCTGGGCTGCCGCTAACAATTCGGCTTTCTTTTTCGCCACTTCGTCCGCCTTCGCCTTGTTGGCCTCTTTTTCGGCCTCCAAACGGCTTTTTGCTTCTGCTTTTGCGGCTTCCCTGTTCTTGTCTTTTTCCTCCTGAGCTGAAAGCTGCTTGTCTTTCAACCAAGCCTGGAACTTCGGTTCTACTGCCGCTTCGTCAAATGCGCCTTTTTTCACGCCTTCCAGCAAATGCTTCTTTAAAAGGACGCCTTCGCGTGAAAGAATAGTACGTGTTGTGTCGGTAGGCTGCGCCCCTACCTGTAACCAATACAAAGCCCTGTCGAAATTCAAATCTATTGTAGCAGGATTAGTGTTCGGATTATAAGAACCTATCCTTTCAATAAATTTTCCATCACGTGGAGCCCT
>JAISQD010000090.1 GCA_031274415.1 Tannerellaceae bacterium | reverse complement strand
TACCGCACGTTCTATACCTGCCTCTACCGTTCGCTGCTTTTCCCGCGCAAACTGTATGAGACGGACGAGAGGGGGAATGTGATGCATTACAGTCCCCACAACGGCGAAGTACTGCCCGGGTATATGTATACGGACACCGGTTTCTGGGATACGTTCCGTTGCCTGTTCCCCTTCCTGAACCTCATGTTCCCTTCGGTAAACAAAGAGATCCAGGAGGGGTTGATCAATACGTATAAAGAGAGCGGCTTCTTCCCCGAATGGGCAAGCCCGGGACACCGCGACTGTATGGTGGGCAATAACTCCGCTTCGGTACTGGTCGACGCCTACATGAAAGGAGTTCGAGTCGATGACCTGGAGACACTGTATGAAGGCCTCGTCCACGGCACGGAAAGCGTCCACCCCAAAGCGCGCTCTACCGGACGGCTGGGCTACGACTACTACAACCGTCTGGGCTATGTCCCCTACGACGTGAAGATCAACGAAAGCGCCGCACGCACGCTGGAGTACGCCTACGACGACTGGTGCATCTATACCATCGCCAAAGCGTTGAATCGCCCCGACAAGGAGATCGACCTCTTTGCCGGGCGTGCGATGAATTACCGGAACCTGTTTGATAAAGAGACCCTTTTGATGCGCGGCAGGAATGAAGACGGGACGTTTGCCTCCCCCTTTTCGCCGCTGAAATGGGGAGACGCCTTTACGGAGGGCAATAGCTGGCATTATACCTGGTCGGTCTTCCACGACCCGCAGGGGTTGATCGACCTGATGGGAGGGAAGGAAGCCTTTACGGGGATGCTGGATTCGGTGTTTAGCGTCCCGCCGTTGTTCGACGACAGCTATTACGGACAGGTGATCCATGAAATACGGGAGATGACGGTGATGAATATGGGCAATTACGCGCACGGCAACCAGCCGGTGCAGCACATGATCTACCTCTACAACTATGCCGGCGCACCCTGGAAAGCGCAGTATTGGCTTCGCCAGGTGATGGATCGCATGTACACGCCGGGGCCGGACGGCTATTGCGGCGACGAAGACAATGGCCAGACGTCGGCATGGTACGTCTTCTCCGCGTTGGGCTTTTACCCCGTCTGTCCGGGAACGGATGAGTATGTACTGGGAGCGCCTCTCTTCCGGAAAGCGACCCTGACCTTTGAGAACGGGAAAACCTTTGTTATTGATGCGTTGGACAACGGCCCCGAGACGCCCTATATCCAATTCCTCTCCCTCAACGGCGAGGAAAGCACGAAAAACTACCTCAAACATGCCGACCTGCACCAGGGGGGGACATTAAATATCGTCATGAGCCATCTACCGAACCGCAACCGGGGAACGGAAGCCGGAGATTTACCCTATTCGTTCTCGACACATGAAAAAGCAAAGAAACAGAAAGAGCCGGTGGATGAGGTGAACCCCTATATGGGGAATATCAGTCACCTGTTGGTGCCGACCTATCCGACGGTACACCTGCCGAACAGCTTCCTGCGCATCTATCCCGAACGGGCGGATTATACCGCCGACCGCCTGAACGGACTGCCTTTGATCGTCACCGGACACCGGGGGCGTTCGGCATTTAAGCTAAGCCCTTTTCAGGGAAATGAAAATGAAACGCCTTTCGTTCTGCCGTTGAGCTATGACAACGAAGAGGTTAAGCCCTACCGGTATAGTGTGTACCTGGATGAAGCCGCTATCGCGGTGGACTATGCGCCGTCCCGCCAAAGCGCCGTCTACAACCTGTCGTTTGAAAGGAACGAACCGCCCCGTTTGATTTTCAGTTGCCGGCAAGGGGCATTAACGGCAAAAGGAAATACCGTCACAGGATATGAAACCATCAGCCCGAAAACGAAAGTCTACCTCTATGCCGAAACGGATGCGATACCGCTGAAAGCGGGCATAGTGTTGGAGAAAGGCGGTGTGGACTGGAGCGCCGCCTCCGTCGAAGCGGCCTCCCACGCAGCCCTGGCGCTTGCCTATTCCGCCGTGACGGGAAAGCTGAACGTGCGGTACGGCATTTCGTTTATCAGCGAAGAGCAGGCGAAAAGAAACCTCGAACGGGAAATCGCCGGATACGACGCCTCCACCGTAGCCGAAGCCGGACGCAAGGCCTGGAACGAAGCCCTGAACAAGATATGCGTAGAGGGAGGGACGGAGAATGAACGCGCCGTCTTCTACACCTCGTTATACCGCTGCTACGAACGCCCCGTCGAACTGAGCGAAGACGGACGCTATTACAGCGCTTTCGACGACCAAGTGCATGACGATGGAGGGCGTCCTTTCTATACCGACGACTGGATATGGGATACCTACCGCGCCGCACACCCGCTCCGTATCCTGATCGACCAACCGGCCGAGAACGACATCATCCGCTCTTTCCTGCTGATGGCCGAACAGATGGGGACAAACTGGATGCCGACTTTCCCCGGCATCGCTGGCGATGGGCGTGCCATGAACTCCAACCACGGCGTAGCGATGGTCATTGATGCCTACAAAAAGGGGTTACGCGGCTTTGACCTCGAAAAAGCTTACCAAGCCTGCAAAAAGGCGATAGAAGAGAAGACCCTCATTCCCTGGAGCGATGCCCCCGCAGGCTGGCTGGACGACTTTTACCGCGAACATGGATACATCCCCGCCCTGCGCCCGGACGAACCGGAAACCGTCCCCAACGTCTCGTCCTGGGAGAAACGCCAACCCGTAGCCGTCACCCTTGGTACGGCGTATGACCAATGGTGTCTTTCCCTCATTGCCCGCGAACTGGGGAAAGAGGAGGAGGCGGACTATTATCTTCGCTGTTCCGGCAACTACCGGAACCTGTTTCACCCCGAGACCCGCTTTTTCCACCCGAAAGATAAAGAGGGGAAGTTCATCGACAGCGTCGACTACCGCTTTTCCGGAGGATTGGGAGGGCGTCACTATTACGACGAAAACAATGGGTATGTCTACCGCTGGGACGTACAGCACGATATCCCCGGCCTGATTGCGCTGATGGGAGGAAACGAAGCTTTCGCCGAAGCGCTCGACGGGATGTTCGTCGAACCGCTCGGTATGTCGAAGTGGCAGTTCTATGCCCTTTTCCCCGACCATACCGGCAATGTCGGGCAGTTCTCCATGGCCAACGAACCCTCCCTGCATATCCCCTACCTCTACAACTACGCAGGGCAACCGTGGAAGACGCAAAAACGCATCCGCACCTTGTTAGACCAATGGTTCCGCAACGACCTGATGGGCGTACCCGGCGATGAAGACGGCGGCGGTATGTCGGCCTTTGTCGTTTTCAGCCAGATGGGCTTCTACCCCGTAACGCCCGGCAGTCCGCTCTATACGATCGGCAGCCCCCAGTTCTCTTCCGTAAAGATCGACCTGGGCAATGGCCGCTATTTCGAGATAAAAGCGGGAAATGCTTCTGCCGTGAATAAATATATCCAGTCCGCCAAACTGAATGGAAAGCCTCTCGACAGCGCCTGGTTTGCCCATGAAGATATAGCAAACGGAGGCTTGCTCGAGCTGGAGATGGGAGCGAAAGCAAATAAAGAGTGGGGAAAAGAGTAAAAACCCCCTTGTTATTCTTCGTCGTCTTCTTCGTCGTCTTCCAACAGGCCTATTTCGGGGATGACGGCGCGGGCATCTTGTGCGCTTAACGTGTCCACATCTTTCAATTTGCGTTGAATGGCCCGCGTACGTACGCCCAGCACCTTTTCGATTTGTCCGCTTGCCGTATTCAGGTTCTTTTGTGCGTTTTGCAACATGCCGCCGATGAGTTCAAATTCTTTTTTTACCGCACCCAGTATGGTCCATACTTCGCCGGAATGTTTTTGTATGGCTAATGTGCGGAACCCCATTTGCAGGCTGTTCAGGATAGCTGCCAGGGTTGTCGGCCCTGTTACGACGATTTTGTAGTTGCGTTGCAGGTCTTCCAGAAGGGATGACCGGCGTACGATCTCGGCATAGATGCTTTCAAAAGGGAGGAACATGATGGCGAAATCGGTTGTGGCAGGGGGATCAAGGTATTTGTCCGAGATATCTTTCGCCATTTTCTTGACGGTTGTCTCCAATAGCTTTCCGCATGCCTCGATAGCGCGTGTATCGCCTGTATCGTAGGCATTTAAGAGTTGTTCGTAAATATCTTTCGGGAATTTGGCGTCTATGGGCAGGTACACATAATCGCGCCTGTCGTCTTTACCGGGCAGCTTTACCGCAAATTCGACGACTGCATCAGAATCCTTTCGCGTGCGTACATTATTTTCATACTGTTCGGGAGCCAACAGTTGTTCGAGTAACATGCTCAACTGTATCTCCCCGATATTCCCCCGTGTCTTGACATTGCTTAATACACGTTTAAGCCCTCCTACATCCTGCGCCAGCGTCTGCATCTCTCCCAACCCTTTCTGGACGTTCTCCAGCTGTTCGGTAACAAGACGGAAGGATTGCCCGATCCGTTCGTTCAATGTTTTCTGCAATTTCTCATCTACGGTAATGCGTATTTCTTCCAGTTTTTCCTTTTGCAGTTGGTTAAACGAGGCGATTCCCCGTTCGAACGATTCACGGAACTCGTGTATGGAACGGGATATGTCGTCTCTGTTGTCTTTTGCCGTTTTCCGGCTCTCCTCACGGTTGAGGCTAAAATCTTCCCGGAAATTCTTTTCCATCCGTTCAAGGGCGCTTTGGATATGCTCGTGCAGTTTGTCCAAGCCTCCGGTTTCCGGTTCCTTCTTTTTCAGCAATATAATAAGCTGTATTACAGCAACAAAAACAATACAAGTCAGTATAATCCACTCCATGTTTTATTTGATTTTGAGCAAAGGTAAAGATTATAATCATGCCTTCATCTATTAAATAATATTAAAAACGAAACATTTTAGATATTTTATTGGTCAATAAGTGTAGTGGTAATCATTAAAAGCCTTACCTTAGTTGCGTAAAAGAAAATGAACATGGCAGAAGTCGTATTTAAAGGAAAAAAAACTCAAACAAATGGTTACATACCTCAAGCAGGTACGATGGCGCCATATTTTGCAGGTGTGAAGAATGATCTATCCGAGTTTTCATTTGAAACGTTAAAGGGTTACAGGATTGTTCTGAATATTTTCCCCAGCTTAGATACATCCGTATGTGCAACGTCAGTGAGACGTTTCAATCAGGAAGCTGCCGCTCTGCGTAACACGGTGGTATTGGCCATCTCCAAAGATTTACCATTCGCTCATGAGCGGTTTTGTACGACAGAGGGTATTGATCATGTGATTACGTTATCTATGTTTCGTCATACGTCGTTTGAAGATAATTACGGATTGCTTTTGATTGATGGTCCGTTAAAGGGTTTGTTAACCAGGTGTGTGATCGTCATTGACGAAGAAGGTAAGATTATATATACGGAATTAGTTCCGGAAATAGGAAAAGAACCAAACTACGAAGCAGCAATTGCTTCATTAACATGAGAAAATAGTTAGATTATTGTTTTTCATTGGTTAAAGTTAAGGGTTAGTGTAGAAGGCCGTGAGATGTGAATCTAACGGCCTTCGTTTTATTTATACGACTTTGAAGAAACCCAGATCTTTCCGGTCAAATGTCGTGATGTACGAGTAGATCTTGCTTACCTCCGCTTTTCCATAGGCGACATACACCTGGACTGAACGATTGAATGCCTCATCTTTATTGGCATCCTGTAACAGCAGATAGCCGAAGATACAATGAGCGGCTGCTTCTACCAGGCGGCGCGCATGGAAGTCCAAGTATTCGTTGTCTTTGTATTCCGTAACAAGGGAGACTACTTCTTCGTACTTGGCGGTCATCTCAATCAGTTTGCTTTTCAGGTCTTCCAGTTCCGGCTTGTAGCTGAGCGCTTCGTATTCGCGGATCTGGGCGAGGTACGTTCCGGTGATGACATGGCGGATAGCGGCAACGACCTGCAACTGCGTCGTTCCCTCGTAGATGTTGGTGATGCGGGCATCGCGGTAGAGGCGTTCGCAGGTATAATCTTTCATGAAACCCGAACCGCCATGTATCTGGATGGCGTCGTAGGCATTCTGGTTGGCATATTCGGAGGTCATTCCTTTGCCTATCGGGGTGAATGCATCGGCCAGTTTGCTGAACTTCTTCATCTCCTGGCGCTCTTCCGCTTCCAGCTTCCGCTCTTTGGAGATATCATCCCATGCTTTGTACAGGTCGACGAACCGCGCTGTTTCATACAGCATGGAGCGGGAGGCGTCTGCTTTCGCACGCATCAGGGAGACCATTTCGTATACGGCGGGAAACTCAATGATGGCTTTACCGAACTGTTTACGCTCCATGGCGTAGGCAAAACCCTCACGGTAGGCCGCTTCGCTTAAACCGACGGACTGCGCCATGATGCCGAGGCGGGCGTTGTTCATCAATCCCATGACATATTTAATGAGTCCCAGCTTCCGTTCGCCGCACAGTTCGGCTTTGGCATTGCGGTAGACCAGCTCGCAGGTGGGAGAGCCTTTGATACCCATTTTGTTTTCGATGCGCCGTACCGTTACGCCGCCGTTCCTTTTGTCGTAGATGAACATGGAAAGGCCGCGCCCGTCCCTTGTCCCCTCTTCCGAACGGGCTAACACCAGGTGGATGTCGGCGTCTCCATTGGTGATGAACCGTTTGACACCGTTGAGGTACCAGCAATTGTCCGCTTCGCTGAAGGTCGCTTTCAGCATGACCGATTGCAGGTCTGAGCCGGCGTCAGGCTCGGTTAAGTCCATCGACATGGTTTCCCCGGCGCATACGCGGGGGATATACTTTTTGCGCTGCTCTTCGTTTCCGAACTCGTACAGCGTTTCCGCACAGTCTTGCAATCCCCAGAGGTTTTCAAAGCCGGCGTCGGCGCGGGAGACCATATCGGCGATCATGATATAGGGGACGACGGGGAAGTTCAACCCGTCGTACCGGCGGGGCATAGTGATCCCCATCAGTCCGGCTTTGCGCACGACGTCCAGGTTGACCTGCGTACCGGCGGCGTAAGTGACGCGCCCGTCGCTGACCGTAGGCCCTTCGTGATCCACCTCTTCTGCGTTCGGCGCGATGATCTCATCGCATATTTCACCCACAACTTCCAATACTTTCTCATAACTGTCCATCGCATCTTCAAAGTCAACCGGCGCATAATCGTATCTTTCCTTGTCGGCATAGTTCCGCTCTTTCAGTTCGACGATACGCTTCATCAACGGATGATGCAGATGATGTTTTAACGCGGGAGTATCTAAATAATAGTTAGCCATAATGTTTAATTTGAATCACTTCGTATTACGTTTATAATAGGTAATCATCTTCGGGAGCACCTCTTCTACCGTTCCCGTGATCACGTAATCGGCAATGGCGTTGATCGGGGCGTTCGGATCGTTGTTGATCGAGATGATGATGGAACTCTCCTGCATGCCGGCGATATGTTGGATCTGGCCTGAAATGCCGCAGGCGATATAGAGTTTCGGGCGAACGGTTACGCCGGTCTGTCCGATCTGCCGTTCGTGTTCGATCAGGCCGGCATCTACCGCCGCGCGTGATCCGCCCACTTCGCCCCCGATGACGGCAGCCAGGTCGTAGAGCAATTGGAAGTTCTCTTTCGACCCCACGCCATAGCCTCCCGACACGATAATGGAAGAGCCTTTGATGTTCGTCTTGCTCTTTTCCATCTGACGGTCGATGACCGAGACGGCAAAGTCCGTAGCCTCCACGTACTTGCTTACGTCATGCTTTTTTGTCTCTCCCGTATGGGCGGCGTCCAGTATTTCCTTCTTCATCACGCCTTCCCTGACGGTGGCCATTTGCGGGCGGCATTCGGGATTGATGATGGTTGCTACGATGTTTCCACCGAAGGCCGGACGGATCTGGTAGAGGAGGTTTTGATAGACTTTCCCCTCCCGTTTATCTTCGTGGTCGCCGATTTCGAGCGACGTACAGTCGGCCGTCAGTCCGCTGCCCAGGGCTGAGGAGACGCGTGGGCCGAGGTCTCGTCCGATACTTGTCGCTCCCATTAGGGCGATTTGCGGCTTCTCTTTTTCAAACAGTTTGACCAATATGGACGTATGCGGCAGAGAGGTATAGGGATTCAGGCGGGCGTCATCAAACAGGTGAAGCGTATCTACGCCATAGGGAAAGACCTGTTTGCCTATGCCGTCCAGCTTATGGCCTATGGCGACGGCTTCCATCCTGCATCCCAGCGTAGCGGCCAATGAACGTCCTTTGGTGAGCAATTCCAGGCTCACATCAGTCACGATACCGTCTTCTATTTCGCAATATACAAATAAGTTGTTCATATGGTATGATTTTGTATTAATTCTTTCATCAACTCGTCGATCGCTGCGTCGGTCGGCTTCAATGTCCTGTTTTCTTTGGCCTGGAACACCACATTTTCTATCTTCTTTACCTTCGTCGGGGAACCGGACAGGCCGCACTGGACAACGTCGGCGCCGACATCCGCCACGCTCCACTCCTGCAAGTCGAGGTAGGGGCGGTTATAGAACAGCTGCGTATAGTCCGTATCGGCGTCTTGCTTTTCCGTGACCGTTTTTGCGTGTTTATACTTCTGTACCTGCTTGGCATGGCGGGGACGGCAGGGGGCTGCACTCCCGTTGACCGTGACGACGATAGGCAGTGCGGCTTCCACCACTTCAATGCCCCGTTCCAGACGGCGTTTGATCGTTATTTTCCCCTTGTTTATTTCCCGTATCTCTTCGGCGTAGGTGACCTGGCTAAGGCCTAACTTCTCAGCCACCTGCGGCCCGACTTGCGCCGTGTCGCCATCTATCGCCTGGCGGCCGCAGAGTATCAGGTCATACTCCTTGATCTTGCGGATAGCCATTGAAAGGGCATAGGATGTGGCCAGCGTATCGGCGCCGGCAAAGGCGCGATCCGTTAATAAATAGCCACCGTCGGCGCCCCGGTAAAGCCCCTCGCGGATAATTTCTGCGGCGCGACCCGGCCCCATGGTCAGTAATGTAACTGTCGTACCGGGATAACGATCCTTCAGGCGCAGCGCCTGTTCCAATGCGTTCAGGTCTTCGGGATTGAAGATGGCCGGCAGGGCGGCGCGGTTGACCGTCCCGTCTGCCTTCATGGCGTCTTTCCCGACGTTGCGTGTGTCGGGCACCTGTTTTGCTAAAACAATAATCTTATAACTCATCACTCTCTTCTCCTTCTTTTATATTGTGAAAGACATTCTGGACGTCTTCATCTTCTTCGAGCTTGTCGATCAGTTTGTCGAGGAGTTCGCGCTGTTCGGGCGTGACCTCTTTGACGTCGTTGGGGATGCGGATAAATTCCGCGCTGTTGATTTCGTAGCCGTTATCTTCGAGGTATTTCTGGATAACGGCATTCTGTGCAAACTCGCCGTAGAGGATAATTTCGTCTTCATCCTCTTCCAGCTCATCCACTCCGTAGTCGATCAGTTCGAGTTCGAGGTCTTCGAGTGCGACGTCCTCTTTTTTGACGATATGGAATACGCATTTATGCTCGAAGAGGAACTCAAGGCTACCGGACGTCCCGAGCGAGCCGCCGTGCTTGTTGAAGTAACTGCGGACGTTGGCGACGGTACGTGTCGTGTTGTCGGTAGCTGTTTCGACGAAGATGGCGATGCCATACGGGCCGTAGCCTTCGTAGTTCATTTCTTTGTAGTCGGTAAAGTCTTTGGAGGTGGCCTTTTTGACGGCGCGTTCGACGTTTTCTTTCGGCATATTCTCCTTCTTTGCCTGTTGCATCAGTACGCGCAGGCGCGGGTTGATGTCCGGGTCGGGGCCGCCTGCCTTAACAGCGATGGTGATTTCCTTTCCTAACTTGGTAAATACGCGGGCCATATTGCCCCAACGTTTCAGCTTCTTTGCTTTACGGTATTCAAACGCTCTTCCCATATTGTATTGTTTCGTTATAATTAAGCATGTGATTTATCTCAATTGAGCGCCCAGCTTCTGTTCCAGGTTTGTCCGGATCTTTGCCATGATGGCGTCGATCTGTTTATCGTTCAGTGTTTTGTTTTCATCCTGCAGATAGAAGCTAACGGCGTATGATTTCTTTCCCAGTGGGAGGTTCTTTCCTTCATAGACATCGAAGAGGACGACCTCTTTCAGGAGATGGCGCTCGCTCTCTTCGGCCACCTTTTTTATTTCGGCGAATCCGGTCTGCCGGTCAAGCAGCAGGGAGAGATCCCGCTTCACGGCCGGATATTTGGATATATCGGAGAACGTTGTTTTGTGTCGCTTGATCTCCTTCATCAAGGCTGTCCACGACAGTTCGGCGAAGTAGACTTCGGCGTCGACATCCAGTGTTTTACGCAGTGCGCCGCCGACAATCCCCATCGTTCCCAACTGCCGGCCGGATCTGGTGGTCAGGCTCAGGGCGGCGGAGTAGAGGTCGTTGCTTAGCTGTCCGAAGACAACTGCGCCGGCAGGGATGCCCAGTCGCGCCAGGACGTTCTCGACGTACGCTTTCAGTTCATAGACGGAGGAAGGCTCGTCGGGGTGCGCCCAGTTGTTTTCCGTCCGGTTGCCGCTGACCCACAGGCCAAGGCGGAAATCTTCGGTGAATCCGGAGAGGTTTTCCCCCTCTTTACGGTCTTCTTCCGCGTAGGCGTAACAGTTCCCGAACTCAAAGAACCGGATATTGTTTTGTTTATGCTTTTCGTTGTGTTCGATGCTTTCGAGTCCGCCGAAGAGGAGGGTCTGGCGCATGCAGTTCAGGTCGGCGCTGATCGGGTTTTTCAACACGACGCAACGGGCGGCGGGATAGGTCGACAGCTCGGCGTAGTAGGCCGAACGGGTCAGCGAGTTAGTCATGATTTCATGGAAACCCGACCCGCACAGTTGTTCGGAGATGATGTCCTGAAGGTTGTAGCTCCGGTCGACGGGCGTCTGGTAACTCAGGTTTGAGCGGACGCTCTCGTTCACCTCTACATGATTATAGCCATAGATCCTAAGGATCTCCTCAATGATATCCACATCGCGCTGCACATCTACGCGGTAGGGGGGGACATGCAGGGTCAGCCCCTCCGCCGTTTCGGATACGACGGCGATATCGAGGCTCTCCAGGATGCTCTTGACCGTCTCCGCCGGAATCCCCTGTCCGCCGGTCAGGCTGTTTATTTTGCGGTAAGCGACCTCAACGGCGTACGGCTCGGCCGGCAGGGGATAAATATCCTGTACCTCACCGGTGATGCGGCCTCCCGCTATCTCTTTGATGAGAAGCGCCGCCCGTTTCAGCGCATACAGGGCGTTGCCCGGATCCAAGCCCCGCTCGAACCGGAACGACGCATCCGTATTCAACCCGAACCGGCGGGCGGTTTTCCGTATCCACGCCGGCGTGAAGTTGGCCGACTCCAGAAACACATTCACCGTCTCTTCCGTTACGCCCGAATCCAATCCCCCGAAGACGCCGCCGATACACATTCCCTCTTCGGCGTTGCATATCATCAGATCCTTGTCCGTCAGGGTACGTTCCACCTCGTCGAGGGTGACGAACTTCGTCCCTGCGGGGAGCGTACGGACGATCACTTTCCCGCCTTTGATCCGGTCGGCGTCGAACGCGTGCAGTGGCTGTCCTGCCTCATGCAGTACATAATTGGTGATATCCACGATATTGTTGATAGGCCTGAGGCCGATGGCTTTTAAGGCTTGCTGCAACCATGCCGGGCTTTCCCCGACGGCGACGCCCTTTATCGTCACGCCACAGTAGCGCGGGCAGGCTTCGGCGTTCTCTACCGTCACGTCGATCGCCGGCGCATAGTCGTCGATCTTGAACGCTTCGACCGAAGGGCGTGTCAATACGGACGGTTTGCCGTTTTGTTTCAGGTAAGCGGCCAGGTCCCGCGCTACGCCGAAGTGCGACGTAGCATCCACGCGGTTGGGCGTTATATCGACCTCCAGCACGTAGTCGCTTTTTATGTTATAGTACTCCTTTGCCGGCGTTCCGGCGACAGCCTCAGCGGGAAGAACAATAATCCCGTCGTGGCTTGTCCCGATACCGATTTCGTCTTCTGCGCAAATCATACCGTTCGATTCTACGCCGCGTATCTTCGACTTTTTGATGGTGAAACTTTTATCCCCGTCATACAGTTTCGTCCCGTTCACGGCAACGACTACCTTCTGTCCCGCCGCCACATTCGGTGCGCCGCATACGATTTGCAGGGGTTCTCCTCCGCCGGTATCGACGGTCGTGATATGCAGGTGGTCGGAATTGGGATGCTCGACACAGGTCAACACTTCGCCGATCACCAAGCCTTCCAGCCCGCCCTTAATGGCCTGTACCTCTTCGACGCTGCCGGTCTCCAAACCGATGGAAGTCAATGCCGCCGCTACTTCGTCGGGCTGCAGATCAAAGTCAAGATAATTTTTTAACCAGTTGTATGATATATTCATCGTCCTATACGTTTATTCTATTTCACGAATTGCCGCCAAAGTTAATAAGAATAATTTAAACACCATACCTAAACGCCGGAATCCTGCTTACCGGAGAGCCATAAGTTTCACAGGCAACCCGTACCTTTTTCTTCGGGAACAAGTACCTTTTTTGTCGGGAGCAAGTACCTTTTTTGTCGGGAACAAGTAGCCCGTTCTTCCCGACACACTGATCGTTCGCCATATGGAGGCCGATCGTTCGCCATATGGCGGTCAACTGTTCGCCAATTGGCGGTCAATCGTTCGCCATATGGCGAACGATCAGTGTATAC
>JAISQD010000062.1 GCA_031274415.1 Tannerellaceae bacterium | reverse complement strand
AGACATGGAAACTCCGTTCGCCAACATGGCTGAAAGCTTGTCTACAAGCGGGCTACGGAGTTCAAAATGCGTTCGAAAATGCGTTCGAAAGAGGTAATTGAGAAAAAGTAATTGGTTTTTTTATTGATCTAAAACACGTAGTATGAAGAAGTTATCTAAAGAAGAGGCCTCTAAATTGGAGAGGCTCTACAGTAAAGCGTACCTTTGTGTACCAAGTAAGTTGTTGAAAGAGGTCGTATCCGGAGATCAAGAATCCCTTGTCTATTTTGTTCTAGCAGCCCGTCAGGTACGCTTCATGAAACGCGATTCGGGCACGATAGAACAGAACGGATCAACAAAAAAAGTCCGTACAGGACTTCACAGTCATATACGGACAAACAAATAACAAACTCTACTTATATGAAATAAAAATACTACAACTTAATACTAAAACAATCCATAAGCCTGTATTGTTTTGAATCTACCCGAAAAAAATATTAATAAATGTTGTCAGTGCATCTATCATGACTGAAGAACCAACAACGGCGTATCGGTATGGAAGAGCATTTTCCTTGCAATACTTGGATTAAACATTCTGGATAAGAGACTTCTCCGGTGCGTTGTCAAAGCAATAAGGTCGATATGCTGATCCCTCACAAACTTTTCAATAGCCAAAAGAAGATCGCCATCATCCAATACGGTATAGGTAATAGGTGTTTCGGGATATTGCTTTTTGAAATACTCTTTCACTCCCGTCAGGCGGATTTCGTTCCATTCGTCCCGGCTGGTAGAGATATTAAACAAATGGATATGCAGATGATAGCCTTTAATTAAATGCATCAAGGCATCGAATGCCACCAAATCCCGTTGGTTAAAAGAGGTGGCAAATGCCATATTTTTTGCATCGGCCAAATCTATAAACGGCACGTTCTCGGGAATAGCCAGTATCGGGACTTTGTTCCGGTCAATGATTTCTCCGGTTACGCTACCGATCAGATCCATGTCTTTCTTATTTTTACCGCGCGTACCCATTACAATTAAGGTCGGATGGTACTCCCTGCTGTATGAAATAATCTCTTCTTCCGGCAGACCTTCGCGTAAGATGTAATTGTATTTTACTTTGGGCAATTCGCCTGATTTTATTTTCCGGTTGATATGCGTACAAATATTTTCCATGTCGATCTGTACACGTTTCAGAATGTGCTGTACCGATTCTTCTTCGTTGACCTCATAGGCCAACGTATCCCCCAATGGTATCGCCGTCGGGAAATAGGGACTGAAATAGGCATGCATAATCATGACTTCAGCTCCGGCCTTATACGCATAATTTATTCCTAATTCACAGGCTTTTATCGAATAATCGGAAAAGTCAACAGGGATCAGCACCTTTTTCTCCCGACTTGCCGCTACCTCTTCCTGTGTTTCCTCAAACCATTTACTGTCCTCGATAATGCACAGGGCGTGAGGCAAGTCACTCTCTTTTATACGTACACGGACTCCCGCAGAGACAACGGGCTGTATTTGGTTTACATTATGGATGTAAACCTCTATCCCTTCCGTTTCCAGTATGGTTTTAAGTATTTGCGCTTTCTCGAACGTGTGAATCGCTAACGTGACTAATTTATCTTCCATATCTACTTCTTTTTATGATGAAACAATACGATTATTTGTGCATAGACTAAAAATAAAAAAATCCCAAAGCCTTTTTTCTTTTCAGCTATGGGATTTTTTAGCAGAATTGAATGTCTTTACACCTGGGACGCTTCGGACACGTGGCTTTCGTCAAGTATCTGCAAAGCGCGCTCCAATATAGACGTGTCATCCAATACGACAATACCGCCATCAGGCCCTGGTTCAATATGTACACCGCAACTTTTGCCTTCTCTGAAGTTCTGTCCGCCGAAATAATTGCGAACGGTTTCTACCGACACACCCAACTCGTCGGCAATACGGTGGGTGGTACCATCAGGTAAGCTGTCTTTGATTCTGCGTAATTCATTAAATGTGAATGTCTTTGTCATGGTTCCTTATTTTAAGAATGTTTATATTTATATTCGTTTCGATGGCACTAACTTAGTCATTATATGGCATAGGAACAAATAATATTGTGGAAATGAAACATGCTTTACGACATGTATCCCCCGAATTTAACGTAAAAAAGCAATTAACACGCTATTACAGGCCAAAAGGATTAAAACAGTCATAAGAATGCCAAAAACAATTAAAAGTTTACGCCTCTTGGAATAGATCTCAGGAAGCGCCTCCTCTCCTACCCTACAAACCATTCGTTTCCTGATTCTTACATACACGATATACACGAGATACCCCAAGACAAGGCCGACAATGGCTCCCGGAATGATATCCGAAATAAAGTGCACGCCCAGGTAGATGCGCGTATAGGCATTCAATGCCGCCCAAAGGAAAATCGTCCATGTAAAAATCCGGTAACGGAACAGGAGGGACATGAACATGGCAAAACCAAACGCATTCGCTGCATGGCTGGATATAAACCCATACCGCCCTCCCCTGTAATCGAACACGGTCTTTACCTGATCCATAAACTCCGGGTGGTAGGTGGGGCGGAAGCGGGCAAACAGCGGTTTGCAAAGGTGGGAAGCAAACTGGTCGCAAAGGAGGATCACCAAAGCAATAGCCAAAACGATCAACAACGACTCCCGCCAGTTCTTTTTGTAAATCAGCACACCAACGATAAAAACAGCCAACGGCAACCAGACCGTCTTTCCCGAATACAGCCACATGAAACGGTCTAAAAAAGGGGTATGGCAACCGTTCAGTATAAAAAACAGCTCCCGCTCGTACTCTAAAATAGCTTCAAGCATACCTACCTTTTATTTAGATGATCTCCATATCTTTCGCAGGCATCCAGCCGACATGACCATCTTCCAGTGTGATCTCTTTCCATGCGCCTAATGTACTTTTTATATACACCTTCGTTCCTTCGTGCAAAATAAACAGGTCTGTGCCGCTGGCATCAGGCGAACTTTTTACCGTAACGGTAGGTGAAAAGACAATTGCGCTTGCATGGTTCACCAATTCCTCTTTCTGGTTTCTTGCAAAGATATTGACAAGAACCACCATGACCAGGAAAACCGACCCCAAATAGAATCCGATCTTTTTCATCCTCACCCACCGTGAGAAGAAATACAACAGCAAACACCCGATAAACAGGAGAAAACAAACGATCCCCAGGTATGCCCACGAATCGGCAGCCCCCATATTCTGCACCGCGTCAAACCATTTTGCCAGGAAGAAATCGCCCACCGGCTCGATATGGTCAACCGCCTTTTGTTTGGCCATTTGGAGGTTGAAACGGATATCGGCGTCGCCCGGATCCAACAGCAACGCCCGCTCATAATTCAATATGGAGGGCGCTGTTTTGTTCGCCCTGTAATACGCGTTGCCCAGGTTATAGTAAATCTCGGCGGATTCGCCATGTGTTTTCAGCAATTCCTCATACAGTTCGATCGCTTGACCGTAGTTTTCTTTTGCATACGCATCTTCTGCCTCTTTGATCGCCTCATCCTGGGCGTATACGCTCCATACAAGGCACTGCATACACACGATAAAGAGACATGTCCGTATAGTTATGATCCTTTTCATACCTTTATTTTTTAATCGTATTTTCCATTTTACCAATGGCGTCTACTGTTGATGCATACAATTGATCCATCGCGTCTGAAGCTTGCGACGGCGCATAACGGGCAAATTCACACGTATTCAGGATCTCCATAAATTCGGTGATCAGAGAGCCGTCCACGCCATACTTAGCCAACTCGGTTTCGACATTGTCCTTTGTCAGCGTAGACTGCGGAATATTTAATTTATCGCTCAAATATCCCCATAACGCACGAAGTACTTCTTCATAAAATGCCTCTTTCGCGTTTTCTTTCAGTAACTTACCG
Organism: Tannerellaceae bacterium; assembly: GCA_031274415.1. Taxonomy (GTDB): domain Bacteria; phylum Bacteroidota; class Bacteroidia; order Bacteroidales; family Tannerellaceae; genus DFXE01. The sequence continues at coordinate 7,531 of JAISQD010000062.1, read as the reverse complement.
GCATTCTTGAGCCGCCTGACAGCCATCTTATTCGCTTTCTTTGTACGGACTAAAGCGATATTCGCATTTTCTTTCACCTGTTTGCGATAGATAAAGAAGAACAGGATAAAAAGGATGAAGGGGATCAGGTAACACATCCAATAGGTGAACGAGCCAAAGAAGATATCGTTTTTATTCATAAAACGGATCGTACTCACTTTCAGGTAACGGATATCCTGCCCCAAATACCGCACGCGCTCGCGGTTACTGAAATTGGAAACCATGGCATCCCCTGCTTCTCCGCCCTCTCCCTTTTCCACATGAAGCGTGTAGGGGCCTGAAGTCAGCGTCTTGTAAGCGCCGGATTTGATATCGAAATAGGAGAAGTTGATGGCCGGTATCTCAAAATCGCCGGCATAGCGCGGAATCGCGACATATTCAATCGTCCTACTGCCATGCACTCCCCCTCCCGATACCTTGATATCATTCTCCACTTTAGGGTCGAAGGCATTAAAATCGTTCGGGAAGAGGACTTCAGGATTTTTGATCAAACGAAGGTTCCCCGTCCCGGATATTTTAACTTTAACCGTGACCGCTTCATTTGTTTTCACCTGATCGGAACTGATACTTGCCGTCATCGTATAGTCGCCCACCGCATTGGCATATGAAGCCGGTTTCCCGAAAGGAAGGGGATTGACGTCGATAGTGACAGGAGCGGTCGTCAGCACCTTTTTCACATCATGGTATGACCCCAGGAAATCATCGAAAAGGCTACGCATCTGGGATTGAACATATACGCGTACGGTAACGGGATAACTTCCCGCCCCAATGGTGATTTTCCCCGAACGCTGGGGATATAAAACGGTCTGTTTCAATACGACAGACAGATAGTTCCGGCCATTGTAATGCTCCTGAACCCACTGTTTATTTTCAGGAAGTTCGACTTCTTGCGATAAGAATCCTTCAAAGTCGGGATATTTAAGCGCATTCAGGGCGACCTGCCCGTCTTTTGAATAGAGCTTGAAAGTCACTAAGAAACCTTCCTGTTCATACACGCTTCGCTTGGAGACTTGCATGACCATAAAGACATCATCATTCGATATGCTACCTGAGGTGGTGGCATTGCCCCGGTCGGACGCCGCATTCGTCGCCTGATCGGGGGGGAGCACCTTTATCGTCGGTTTATTGGAGGTATATGTGGCATTGTTGACTTTAATCGTTGCCGCAGGCAGCGTATACGTCCCCTCCTTTTCAGCCACCAGGATATAGGTATTCGTCAGGGACGACTCACTCGTCAGCTTTCCGTTGTTAAAGGTTGCACTCTGGCTTCTCGCCGGTGACGGCCCTATCAATACCTTAAAACCGGATATTTCTTCCGTAAGCCTGAACTCTTCGCCATCGGCATGATTCACAACATAAGACAGCCTGAATTGTTGTCCCGCCACAACTGCTTCGGGGGCAGATGCTTTGAATGTGATCTGCTCTGCTTTCAACGGTATCCCGATCGTTAAAGATAAGATGAATAAGAAAATGATACCTTTCATTGATCTGTTGTTTTTTTATATGACAATTTTACCACTCTTTATCCGTCTTGCGACGTTGACGTTGTTCAGCTTGCGCTTTCTTTACCTTTTCCTGAGTATCTTTCTCGTCTTGCAGGAATGCATCCAGTATCTGTTGTGCATTGTCCTGGCTCATCTGCTCGTTTTGCTGTTGTTCCTCCTGTGTTTTATTCTCTTTCTTGTCGTCCTGTTGCTGGGGTTTTTGTTCCTGTTCTTCCTCTTTTTTATCTTCATCCTGCTCCTGGTCTTTATCCTGATCATCTTTGCTTTGATCCTCGTTTTCCTGGTTTTGCAACAATTTCTGGGCTAAAGCCAGGTTGTAACGCGTTTCATCATCTCCCGGATTGAGGCGAAGCGACTGCTTATAGGCTTCGATGCTTTTGGCATAGTCTTTATTTTTCATCCCTATATTCCCGAGGTTATGAAGCACTTGCGACAACCGGGCGGCATTAGCGGGATCATCCTGCAACAGCTTCTCTCCCTGTCCGAGAATCAGTTGATACTGTTCGGCCGCTTCGGGGTATTTCTCTTGCTTGTAAAGGGCATCCCCCAGGTTGAATGTCCCTTCAAAAGAATTGGGATTGACATCTAAGCTCTTGCGGTAGGCAATCTCCGATTCGGTAAATTTCTCGTTCTTATACAACTTATTTCCCTCGCGAACGTTTTTACGTTCAGCCTTTTGGGCGAATGTAACTCCCGAACAAACTGTAAATGCCATCGCCCATATCACTATTTTCTGCATACCTTTCATCAACTTCGATAGATTAAGAGAACAATTTTATTTTTCTGAATATCCGGCTTTTCCGGTCTAATGTCAAAAACTCTACGATCAGGAAAAACAGGACAATCCAGGCAAGCGTTTGAAACTGTTCGTCGTATTCGGAATAGATTTTGCTGTCTATTTCGGATTTATTCATTTTATTAATCTCACTCTGTAAAGCCTTTAATGCCGAATTTGTATTGTCCGCACGAACATACATCCCTTGTCCTGCCGCCGCAATTTCCTGACACATTTGTTCGTTCAATTTTGTCACAACCACATTTCCTTCTTTATCTTTCATGAAATTATTATTTCCTCCTATCGGGATCGGCGTACCGTTAAGTTGCCCCATTCCTACGATATTGACATGAATGCCCTTCTCCGCCGCCTTTTTTGCCGCGCCAATGGCGTCGTCTTCATGGTTTTCGCCATCGGTAATCAATATAATGGTCTTGTCCGACGCTTCATCGGGCGTAAAAGAACGGACAGCCAGGTTAATGGCCGCTCCGATCGCTGTCCCCTGCGTCGACACAATGCTCGGACTGATCGATGACAGGAACATTTTAGCCGAGATATAATCGGAGGTGATCGGTAATTGCGTGAACGCATCCCCGGCGAATACGATCAGCCCGACCTTATCGTTTATAAATCCGTCCGTCAGGATAGAGAGCATCTGTTTGGCTTTTTCCAGACGGTTGGGCGTGACGTCTTCGGCAAGCATGGAGTTCGAGACATCCAGGCAAACCATAATCTCGACCCCCTGGCGTTTGACCGTCTCCAGTTTAGAACCGAACTGCGGCCCGGCAATCACAAAAATCACTACGGCAATAGCGCCGAACAGCAACCAGAATTTCCAGTGCTGACGCTTTATCGACACATCCGGCATCAGTTCGGCCAACAGCTCAGGAGCGCCATATTTCCTGATCGCTTTTTTCTTTCTTATAAAGGCATACAGATACAAAGCGATCAATACCGGAAGTATACAAAGCAGATATAAATAGTCTGGATGTGCAAAACGAAACATAATCAGTCCTTTTTTTTATGGTATATTCCTCAACAATGTATTTCTCAACAACATATCCAAAAGCAGCAGTGCAAGCACCAATAAAGCCCAGTTTGTATATTCCTCCTGTTTTTTACTGTATTCCTGTACGCTGATTTTTGTCTTCTCCATATGGTCTATCTCGGCATAAATCTCTTTCAGGCTGGCATTGTCCGTTGCGCGAAAATACTGCCCGCCCGTTGCGGAGGAGATTTGCTTCAATGCCGGCTCGTCAATTTCCACCTGTATTTTTTGATAGCTGATGCCAAAAGCCGTTTGATAGGGATACATCGCCTCCCCCATTGTCCCGACGCCGATGGTATACACCCGGATACCAAACGTCTTCGCTATATCCGCAGCGGTGACGGGGGCGATCTCCCCCATATTGTTCACCCCGTCGGTCAACAGGATAATGACTTTGGATTTGGCCTGGCTATCCTTGATGCGGCTCACCGCATTGGCCAGCCCCAGTCCGATAGCCGTCCCGTCCTGGATCATCCCGCATTGGATATCCTTGAAAAGATTCAGCAGCACGGTGTGGTCGGTCGTCAGCGGGCATTGCGTAAAGCTCTCGCCCGAAAAGACGACCAACCCGATATTGTCGTTCGGCCTCCCGTTGATAAAAGAGGCGGCGACGTCTTTCGCCGCTTCCAGGCGGTTCGGCTTCAGATCCAACGTCAACATACTCGTCGAAACATCTATCGCCATCATGATATCAATCCCCTCGGTAGACGAGTTTTGCCAGCTGTTCGTCGATTGCGGACGCGCCAGGACGATGATTGTCAAAGCGATCGCCATCATCCTAAGGACAAAGGGTAAATGCCTGAGATAGACCTTATAGGAATTGATCCCCGGCGCTTGAAAGGCCTCAGACGATGAGATCTGTAAGCTGGCCTGACTTTTACGAAGCTTCCAGATATACCATCCAACCAAAGGGATGAGCAACAGCAACAGATATAAATATGTAGGATTCGCAAATATCATGTTCATTCTTTTATTAAGGTTTGCTTCGTCTGATTGACAAACAAATAGGCATTCATCATACTCAAATCGTTTTCATCCGGAAGCGGAATCAGTTTGGCAAATTTCACGAAGTCGGCCAATTGCAGAATCTGTTTCAGGTTCTCATAGACCGAATCGGCCTCTTCCCTGTCACGGATGGCGTGCAGAATCTCGCCTGAAGTCATTTCCAGGGCGTTGATGTCAAAACGTTCTTCCATATAGCTACGCAATACCTCCGTTATCAAGGTATAGTATTCTTTGTTGCGCCCTTGCTGCCAAAGCTTTTGCCGCTTTATCTCATCCAGGTCTTTCACCGCCTGGTCGTATGGGGAAAGCTTGGGCGCCTCTTTCTTAAATGGCAGGATGGATTTTTTGTTCCTGACCTGTTGGATAATATACCCGGCGACACATATCAGGAACAGGAAAAACAGCCCGCCAAACAGGAACACGTAATAATCCGCCAGGACAAAAGGAGGCTTCCAGACCTCTTTTATATCGTAAAACTCCTCCGGCGCATCGACATTCACAGGAATGGTCGAGACTTTCAGGGCGACCTGGTTGGAATATACCGTATCCCGCCCGTCTACGACGGCCACCGGAGGCAACAGGTAAAGGGAGGAATCGAACGAGGTGATCAGCACATCCTGCTTAATCAACAACCGGCCATTGTCAATAATCGAAGAATCAGGAGCGGAAACGGCCAAGACCTCCACGCCGCGCATCAGCGTATCGCGCGGGATGAGAATCCGTATCTCTTTCTCCCGGTCGGAAGTGACGGTCAGGTGCAATACGGTCTGTTCGCCTATCAGGATAGCGGCCGAATCAAGCCCGACATCAATCAACGTACTTTGCGCCGATCCCTTTCCGGTTGAAAATAGCATTTGAATACATATAAGAAACAGCACGCTTTTCTTCATCAACTTCATCTTAGGTTTGTTTAATTACGTTTTTCAAAAAGAGCAATTAACGATTTCACATAATCATCTTCCGTACGGATAGAGACCGAATCTACCCGGCATTTCTTAAACGCATCATTCATTTCTTTCTGACGACGCTCCCACCATGTGCTATACGCCTGACGAACCCGCGCGGAAGAGGTATCTATCCAACGTTCCTCTTTCGTTTCCGCATCTTTTATTTTCATCAGGCCTACCGACGGCAATCCTGTCTCCCGACGATCATATACCTGAATAGCCACCACATCATGTTTGCGGTTGGCTATCGTAAGAGCATCTTTGAAATTTCTTTCGTCGATAAAGTCGGAAATGAGAAACGTCGTACAACGCTTCTTTATCACATTCGTCAGGTATTTCAACACCTGGCTGATATCCGTTTTTGTATCATCCGGACGAAAATTAATCAGTTCGCGAATGATATAAAGGATATGCTTCTTCCCTTTCTGGGGAGGGATAAATTTCTCTATCTTATCGGAAAAGAAAATAACGCCGATCTTATCATTATTCTGAATCGCCGAAAAAGCCAGCGTGGCAGCTATTTCCGTGATGATCTCCCGCTTCATGACATGTACCGAGCCAAAATCGCTACTACCCGAAACATCAATGAGCAACATAACGGTCAGCTCACGTTCCTCTTCAAACACCTTCACATACGGACGGATATACCGCGCCGTAACGTTCCAGTCGATATCACGGATATCATCGCCATATTGATATTCACGCACTTCGCTGAAAGCCATTCCGCGCCCTTTAAAGGCCGAATGGTACTGTCCGGCAAAGATATTACGGGACAGGCCGCGCGTTTTTATTTCAATCCGGCGAACTTTCTTTAATAGTTCACTCGTTTCCATAATTTAAGGTACTTCTACCTTGTTCAATATCTCACTGATGATCTCTTCCGACGTCAGGTTGTTGGCTTCCGCTTCGTAACTCAAGCCAATACGGTGACGCATGACGTCGTGGCATACGGCGCGGATGTCTTCGGGAATCACATACCCCCTGCGCTTGATAAAAGCGTAGGCGCGTGCCGCCAAAGCCAGGTTGATTGACGCACGCGGAGAGGCGCCGAACGAGATCATGCCGGCCAGGTTAGGCAATCCGTGTTCTTGCGGAAAGCGCGTAGCGAAAACAATATCGACGATGTAACGCTCGATCTTCTCATCCAGATAGACGTCACGGACGACTTTGCGGGCTTCCAGTATCTCTTTTCCGGTGAGAACCGGCGTTATATCCGGCTTCTCGCCGGATATGTTCTGACGGATAATCAGCTTCTCCTCCTCCTTTTTCGGATAACCGATCACCGCTTTCAGCATGAAACGGTCGACCTGCGCTTCAGGAAGCGGATAAGTCCCCTCCTGCTCGATCGGGTTCTGCGTGGCCATCACAAGGAAAGGCTCGGGCAACTTGTACGTCGTCTCACTAATCGTCACCTGACGCTCCTGCATCGCTTCAAGAAGCGCGCTTTGTACCTTGGCAGGTGCGCGGTTAATTTCATCAGCCAATACAAAATTAGCGAAAATAGGCCCATGCTTTACCTGAAACTCTTCATTTTTCTGACTGTAAATCATGGTGCCGATTACGTCGGCCGGAAGTAAGTCGGGCGTAAACTGGATGCGGCTGTATTTAGCGTCTATCAACGATGCCAGTGTTTTAATGGCCAACGTCTTTGCCAGGCCGGGGACACCCTCCAACAGGATATGCCCGTCCGAAAGCAGGCCGATCAACAAAGACTCTACTAAATGCTTTTGTCCAACGATTACCTGGTTCATCCCCACGGTAATCATGTTTACAAATGAACTTTTACTTTCAATCCGTTCGTTCAACTCACGAATATCTACTGTTTGACTCATCGATTTTACTAATTATATATTTACTTTTTACATTGACTTATTCAACGCACAAAATTAGAAATGTTAAAGGGCTATCCTCAAAATTTGCAGTTAAATATTACTAACCCGTTTTTCGATTGTTTATTTAATTTAGTAAAAATAGTTGGGCGGATATTCCGGATATGTCTCCTTGTACTCCGTATATTGTCCATAGTTCCCATATTGTTCCTGGTATTGATAAGGAGAATATGAGGGGGTACGGGAGGGATACTTCGCCATGATTTGCGCCTGGAGAGCCCGCGCCTTTTTTATAGATGCAGGGCTGCCTGCATGGATGTCATATAATTTGGCGGAGGGTATCTGCAGCTTTACGCCGACCGGAATACGGTCAGGATGATCCA